>JAIPFP010000002.1 GCA_021736575.1 Pirellula sp. | reverse complement strand
CTCTGCCTGGTAACTCAATGCAAGCGAGGCTCCGCCTCGCCGAAATGCATCCTTCGTTTGTGAACTCGGGAGGCAGGAGCCTCCACACCAATGCGTTCCCAGGCAGAGCCTGGGAACGAGTAGTCTCCTGTGCGACGTTCATTCCAATCAGTGGCACTAGGAAGTTGGCAATTTGCATTTGAAAATTCGGATATGGCGTTCATCGTCTCCCAGGTCGATGTAGGTCGAACTACAGTACCAGCCAGCCGCCTTGATCCATGGTTCGAAGCGATCTCCCGTGTGTCGCTGTGGCTCGCTTAGATACACGACTCCGCCTGGGGCGAGGTGACGTCGCAAACAGGGTTCCAGGATAGGAAACAACTTCGGATCGTACACGATGTCGGAACCGAGGATGATGGGGTACCGTTCTAATCGGGAGTTGCGATCGCGCCAGTCGAGCAAACGAACCTGAACTTTATCCGCGACTTGCCTCGCGTTGAATTTGCAGACCAGCAAAGCCGTTGGAACGGCATCCGTGATCAAAACGTCAGCCCCTCGCAAACCGGCCGATATCCCGGCCCGCCCGCTCCCGCCCCCAAGTTCAAGGACCCTTATGCCTTGCAGTGTCGGGAGCGTTCCTAAGAATTGATCGAGTCCCTTGGCGGCACGCCATGATGCGGCCCAAAAAGGATCGAGCTCAACGGTTCCTTCGGTACTTTTCGATAGAGCTTTCAGCAAAAGCGAATCCGGATCGATCACCCTCGTCCACGGATAATCACAGCCCGCAATCGTCGTCACTGTATGCTCAATCGGAACCTGTCGCTGAATGCGTGCGAGCAAGTTCAACTCAACGGCCGTCAGTTTTGCAAATGCCACGTGTCCTTACCCTAACGCGCTACAGCGCTACCTGGGTTCTTCCATTTCACGGATGTAGGCACGCAATCGTTCATTTTCGTCTTCTGTGCCCTTGAACTTCAGCATGTTAGTGACTCGCTTTTGAAGCTCAAGCGAATTGACCGGTTTGGACAAGAAGTCATCCGTACCGGCTGCTACGGCCCTCTCGATGTCTCCAAGTTCGCTCAAGGCGGTCACCATCAGGATCATGATTCGCGAGGTTATCGGATTGCCTTTGAGTTTTCGGCAAACTTCGAACCCGTTCAGTTTAGGCATCATGACATCGAGCAAAATCAAATCCGGCTTGAAGGACTCGACTTTATTTAACGTGTCTTGGCCATCGATGGCGAATTCCGTATCGCAATCAATTTTCGCGAGCAAGGCTTCTAACAGTTCGCGGTTTTGCGCATTGTCGTCGGCGATCAAGATTCGAGATGTGGTCATGGTTTGGCTGACTTGCAAGAGTTAAACAGCGATTGCCAAACCGGCTGCAGGGACAGGAAATTGGGTGGTCATTTGTTTGACTTCCGAGCGAATTTGCTCGAGTATGGCTTCGTCATCGTGTGACTTGAGAGCCAGAGCAATCCAAACACCAATGGTCTTGAACTCATCGACACCCATTCCGCGAGTGGTCAAAGCGGGCGCGCCGATGCGGATGCCGCTCGGATCCATTGGTTTGCGAGTGTCGAATGGAATCATATTCATATTGACGGTGATGCCACAGTGATCAAGGGCTTTCTCTGCGACTTTGCCGCCGATGCCAAAACTCGTGACGTCAACCAGGACCAAGTGATTGTCGGTGCCACCGCTAATCAATCGCAAGCCTTGTCCAAGGAGGGACTCCGCTAGCGCTCGAGAATTTTCGATGATCTGCTTTCCGTACTCTTGAAAGCTTGGCAACAAAGCTTCGGCAAAGCAGACAGCCTTGCCAGCGACAACGTGCATCAACGGTCCACCTTGCGTTCCTGGAAACACCGCGCTGTTGATGGCCTTTGCATATTGGCTGCGGCACATGATCAAACCGCTGCGAGGTCCGCGCAGTGTTTTGTGGGTAGTGGTTGTAACGTAGTCAGCGTAGGGGATGGGAGAGTTATGGACGCCAGCCGCAACCAATCCCGCGTAATGAGCCATGTCGACCATGAGCTTTGCTCCCACATCGTTTGCAATCTCTGCAAAACGATCATGAAAGATCTCTCGGGGGTAGGCACTCGCACCCGCGACAATCAATTTAGGCTTGTGCTCTTTGGCTAACCTAGCAACTTGATCGAAATCGATCCGATGGTGGACTGGATCGACTCCATAGGAATGAAATTTGTACAGCTTACCGCTGATGTTAAGTGGCATTCCGTGTGTGAGGTGACCACCCTGTGCTAGGTCCAATCCGAGAACCGAATCGCCCGGCAGCAAGGCGGACAGATAGACTGCCATGTTGGCCTGGGAACCTGAATGAGGCTGCACGTTGGCGTGTTCGGCACCGAACAATTGCTTAGCACGCTCGATCGCTAAGTCTTCAACCACATCGACAAATTCGCAGCCACCGTAATATCGCTTTCCCGGATAACCTTCGGCATACTTGTTGGTGAGGACGCTACCGACCGCTTGCATCACGGCTGGGCTGGTGTAGTTTTCGCTGGCGATCATCTCAAGCCCTTCTTGTTGTCGAAGTGCTTCCGATTCGATCGCGGCCCAAACCGCAGGATCCTGCAACTGGAGTATGCTCATAGGAAAACGACTAGTATGCGATAGGTGAAAAAGGATTCGAATCTCTGTTGAACTGCTAAATTCTCGGCTAGGTTAACAGCCCCGTCAATGTGCATTGTGCGTGCACGCAATGAACGAACATGTTGAGTCGTCTAGCCGATTACTCAACTTTCCCCGAAAATTTGTGACCTGCTGTCGGCATTTCGACAGAATAGAGTCCGGTTCGGCAGGTTGCGAACAGGGTCTTCATGTCAGGGCCACCAAACGAACAATTGGCTGGCTGCTCCGGAAACGCAATAATCCCGAGCAATTTTCCGTCCTTCGATACCACTTGGACACCCAGGTCGGTCGTGATGTATAAGTTGCCTTGAACGTCGACGGATAAGCCGTCGCCCCCTGAGTTTTCCTTGTCGGTCGGTTGCTTAATTTCGAAAAGAACGCGTTTGTCGGTCAAGATTCCTGGAGACTTAACACTGAAGGCATAAACTTGCTTTTGCATGGATGGGACAACATAAAGCGTGGATTCATCTGGCGACAGAATGATACCGTTGGGTGCCGAAATGTCGTCGCCCAGTTTGGTCACTTCGCCTTTGCTGGATCGATAGTAAAAAGCCTCTTTGACTTGCGGCCAAGGTTCGGGTGCTCCGTAGCGAGGGTCCGTAAAGTAGATACCGCCGGACTTGTCGATGACCAGATCGTTGCATGCGTTATAACGCTTGCCGTCGTACTTGGACGAAAGCGATTTGACTTGTTTTGTAGCTGCGTCGATCGCAATCAACTCAGCATCTGCGATCGGATTCTCGAGGCGGCCCATCCTGCAGGCAATGAGGCTGTTTTTGCCATCGAACATGAGGCCGTTGCAGTTTCCCGAATTCTCCAAGAAGGTCTCGAGCGTTCCCTTGAGGTCTGTTCGCAGGATTCGGTTGTTGGGGATGTCGGTGAAGTACAGGTGCTTGCCATCAAAGGCTGGGCCCTCGGTAAACTTGAACCCGCCGTGAACCTTGGAGACTTTCCCGGCACCAGGGAACTCTTGGGCGGACGTTTGGTCCGGAGTCGCTAAACCCGACAGAAAAATCAATGAGACCGATAGTAAAAGATGACGCATAGTTCGAAGCTCCGAGAGGGTTGGAAAAGCTTGGGTGACACGCGAGCACAGGAACTTACACAAGATCCGCTATTAACTACTTGATCTTGCTGGCGTTGCCAGCTTGTCCAAAGGAGATCATTCGGTCCATGCAGACTTGCTTCATGGCAGCGCGAGCAGGCTTCAAATAATCGCGAGGATCGAATTTGTCGGGATGTTCGGCTAGTACTTTGCGAATCGCACCGGTGATCGCCATTCGGCAATCCGTGTCGACATTGATCTTGCGAACACCGCTCTTGATCCCGCGTTGTATCTCTTCGACCGGAACGCCCCATGTCTGCTTCATCTTACCACCAAACTTGTTGATGATGTCTTGAAGTTCTTGTGGAACGCTGCTGCTACCGTGCATGACCAAGTGGGTGTTCGGCAGTAGTTTATGGATCGCTTCGATGCGGGACATGGCCAAAACCTCTCCGTCCGGCTTCCGTGTGAATTTATAGGCACCATGACTGGTTCCGATGGCAACCGCCAGCGCATCGACGTTGGTTTCGGCGACGAATCGTGCGGCTTCTTCGGGATCGGTTAGCAATTGATCGTGACTCAAGACGCCTTCGGCACCATGTCCATCCTCGGCTTCGCCACTGCCGGATTCAAGCGAGCCCAAGCAGCCAAGCTCGCCCTCCACCGAGACATTGCGTGCATGCGCAAGTTTGACAACTTCCTTGGTCACAGCCACGTTGTACTCATAGGAAGCAGGTGTTTTGCCATCCTCTTGCAATGAGCCATCCATCATGACGGAGGTGAAGCCGTTTTCGATGGCCGATATGCAGGTTTTGGGAGAGTTACCGTGATCTTGGTGCATCACGATTGGGATCTTGGGATAGAGTTCGACAGCGGCCAACATCAGATGTCGCAAAAACGCATCTTGGGAATAGGTGCGAGCGCCTCTGGATGCTTGAATAATGGCGGGGGAGTCGGTTTCTTGGGCCGCTTCCATGATCGACTGGATTTGCTCCATATTATTGACATTGAAGGCGGCCACTCCGTAGCCGTTTTCTGCCGCGTGATCAAGTACTTTGCGAAGCGGAACCAAGGCCATGTGAAAACTCTCCGGAAAGGAACAAATCGGGTCGATTGTGACGACAAAAAACAATGCGCTCTGTCTTATCAAACGAGAATACGTAGGATTATGGGTCTATTCGACACCCGCGACAATCCGTAATTCCCACAGCAACCGCTTGGCGTGACCATGGACCCAGACTTTTCTAAACCCATTCGAAGCGTTGCAAAACTGCAGCCTCTGGACAACTATCTTAGTGGCAGTTGGGACGCGCTCGGAGCGGGCGCCCCTGTTTTGGTTGCGTTAGCACAACTAAGTAGCGACGCTATGGTTAATTTGGACGCCACAGGGGCAGCGTCTATTGATCATCTTCTGCCCGAATCAAAAGCGATCCTGGTTGCCGCACGCAATCGAGGTGTCATCGAAATCAAGGCGGTGAACGCAGCTTTCGAGGCTCCGTCGCGAATGCTAGCGGTGTATGTTGAGCTCGACGAAGTCCAAACCGTTGCTTTTCGCGACGCAAATGATCCGGAAGTAACGGTTCGATTTCTGGAAGGATTCCGGCTTTTGTGCACGCATGGGCTCGTGATGCACCACATTCATCGCGATTTTTCACTCACAAGTCGCGGATTCGAGCTTGCTAGAACTATTTCACAACAAGAGGTGCAACCGTGGCTCGACAAGGGTACCGAGTTTGGCTTACACGATTGACCCTGTGCGGTTGTATCTTGCTGGGCGTGTTCGGGGTTGGTTGGCGGATGATCTGGAATCGGTGGGCCGATGAAACGTTGCGACCGGTCACATCAAAGGACCTCGTTTCCCCCAAAGCAGAAGTGGAATCGACAAACTCAAATCCGCATGCGATCGATCCGTTGCTCGAGTTTGCTCGCCGTGCCCTGGCCCATCATTGCAGTGAACATCGGGACTTTACTGCGAACCTGACTAAACGCGAACGCGTTGCCGGCAAGCTTCTGCCGGCATCCAAAATGGAAATGAAGCTTCGGTATGGTTCTGAGGATCCTACCGCAGAACGCACCGTAGCAGAACGCACCGTAGCAGAACGCACTGTATCCGTTTACTTGAAAGGCATCGAACCTAAATCACAAGCAGGACGGGAGATTATTTGGATTCAAAATAAGAACAATAACAAGCTAACCGCGCACGAGGCGGGCTTGATGGGATTGGTCACAGTCGAGTTGTCGCCTCAAAGTAGTTTGGCCATGCTTGGCAACCGCTACCCCATCACGGAAATCGGGATCGAAAAATTGCTTCGCAAGTTGATTGAAAAAGGAGAACGCGATCGGTTGCTTGGCCCGGTTACGGTTCGTCGTACAGAAAACGTCACACTTGGAAAGTTGCAATGCACGTTATTGGAAGTGATTCATGAGGAACCGACCGTCGAGATCGAAGGGAAGCAAGTTGAGTTCGAATTTTACTTGGCTCAGATTTACATCGATGAAGAACGCTTGGTGCCACTCAAGTACGCGAGCTACACATGGCCCAAGACCAAGGATGGAGCACCTGAACTGGAGGAGGAGTATACGTACGAAGACCTATTACTGAACGTAGGCCTGACCGATGCCGACTTCGATACGAAAAATCCGAACTATCGTTTCTGAAACTCGGGGATCGACAGGAAGATTTTGTGACAGGAAGATGATCTGGACCTTGAACCTAAAAATTTTCCTGTCGTCTAATTTTCTTGTCGTATCGAGTCCGTTATGCCGATCCATTGCCCCTTCGAGTTTCCGAGACTATCCGAAGAGGAGATGAGGACAGTAGACTTTACGGTAATGCGGCATGCGTTTGACACCCACAATGAACTAGGGCGTCTATGCGATGAATCTGTCTATCAACTCGAACTCGTTAGACGATTACGGCTCGCCGGTTATGAAGTTTCAATGGAAGTCCCGATCAGGCTGTCGTTTCGCGAGTTCTCTATCGGTCGTTCACTCGACCTAGTCATTGCCAATCGAGTAATCTATGAACTTAAGGCGGTTTCAGAGCTCATGAAATCGCACGAAGGGCAATTGCTTGAGTATCTTTACTTGACCAATTCGACTCGTGGAAAACTCGTTAACTTTCGAACGAAGTCTGTCGAATCCCGATTCGTGAATACAACCTTTCAACGGATCGAAAGGCAAATGTTTCAGCTCGATGAGCAGGGCTATTCTGGAGATAGGTTTCTGCCAACTTTAGTTCGAGAGTTGGTCGAAGATTGGGGGACAGGTTTGAGCGCGTCCGTGTATCGTCGAGCCATTCTCGGTTGCATGTTGGAGCGGGCTGAGTCCGAGCAACAGTTGCCAATGGTTTCAGGAGGTCAATCGATTGGTCATCAGCGATTCCATCTACTTTCCCCCGATACAGCGTTGGGCGTGACAACGTACCCCAAGTTGATTCCAGAAAACAGTCAAGAGTTTCAAAAGCTGATCATGGCCAGTCCGCTCAAGCGGTTGCAATGGGTCAATGTTTATCACCACCACGTCACCGTAACGACGATTGAACGTGACAGGAAGATTTTACGACAGGAAGATAAAGACAAACGGAACCTGTAGATTTTCCTGTCGCTAAATTTTTCTGTCGTGTCAAGGGGTTACCACCCCTGGACCCCAGAGCAAGATACCTCCGCTGCGGTCGATAAGTGGCGGCTATCGCCTTCTCCCACTTATCATCTCCACTACGGTAAGCGGTGTCCCATCTTGTCCCGTTTGGTCGCAAGATAATTCGCGTTGTGTTCGTTGACGGTTGGGATGATTGGAACTTGATCCGTTACCGTCAAGTCGAAGCCGCGAAGGTTGAAGGCTTCCGTCTTTTTTGGGTTGTTGGTCAACAATCGAATGCGGCGCAATCCCAGGTCCTTCAAGATCTGGATTCCCACTCCGTAGTCGCGCATGTCGGCTTTAAATCCCAACGCATGATTGGCTTCCACGGTGTCCATGCCTTGTTCTTGCAAGGCGTAGGCGCGTATTTTTTGAGCTAGGCCGATGCCTCGCCCTTCTTGCGGGAGATAGACCAATACACCGCGCCCTTCGCGCGTGATGGCTTCGAGTGCTTGGTGCAATTGGTCACCGCAATCGCATCGCAACGATGCAAGCAAGTCGCCGGTAAAGCAACTGCTGTGCATGCGAACTAACGTGGCTGGATCGCTTTCGTCTTGCACATTTCCAAATACCAATGCGATGGGTTCTTGCGTTTCATACTGAACGCTGTAGGCCATGATATCAAAAGTCCCGTAACGCGTTGGCAATTTGGCAGTGGCCGTTCGCGACACTAGCTTTTCGTTGACTCGGCGGTGGGCGATCAGTTGTTCCACGGTGATGATCTCTAGACCCAACTTGGTGGCCATCTCCATCAGCTCATCGCGGGTCGCTCGATCTCCCTCGCGATTGAGGATTTCGCAAAGCACTCCCGCCGGAACCAACCCTGCCATGCGAGCCAAATCGACGGCCGCTTCGGTATGTCCGGCCCGCCGTAGAACGCCCCCCTCTTTAGCGACGAGGGGATACACGTGGCCGGGTTTGACGAAATCCGAAGCTTGCGAGGAATCGGCTGCCAATCGTCGAATCGTTTCAGCGCGTTCACTGGCCGTGATGCCTGTTTTGCAGCCCGCATGATCGACAGGGGTCATGAATGCGGTGGTCAGTGGCGATGTGTTCAACTCGACAAGGGGACGCAGCTCAAGTCGTTCACAAACAGATGGCAGCACCGAAGCACACAACTGACCGTGCCCCTGCAGCATGAAGTTGATTGTTTCTGTCGTTACCCCCTGGGCCGCGCATACAAAGTCCCCTTCGTTTTCGCGATCTTCGTCGTCGAGCACAATCACGACCGCTCCGCGGGCAATTGCAGACACAGCATCTTGAACAGAACTGAACGCGTTTGTTTTGGTCATTTTGTTTCTTGTCAAAATTGAGGGCGATTGTCGGCAGAGTGTTCCATCTCTTTGGCGAACGGTGGATTGGAAATCAAAAGTAACTACGACCCAGATTCGCCGGAATCCTGCCCCTCCAAGTTGTAATCCTTCATTTTTTTGTGAAGCGTGTTGCGATTGATACCCAGTCGCGTAGCTGCCTTGGTCTGGACGAAATTGCAAGCCGCGAGAACTTGGGCAATCAATTCCTTTTCAACCCTATCAACCACTCTGCTGTGCAAGTCCGTCTGTTCTGGATCGCAGATTCGAACTCCTTCTTGCACAACTTCACCAACCAAAGAATCAAAATCGAGGGCGCGTGCGACGGAAAGCGACGATAGCTTGGTAGCACCAGTTACGCAACCGGGCAATAGTTGCAGTGTTAACTCGTCCGACTCCGCCATGACCACGGATCGCTCGATGTAGTTCTGTAGTTCTCGCACGTTTCCCGGCCAGTGATAGTCTTGCAAAGCCTGCATGGCTTCTCGCTGAATGTGAACCACATAGCGATCATTAAGTGCGCTGTAGTGTTGCAAGAAATGGGCGATGAGAGCGGGAACATCCTCGCGTCGCTTGCGGAGAGGCGGCAACTCGATCGGGACCACGTTGAGGCGCCAGTAGAGATCCTCGCGAAATTTCTCTTGCGCAATCTCGCCCGCAAGGTCGCGGTTGCTGGCTGCGATCACCCGCGTATCGACCGTTACGGTCTCGGTATCTCCGACGCGTTCAAATTCCTTCTGCTGCAATACTCGCAAAAGTTTGACTTGCAAATGGAGCGACGTGCTGTTGATTTCGTCTAGAAAGATGGTGCCCGAGTGGGCTGCCTCGAAACGTCCGGCTCGATTGCCTACGGCACCTGTGAACGCACCTCGAACGTGACCAAACAGTTCGCTTTCAAGCAAACTCTCGCTCAAAGCACCACAGTTGACTTTGACAAAGGGGCCACCGTTGCGATTGCTCAATTGATGGATGGCATTTGCGATCACTTCTTTGCCCGTGCCCGTCTCGCCCAGGAGCAGGACCGACGCATTGCTCATCGCCACTCGCCGCGTAATGCGGTAGATGTCCTGCATGGCGGGGCTGGTGCCGATCACACCGGGCAATTCTCCACCACCGGTAAATCGATAGTTCCCTTCGTTTTCCAGTCCGTAACTGGTCATTGATCCGCAGCTTGTGGTAAACGCCAAAAAATCGAGTCGGCGTCCGCACGCACGACGAATCCTAAGGCGCTACCTCAGACCAAGGTTTTGCAGACTTGCTTGCCTCAATCGCATCCAGGACGCGCCCTAGAACAACACGCAGATCCAGTTCATCGGGTCCACGCGTGTTATACTCATCGTACTGAGCGTTTGCGGTCTCGGTAGATATCAAAAGCCCAAATCGCTTAACCGATTGCACAAAAATTTGGCTTGCCTGCTCGCGTTTAGGCAAAGGTTGCGATTTATCTGACACAATCGCGATTAGGTTCATTTGGCCGGCCGGGCTCTCCACAACCGTTTCAAAACTTAACTTGGGCTGGGTCGAAATGAACTGTCCTTGACGGTCGTTCCAATAGGACCACGATATCTCGTTCCATGCAATTCGATTAGCCGATTCCAATTTCGGGGATTGAGTCACGATGTTCATTCGGCGCAAAATATCCGCAAAGCCGGCTTCGTCGGGCGGTATGCTTCCCAATACGACCCGAGGGTCCGCAGCTGCAACGGAATGCTCACCCCTGCTCAAGGAAGCAGCAAGAATCGCGATTGGACACCGTGCGGTGGCCGGGTTCGCACGAATGCGTTGAACAAGCTGACCCAGGTCCATCTCAAGGACGCGCTCGACAATAAAAATGGACTCGATAGGCAAGCCTTCCCGCAACAATGACATCGTCTGCGTTGCGGAAGCCGCCTCGGTCACGCGAAATGAAAAAGCGTCCAAAAGCCCCTTCGTATGTGCTCTCAAGTCCGTGCTCCCGCCGACGATCAAGGCCAACGGTCGACCTTCAAGGCCCCTCATCTCGGCGAGAATTCTCTCCAAACGATTACGGCCATCGAAAGCGAAGTCGACAAGTTTTGTGGAACCTTCCTCTTGATCTACCACCATTGCGCGAACAAGCGATTCCGCCGCTTCATAACGCACCGCAGCGTAGCCTGAACTAAGGGCTTGCGCAAGGCGATCGCGCACCGGATTGGGCATCGCATTCGGCTGGACCCAACGCGAGAGATTTCGAACCGCATGCAACTGAGCGGAAGAAAGCTCGGCTTTTTCTGAAGCGTCCCAAACCAAAACACCGAATTCAAAGCTATCTTTTATCACCATCGGCAAAATGGAAGCGACATCTTCGAAACTCGCGGTACCTGGCGATTGCCGGGCAGTGTCCTCAAGAACAACCGCCATCGCAAGAGCCGAATCAATATCCGCAGAATCGCTTAAACGCAAGGCGGAGTGGGCCAGTTGAACCGCGCGGTTCCAAGCCAAATCGGCGACGCGAGCCGGTCTTTCAAGGACGGATCGACCATTGGGAGCTAACCGCCAAGTCGTGAACGCATCCGCGTCATCGGTCCACCGCGAACGCTGAAATTCGTCTAGGGACTTTTGCATTTGATCCAAAGCGTATCGTTGAATCACTGAGCCTGAAGGAATCGACTTATTGCGTTCCGCAGCCACACGATTGAGTTCGTCCTTGATTTGATTGTCCATTTGCACATCGTTGGCAGCGGAGCATAACTGAATCGATAGGGATGGCTCCCCCAAACGCGCTGCGAGCAATGCCAGTCGCCCGCGAGCATCCTCATGTGGCGTCACCATAGCTGCCTGCCAAGCGGACAACGCAGATTTCCCCATCAATGAGAATGCTTCGGACATCGTCGCGTTCGGTGCAGAAGCTTGTTCGGAAAGTTGATGGTCGATGAGTGCAGCAATGCCTCGATTGCCCGCCGACTGCAACGTGCGAAACGCTCGAATGCGATCCGATTTGTTTGGGCTTTGCAACAATAAGACGTTGGCCCGAAGCCTTTTGGGATCCACCGCGGAGGCGTTGGCCAAGTCAAGAATTCGTTTCACACTCGCTCGATGCGATGCAGATATTTCAACATCCGCTTGCATCAGATTAAGAAACGTTTGTGTTCCCGCCGTTTGAACCATTTGAGTTGCTTTGGTCTCGTCGATTCCCAATCGAACGACTTCGTCCAACCAATGTTGAACTTCATCCCATCGGCGAATTTTCGTCATCAACTGAATGGCGCGGGCAAGCTCCGTTGCCGTACTTGGCATGGATGACCGTATCGAACGAACAACGGCACTGCGCTCGTTTGGGTTGAGCCCTTGGCTATCCAATAAGCCTTGGTCGCCGGAATTTGCGGTTGTCTTGGCTGTTAAAACGTCATCGCTTTCTTGATTTCCGACAGCCCCGTTCACTTCAAACGGATCTTGTCCAAACGCAAGCGGCAATAAAGGGTCCGCCCAAACCGGCAGCAACAGCAATAACTTCGCAAAAGTCCGAATCGCAGTAATCATGTCGGAACGTCAAAAGTGGAAAAATCTAAGAATGGGTGCCTCAGCGGTGGAGCTATCCCCGAACGCATTGTTTGGGGTGCCTCCCTCAATCTTAACTAGGTCGAAGTGCCGATTCCCAAACTACAAGGCTAACTAAGACCATTTTTAGGTCAAATGATTCGAATTTGCCGGATTCGACGACCGAGACCTCCAAAAATCTTCCAGCAAAGATAATTGACTTTCTCAAGAAGCAGTTCTGCCGTGCGATGCCGTCACAGACTGTCCGCGAAAGTTGCGTGGGGAATCGCACCTTTTGCTGAGCATAAGGCGGCACAAAAGGCGACATGGCGTGACAGTTCATTACCGTTGATCGTTAGCGATGAACGGTGCGAGTGCGGTCGCATTATTCCTGGGCCATGGCAGATGACGCGCCAAGTACCGACCCATCTCCGAGTTTTGCGCGGAAATCTGCGATTCGTCTCCGCTGGGCAACTTGATTCTCTCCGAAGTAGATAGCAGCCAGTCGGAGACGGTTTTGAGCGGTATGCGGGTGCTGCTCCCAATAATCGCACTTTTGTCGACGATCATGGCGATGTTGTTCGGCCAACCAGGATCCGCAGGTCGTATTTTCCCCTCTAACTTGAGTCCGTTGGGGGCAAGTTCGAATTGAATGGCCAAGCGGTCGATGCGGGCGGTTTTGTTTTCCAATTTCCAAAGACTCTCCTGGGCATGCAAACGAAAGGCATCTCTCGTTCGATGTACCCATTCTGTTTCCGCAGTTCCATTGGTACCGCTTAAATCGAGCGAACCTTTGGCGACGAGCAACCGGTCGTCTGCAATCAATGCTTGGTCGATGAGCAGATTTGCGATTCCACGGATCGGAGAACCAATTGGGGCGGTCACAATTCCCAAGTCAACGGATTCGAAGACGCCAGTGATGTTTGCGTCCCAGTTTTGGTCATTTTGTGTCCAAGCCATTGTGCCGCGAAAACCAGCATCATTGCCTAACTCGTGAAGAGTTGGAAATCGCTTTGCCAATAGTCGGCAGGGGATTGAGATATCGTTCGAGATAAGTTCCAAATGGGTCGTTGGGCAAGCCAATGCGTGGTGTCGCTTGATGACGAGAGTGCTGGATTCCGAGAAGTTCTGACCAGCAATTGAGAATTTGAGATAGAGACTGGAGGCTGTTTCGGTCGGCTGAAGCCCAACCTCAACATTTTGAAATTTTGTGTTTTCCACCCCATCGAAAACGAGCATTTCCGGTACCGACAACCTGAGTAGGCTTGCCGACTTCTGCGGGCGGCAAAGAAACCAATCGTGGATCACCTGCATTGCGCTTTGAATCTGCGGCCCATTTAGCTCTGGGGAGACAAGATCCACCGTCCACCCCGAGCGATCCATGGCCGCATTGATTTTGTCCACCTTCAAAATCTGTTTGCCCGTTTCTGGATGCAAACAAACAAAATTGTGCGCTCGGAAGCGTTCGGGACTTGGAAACTCGATCGATGAAAAACGAACGTTAACACCTAAATTGTCGCTAATCCTCTGTTGCCAGAGTTCCTTTTGATAGCTTTGATACCATGGCGTGATTCGAACGAAGCTATAGCAAGCGACAAAAACAAGTGGAATCAACGCAAGAACAAGGAAAATGACTCGGCACAACTCGCGCTGTGTCGATTCATGGATTCGGATTCGTTTTCTCCATGGTTTAGAGGGCATCCGCGGAAGTCGATGGCTCGAGGGTAGAAGCGGGATTCGGCGTCAACCTGTTGATTAGCAAAGGTGTGCAAGATAATCAAGATCGAAAAGGGACCTACTACCGGCGACTGGCGGCCCGGGCTGCTCCGCGATAACAAGGGTTCGAACCGAAAGTGAATACGATTTTTCTGTCGGTCTCAAGCTGCATTTTGAGAGTTATGCGGATACGATAGGGCCATAAGTGAAGCTTTCCCATCCGTTATCTCTACCACCCGGCTTGTGACCGTGCGATCGATCCAGATTTTCACCATTCGATTCCTCCTTTTCCTCCTTTTGCTCGTGAGCGCGACCCAGGTATGGCTTCCAGTCGCTCTAGCCGAGGACGAGTCGAGCGACGTTGGCGTCGCCTTTTACGAGACGAACATCCGTCCGTTGCTCGCTCGACATTGCTATCAATGCCATTCCAAGCGTGCCAAAGATCTACAAGCAGAACTGCTGCTTGATTCGCGAGATGGTTGGATGAAAAGCGGTCAGAACGGGCCAAGCGTGATGACGGTGGCGCCTGAATCCAGTTCGTTACTCCGCGCTGTCCGATACAACGATCCGGACCTGCAGATGCCGCCGACCGCACCGCTTGCGGCGGAAGACATTGCAAAGCTTGAGCATTGGGTTCGGATCGGAGCGCCAGGGCCAAGTGACGACGCCGCGATTTCGATGGTCGAAGCGTCGGATCCCATTGCAGGCAAGAGTCATTGGGCTTTTCAGCCGCTAAGTCACGATCCGCTTGCGAGCGACAAATCCGAATGGTCACGATCCAGCGTTGATCGGTATGTCGTCGCTCAACTTGAAAGCAAGGGGCTGCACCCGGTATCGGACGCGGACTCTGTGGATCTCGCGAGACGCATTTTCTTTCAGCTCATCGGTCTCCCGCCTACCCAGCAAGAAATCAACGAATTTATTTCTGACGAACCATCTCAAGCGATTTCGAGATTGGTCGATCGTTTGCTCGCATCACCTGAATTTGGAAAACGCTGGGGGCGGCATTGGCTCGATCTTGCTAGGTACTCCGATTCGAATGGACTCGACGAGAACTTTCTATTCCGTGAAGCGTGGCGATATCGCAATTGGGTCATCGATGCACTCAACACAGATCTGCCGTTTGATCGGTTTGTCATTGAGCAACTTGCTGGCGATCTGCTCCCTTTTGATTCGGTCGATCAACGCGATCAGCAGCGTATTGCGGCCGGATTCCTGGTGATTGGTCCCAAGGTGCTCTTGGGAAACAACGCCATCAATCAGCGTATGGAGGTTGCAGACGAGCAGCTCGACACGATCGGAAAGGCGCTTCTCGGTCAAACCCTGGGCTGCGCCCGTTGTCACGACCACAAGTTCGATCCCATTCCAACCGCCGACTATTACTCGATGGCGGGAATATTTGCGTCGACAAGCGTGATGAAGTCCCGTTATATGCTCGGGGAGCAGCGTGTAATGGAGCGGCTCATCGGACTAGGGCCTGACGGCAAGGAGTCCGATGATGCGTACGAAGTGTACTGGCGCACACAACCGAAATTGAAAGAACAAAAGAAGGATGCGGAATCGGCGCTGCAAGCGATGAAAGAAAACAACGCGGATGCTTTCGCCGTTCTTCTTGATAAAAAGCCTAACGCGATCGCCGAAGGGGCGAAGGAGATTGGAAAACCAAACGAAGCTCGAATCGTTGCCCAAGAAGAATTGATTCGAGGTTTGACGGCCGCAATTTCCAATCCGCCCAAGATCCCGCCTCGCGCTATGATTCCAGAAGATGTAGAACAGCCAGCCGATGAACACATTCGATTGGCCGGGCAGTTTGATCGGTTGGGTGAGCAAGTCCCGCGAGGATTCTTAAAGGTGCTCGTCGACGACGAACGAATCGCGATGCCAGTCAAGCAAAGCGGTCGCATGGAGCTGAGCCAATGGTTGGTCGATCCGAAGAATCGAGCGGGTCAATTGGTCGCGCGTGTTCAAGCCAATCGTATTTGGCACCATCTGATGGGAGTTGGCCTTGTGCGAACCGTCGATAACTTTGGCCGAACGGGCGAACAACCAACCCATCCGGAATTGCTGGATCACTTGGCAAGCTTTTTTATCGAATCGGGCTGGTCTGTCAAAGCCTTGGTGCGTGAAATCGTTTTGAGCCGAACCTTTGCGCTCAGCAGTAGGTACGATACAGCCAACGCCGCCATCGACCCCGACAACCGATCGTACTGGAGATCTCACCGTCGACGATTGGATCCGGAGTCTCTCCGCGACGCCATGTTGTCTGCCGCAAATCAACTCGACTTGAGGCCTATGGAGTCGTCGGTTTATTACTTAGGCGATCAAGCAACCGCAGTAGGTGAAAACAAGGTTCGACGGCGGATCGATTTTCCTTGCCGCAGCGTATACTTGCCGGTTATCCGAAATGACTTGCCAGAGCTGTTCAGTGTCTTCGATTTCGCAAACCCGCATGAAACCACTGGGGCGCGGACCAACACAATCGTTCCAACGCAGTCGCTGTTTCTGCTCAATGATGAAATGGTGATGGAGACAGCGAACTTGACGGCCCGACGAATTACCAGGGAAATCGACTCTAAGGATAATCGGGCAAGAGTCGATCGCATGTTCGAATGGATTTTGAATAAGAACGCAAACGAGGATGAGCAGAAGGCGCTTCAAGCCTTTTTGATCCAAACCGAGACGCGTTTGATTTCGGAAAAAGTGGAAGAGCCTGAGCTAAGAGCATTGGCAATCGTTTGTCATGCCTTGTTCGCTTCGAGTCGGTTTCAATTCCTGGAGTGAGTTTCAAGTATGGCCTGTTTCCAATTTGAACCGCAATCCACGCGACGAGCGTTGCTCAAGTCCAGCGCCTGTGGTTTTGGATACCTCGCCATGAGTGGTCTCCTGGCAAATCACTCGTCGGTCCTCGCAACCGAGGATACCAATCGGCTCGCCCCCATGTTGCCGCACTTTCGTCCTAAGGCCAAACGGATCATCTTCCTGTTCATGTGGGGCGGTCCAAGTCATGTCGATCTATTCGATCCAAAGCCGCAACTCATTAAGGAGGACGGCAAAGCACTTTCTCCTCAGTCGGTAGGAAGCAACAAAAGTGAATTAGGCACTCTGCTCGCGTCCCCATTTCAATTTTCGCAGCATGGCGAAAGCGGCGTATGGATTAGCGAGCTGCTACCCAATCTCGCTAGGCATGCGGACAAGATTTGCGTGATTCGATCCATGCATACTGAGGGGAGCGACCATGGAGAAGCCCTTTTGCGATTGCATACAGGGCAAGCGAATTTAGTGCGTCCCAGTGTTGGGGCGTGGGTCAGTTACGGATTGGGATCCGAAAACGAGAACTTGCCAGCTTTCGTCACGATTTCCCCGCCGCGTGGGCATGGAGGGGTCCAAAACTACGGCAACGCATTTTTGCCTGCTAGCCATCAGGGTACAGCCATTGGATCTGCCGAGCTGCCTGTAGCCAAGGCTCGGGTTTCGAACCTAGGTAACGCGAGAATCGATAGTCGATTGCAACGCGAGCAGTTGGATCTTATTCAGATGTTGAACAGAGATCATTTGAAAAGCGCAAACTCCGACCAAGGAATCGAAGGTCTTATCGCCAATTATGAGCTTGCATTTAGGATGCAATCCAGTATTCCAACCGTGATGAATATCGATGACGAGACACAAGAGACGAAAGATTTGTACGGAATCGGCAGTACACCCACGGACAATTTTGGGCGGCAATGTTTGCTGGCTCGAAAATTGGCGGAATCGGGTGTGCGATACATCCAAGTTTCCACCGACTACACCTGGGATCACCACAAACAGTTGAAGAGCGGTATCGTTGCAGAGTCCGCCAAAGTCGATCGACCCATTGCAGGCTTGCTCGAAGATCTAGCAAGACGCGGGTTGCTCGAAGATACGCTTGTCCTTTGGGGGGCAGAGTTTGGTCGAACCCCGACGGCAGAAAACAAGGATGGACGCAACCATCATCCTCAAGCGTTCACGATGTGGATGGCGGGTGGCGGAGTCCGAGGCGGTTTGACGTACGGCGCAACAGACGACTTTGGATTTCGACCTGTCGAAAAGCCGGTCCATATGCATGATTTGCATGCAACACTTCTGTACGGCTTAGGCATTGACCACAAGCGATTGACATACCGCTATGCAGGTCGCGACTTTCGATTGACCGATGTGCATGGAAATGTTGTCCATGAAATCTGGGCGTAGTCGCTGGGCATCGAAAACTGCCTGCTGCCCAAGAACGAACGCGAGCGGCAGATTGGAAACTACCAAAGGTAGATTGGGACCAATGTCCCGATCCGTTAAGAACTAAGAACTAAGAACTACTCTTTCCAGACGGCTGACCGAAGAAAAAACGGATCAGGTCGAGGAAGAAATCCAAAATGCCGCTTCCCCAAATGGCTGCAATTGCCCCGAACCCCGCAAACCCCAAGGAACTGAGGAGAAATGTTTTGCCTTGGGGCCGGAAAGCGAAACTCACAACGACCAAAGGAAGCAAAAGCCATCTGGGCAAATCGTGTTTTTCAAAAAACTCCAGAAGCTTTTCGTACGTAACCCAAGGAGTAGATGGAGTTTCCTTCCAAAGGTAAACCAGCGCAAGCAGGAATAACATCAACCCAATCAGGGCAATCGTTGGCCACATAAACGACACCGTGTTCACTAATTCTTCTGAGATCTGGCTGGCAGCTTCGGGGTTCAACAGAAAGAATGGAGATTTTCCTGTTGGCTTTGCACGCTTTCGAGTAAATAAGTTAGGAGCGGACAATCCAGCATGGTTCTACACACTAAAATCACCGGTAGCAACTAGATTTAGGTGCAATGATTTAGGGATTCCCGCCTAGAAAAGTCAAATCAACGTGGTTACTTTAGCGGAGTTTTCAATTGAGTGGGAGCGGCTCTTTGGGGTTCTTGTTCGGAAGGCGAAGTCGTTCGGGCTCGATCAGTCGACGGCAGAAGACATCGTCCAGGACGTTGCCATCGAAGCGATTGCCAAACTATCCACTTTTGAGGATCAAGTGCATTTGATGCGATGGGCACAAAAGGTAGTTCGATTTCGCTCGTTGGACCAGTTGGCCGGCATGCCTCTTTTTTTAGGTGACGGTTCTGATTTGGTGTCGAGAGATGATTTGGTGTCGAGAGATTCTGCGAACGAGTTCGTTGAGAGCCCGTTGAACCAGGTTAGCCCGTTGAACCAGGTTATTCGTGATGCGGTGGAGCAATTGCCTACGCGACAACGCGAGGTGCTCGAACGTTTTAGTGCCGGCGAGACGTCGGCAAACATTGCAAAGGCTTTGAGTATCATGCCGACGACCGTGAGGAGTTTAAAGCGATTTGCTTTGGCGGTCATCGAGGCAAAGGTTTTGGAATACGAAGACAGGAGTGGAATAGAATGAGTACGCTTACCGCAGAAGAGTCTTTGAGAATTGCGATGCATGTGAACAGCGGCAGAAGCACCGCTAGGATTTTGCTTCATCGATTAAGAACGGTAGCCCTGATTTTCACCGTCTCTGCGGCTCTGATGGTCGTTTGCGTCTATCTCCTCTGGGCAAATAGGGTGGTGGGAGACGCAGCACGAACCATTCTGTCGCTGAGCGTTCTGAGCATGCTAACCATGGTTGCCAGCATTTATTCGATGGGTGGAATTGCTTGGAACGCCTATTGGATGGAGCGCGTGAAAAGGATTGAATCGGAATCGGAGTTGTACGAGGTGGTTTCCAACACCTCGCAGATCGTAATCAAGGCCATGTGCCAGCTCCCCGATCAAAAGCAGTTTGGCGAGGTGGTTGCCAGTTGTGACCGTCAAATGGAAGCGGCGGGAGATGTTTCCCTAGGATCACGTGAGAAATTTGCCGCGAAACTGATCCGGGATCTAGCCTTGAGTGGTTTGGTTTCGCAAGAACTCGTTCGTCAGATTCAAGCATCCGTTGCGTCGCAATAAGGAAGCAAGCTCACCGAGGCTTGAGGGTTGCTTGATCAATTCGTGGGATAGGCTGCCAACCTGTCAATCTGAAAATGACAGGCTGGAAGCCTATCCCACGGGAGCTTGCGTACGCACGGCGGATAACGCGTTGTTGTACAATGCGGCAGGAGATCAAGTGCGTCGCTGAAGGAAAGGAAAGGTTGAATGGCTGATCACGAATTCGAAGAGTTGCCGGTTGTTGTTGTTCTTTTGGACGAACGAAGCTGTCGTTTAGCGGCCAGCTTGGATGCCGATTCGGCGGTCACTTTGATCGCGGTTGCATCGGAGGATCCAAGTTCCTGGGACGAGATTGTTTCCTATTGGCCACGGTACCGAACGCCAGAGATGAGTGAGTTCGCCGACGGGTTGCCATTGCAGGAGGTCGATTGGGCGACCGCAATCGGCGCAATCGACGCAATCGACGAAAAGGAAAGCTGGTGCGTCATTGATTTGGTGCAGAAACGAATTTGTACCGGTCGAGACGTCATGAAAGTCGATCGCGATGCCGTCTTTGCAATGGTGACGGATGAGAAGGGCAATCAGCATTGTCCGATGAGCGTGCATTTGCCGCCTTGGTGGGAACTCAAGGAACAGGTCGAACCGTATGTGGTAAAAAAACCGCGAGATATGCCTATCGTTGTTCCGCGAACGAATCGCGAATTTCTATATGGATCGGCCATGATCGATTATCTCGCCTCGCGGATAATTAGCGTTGCTGGAGATGGACTGTTACCGAGGGAATTGTCATCGCCCCAGGAGGTTGACGATCCTGAGGCAAGTAACGCATTGTATCGTTTGACCGTCGACGTTCACCGCGATTGGTTGATGACGCCGCGACAAGATTTGCAGGGACGAACCCCGCGAGTTTTGTTGTTCGGTGCGCATGATTGGAGCGACCGCGTGATTGATGGGCAGCGATTGCGATTTGAGGATGGTGCGCCGATGGTTGCGGCACCAGATGATGTCGACGGTTATGAAGATGCACCGATGGGTCGCGAAGAAATGATCATTTACTTTGATCTATGTCGTGAAGTCATCCGGGGTGGATGGTTTTGGTGTCAGAAAGAGGTCGATGCAGCCCGGTTGTCACTGAGCCATGAAAGAGCGCAACTGATTTTGGAGCTTTGTACATTTTTATCAGCAGTACGCGATGATTGGTTGCAACAACCTTTTGAAGGTGGTTCGCCACCAAGCTTTATCATCGAATGCAGCCGCCGCCGTGTGCCGCGCGGGGCAGGTGTGTCCATTGCAGGCATGATGGGGCGAGAACAGGAACAACACATTCCGGATTGCGATTGCCCGCTGTGCAACATGATGGCGTCGGGGATGTTCGGCGTGGGTTTTACTTCTTTGGATGGCCATCATCTTGAACTTGACGAAGAGTTTGCGTTTTCAACACGCGAATCGTACGAGGAATGGGAAGAGCAGCAAGCGGAATGGGCGGAGATGTCTAGTGAAATGGATCGCAAGTGGGCGGAACGCGAGGCTCGCGAGGCGGCCGGCGAAACGGAGCAAGACGAGTTCGCATCGGCTTGGTCGAGTCCAATGTTGGATGGACCATTGCCGGGCGATCGATTCGGTCAAATGAAGTTGGCGTTTAGGCTGACCGAGATCATTTCGGATCTGGAATCCGCTTCCGCACCGAACGAACTGATCAAGAAACTGAACGTTTCATTCCGAGAATACTGTCAAAGCGAACCGTCGCAGCGCGAAGTTGCAAAGCGACTTTTGACCAGTCACTTGGATGCGACTGGCCAGCGTTATCCCACGTTGGTTTCGAAGGTCGCGGATTTTCAAAGTCAAGTCGATGAATTCGATCGGGCGATGGCAGATAGAGTAGCAGGAGACGAAAAATCATGATGAGTTTTGATTGGTCCAGAAGATCGTTTCTCACGAACTCGTTAGGTTGGGTGGGGACAGCCTCGCTGCTATCGGGTTCGCTTCGGGCGCAATCGAACCAAGCTGGTGGCCCTCTCATGGCTTATGTGGGAACATTTAGTTCTCCGCTGCGAGACATGTTGCCAACGCAAGTGGATCTACCGCCTGGGAATGGGCGCGGCATTCACCTCTTCCAGGTCGATCGCAGGAGCGGAGCCATGTCGGCGGCAGGCATTTACGAAATGGGTACGAGTCCTAGCTGCTTGGCAATCAACGCATCCGGCTCAACTCTCTATTCTGCCAACGAAACAGACAGGGTCGGTGAGAACAAAGAAGGAACCGTTAGTGCCTTTGCCATCGATCGATCGGATGGGCATTTGACGTTGAGGAACACGGTGAGTGCCGGCGGGGCTGGTCCTACGTATATCAGCATCCATCCCTCGGGGCGTTTTTTGTTTGTCGCCAACTATTTCGGCGGCTCGGTGGCGGTACTACCAATCCTATCCGATGGACGTTTAGGGGACGCAACGGACATTCGTAATGATGCGGGAAAACTTGGTCCAACGAAAGCGACCAACGCGCCCCCTGGTAGCTTTGCGTTCAGCGGTCACGATCGAACGCACGCGCACATGATTCAGGCCGATCCGACGGGTCGGTTCGTGCTTCATGTCGACTTGGGCTTGGATCTGATCTTCGTTTGGAAGTTCGACGAAAACAAGGGCGTACTAACACCGAACGATCCATTCTCGGTTTCGTTGCCAGCTGGAGATGGACCGCGTCATTTCCATTTTCATCCCAACGGTCGCTGGTTCTATTCGATTCAAGAAGAGGGGTCGACGATCGTATTGTTTGATTACGATACCGCAACGGGGCAGTTAGCATCGCGCCAGACGATCTCGACTCTCCCGCCTGGTTTTGCTGGTAGCAATTTCTGTTCTGAGATCTTGGTTTCTAGCGATGGGAAATTTGTTTATGCAGGGAATCGGTTGCACGATAGCATTGGGATTTTCGCGGTTGGTCCCAATGGCGACCTGACTTTTTTGGAAGAGGAATGGACACGAGGGAATTACCCACGCAGCTTCAGCTTCGACCCGACGGGGAGGTTCCTGACTTGTTGCAATCAGCGAGCCGATAACGTCGCTATCTTCGAAGTGAATCGCACAACCGGCAGTCTCAAATTCACAGGCCATTACGCGCCCGTCGGTAACCCATCCTGCGTCGTCTTCCTCGACCTCAAGTAGAATCGGACCGAGCGATTAACCCTGATGCGATGCCTTGAGACGCAAAACACGGAACGGTTGTAGAAGCGATGAATCCAAAACCCATACCGCCTGTACTAAGTCCTCCATTACTGAATTCAGTCGCTGTACCACCGCTTCGGATGGATGCAATTAAACAGCCCCCGCTTTGGAAGAAACGGGCGTTATCGATCGGTGTTGGGGTTTCGTTGCTCACCGCTATTTTTTGGGAAACTTCGCCCCGGACTCAATTGTCCCGATCGACCGAGTCCGTTTCCGGCGTTCTGGATCCCACGATCCAAGCTGTGGCACAACAAATTGATGCGGCCATCGATTCAGAAATTGAAAAGCAGCATTTGGTGAAAGCGCAACCAGCGGACTGGCGGACCGTCGCAAGACGCATCAGTTTGGCAATGATCGGCAACGGTCTATCCCTAGAGGAATTGCGAGTGCTCGGGCAAATCCCCGAGCCCCAACGCTTGAATTGGTGGACAGAGTATCTATTGCAAGACCGCCGTTCGGCGGACTATTTGGCAGAACGCTGGACACGGGCAACCGTGGGAACCAATCAAGGTCCCTTTTTGATTTTCCGAAGACGCAAATACGTCGATTGGTTGGCGGATCAATTCGAAAAAGGTACGCCCTACGATGCCATCGCTCGACAACTCATTGAAGCACAAGGTTCCTGGACCGATGCGCCACAGGTGAATTTCTTGACCGCAACCATGGACGATGCGGACAATAAAAAGCCGGACGCCATCCGATTGGCTGGCCGCACTTCGCGTGCATTCTTGGCTCAGCGCATCGATTGTTTGCAATGCCATCAAGACTACTTGGGCAAGGTGAGTTTCAGCGAAAATTCGAATGCAACCGGGAACGAACAAGCCCCTGTCGCAGAAGCTCCTAGCTCGCGGATGGGAGAACAAGCGGACTTCCATCAATTGGCGGCCTTCTTCTCCGGTATCAGGCTGGAGAACCCGTTCGTTGGGCTTCGCAATTCGAATCAGGAATATCGCGTAAAGTATTTGAACGAGGAGACGGAGACTGCGGTTGTACCATCCGTCCCGTATCGTCGCGACCTGTTGCCGGAAACGGGAGACGCCCGACATCGGTTGGCGGTTTGGGTGACCCACCCCGAAAACAAAGCTTTCGCAAGAGCAACCGTCAATCGGATGTGGGCCGTCCTGTTCGGGAAGCCGTTGGTAGAACCTATCGATAGCATCCCCCTCTCAGGCCCCTTTCCGCCCGGCCTGGAACGCTTAGCCGATGACTTTGCCGCCAATGGCTACAACTTGAAACGACTAATCCGAACAATTATTTGCACCGAAGTGTATCATCGCGATTCGCGAATCGACCAAGAATCCCCCAGCGAGGAAATGGAACTCGACGAACGCTACGAGCAGCACTGGGCGATCTTTCCGTTGACCCAGCTCCGCCCCGAACAAGTTGCGGCTTCGATCCATCAAGCATCGAGGGTCAAAGCCATCGATGAAAACAGTTCCATCATTTCACAGCTCGAATTGTTTACGGGCGTCAACGACTTTACCAAGGCATATGGCGACCGAGGTGACGACGAATTCAACCAACAGTCGGTAACGATTCCCCAGCGATTGTTAGTCATGAACGGTTCGTTTGTCAGTGAACGAATCAAGCATAATCCCGTCATGAATGCCGCAACACGCATTGCCGAATTGACATCCGATGACCGTACCGCCATCGAAACGGCGTACTTGTCGGTATTGAATCGACTTCCTAATGAGTTGGAGCTCAGTGTTTTCGGAACACGACTTGGCAATTCGCGAGGGCCTACAAGGTCGGCCGAAATGAGCAGTATTTTTTGGGCACTAATGAATAGCACGGAATTCCAATGGAACCACTAAATTCAGACAGAATACCTACCGCAGTACAAAACGTCGGATGCGACTCCTGGCGACAGTTTCATCGCCGGCGTTTTCTGAACGGGGCTGCAACCCTTGCTGGTGGGCTTCTAAGTCAAGGCATGCTGACGCGGTTGGCGGAGCGACTTGCCTTGGCCGCCGAATCGAAGCAGGTTGATAAGATCTCTGCCAAGAGTCTGATCCTACTTTGGATGCAAGGGGGGCCCAGCCAGCTTGAAACGTTCGATCCGCATGCTGGTTCGATGATTGGTGGCGAGACCAAAGCCATCGGAACATCGGCGGCTGGGTTACAAATTGCAAGTTCGCTCCCTCGAACAGCCGAAATCATGCATCAAGCTACGCTCATTCGATCGATGATTTCTCGCGAAGGGGACCACGAGCGAGCGACGTACAACATGAAGACGGGTTGGAGGCCCGACCCCACATTGATCCATCCATCCATCGGAGCTGTGATCTGTCATCAGTCGGAAAACAATATCGAAATCCCACGCCACGTCTCGATACTGAGCGACCAATGGCCATCGCGAGGAGGCTATATGGGAAGCGATCTTGATGCATTCAAGATTGGAGATCCAAGAAATCCGCTCCCCAACTTAAAAAGTTACACCGATCCTAAGGTCTTTCAAAATCGAGTTCGCGATCTCCACGAAGTGCTTGAGAAAGAGTTTCGGCGTGGACGGATTCGCGATCTCGACAAAACCAAAACGCTGCATGAGTCATCGACTTCACGCGCCACAACGATGATGGCAAGCGAGCAGATCAAGGCTTTCGATATCGCACTTGAGCCGTCCAAGATCGTGTCCTCGTTTGGGGATACGCCCTTTGGGCGAGGGTGTTTGGCTGCGGTCCGATTGATCGAAAACGGTGTTCGATGCGTCGAAGTAGAATTGTCCGGTTGGGATTCGCATGTGGAAAACCATACCCTGCAAAGCAATCGCTGTGCGATCTTGGATGCAGCCCTACACGCCCTCATCGAGCAGTTAGACGAACGCAACCTTCTCGACCAAACGATTGTGATGTGCGCGGGCGAATTTGGTCGAACACCGCGAATCAACGTAGCCGGTGGCCGCGACCATTGGCCAACGGGCTTTAGTACTCTTCTGGCAGGCGGTCCATTTCGCCGAGGTCATGTTCATGGGCAAACCACACACGAGCTTCTCGAAAACGGCAAAGACCCTCTCACGGGCGTGCAAGATGCGGTTCGAGTGGAGGACTTGCATGCGACGTTGTTACACGCCTTTGGAGTCGATTTTACCAAAGAGCTTCAAACCCCAATCGGTCGACCGTTGGTATTGAGCCAAGGGAAAGTTGTTAGCACGCTTCTTGCGTCCTAGCTAAAAGCCCAGGCTACGCTGACGTTATTCGTATTGATCTGTCAGAGCTTTTTGTAAATCCTCGCGAACCTGACCTTGCCCAACCGATTTTTCGAACCAGTCCTTTACTTTCTTGTCAAAGATGTCGTTTCTGGTCGGCGAAAGAGAAAAGTAAACCGCCCGAGCGGCAATGTCGATCGGCGATTGCGGGCTAAGCGTCTGGTCAGCGATGGCCAGGGCGATTCCAGGCGGTAAACGATCCCACGCGAACTTCTCGTTTTTACCTTGGATGCGAATCGTCAATTCCGAACTGCTGATTTCGACGATGTTGAGCTTATTCTTTCCGACCGTGAGAACGTGGTTTGGTTTCAACTTTGTCTTTCCTTCCTCGAGCGAATTGGTGAAGATCTCGTACAATTGCCCTAATTGATCCAAACGCGCACGCTTGGCAAGCATCTCGTCGTTCGAGGATAGCGGCAACGCGATTTCCATTTGTTGGTGGAAATTAGCAAAGTCCGCCGCGTCGAGCGCTGCTCTGGATTTCGTCATCGCCAACGCCCAATTCTTGGTGGACATGGCGTTGGGGTTCGTTTCCGGACCAGGTGCTGGAATTGCTGGCTGAGTTACCGGCGGCTGAGTTACAGGCGGCTGAGTTACAGGCGAGGGAGTTACCGGCTGGGGAGTTACCGGCTGGGGAGTTACCGGCAGTGGAGTGTCAGGTGGAGTCGTGGCAGGCATGTCGGGCATGTCTGGCGTCATGACTGGCGGGGTCTCAACGGGATCGCTTGTTTCTTTTGTTAGGCTGGGCAGCCCGGACGAAAAGTCTGGAGATCCTTGGTTCGACCGACCTTTTGAATTGTTCGGCGCATTGAATGGCTTGGGACCAGACGCAAGATTTGAGGGGATTGGATCGGAGGTTGTTCGGCCTGGAGCGGGTTGCTGAGCGACTTGTTTGCGATTTAAGGCAAAGCTCACTCCGGAATAGCCCAGGAATAGAATCGCGATAGCACAGACACCAGCTAAGACCAATCTCTGCTTGTTTCGTCGTGCACGTTTGAGCTGTTCGATGCGAGCGAGACTCGACTGACGATTGGACGCCTGTGTTGGTTCGATAGCAGGCGAAGGCGAACCTCGAGAACCTGGGTTGGTAAATGTTTTTGCCGTTGATAGTGGAGCGAGCAAATCCAGTTCGCAAAGTGGTGGGATGCACCGCTGGAGCTCTCGCCATCGCAATTGGCCATTCCCTGGAGAGTGAGCCCAAATTTCGTTTGCGTCGGCTGATGCTGCGCTGACTAGACAGGCTGCGGGGTTGAATGACTCAAAGGGATTTCGATCGGGAAAGAAGTTGTTTGCAGCAACGAGAGATTCGGCCGCGATTTGCTTGTCATACTCGATCTTGGAAGCTGGGTTCAGCAATGTCGTTTGGGCTTGCTTGAGAAGCTTGGCGACCAGTTGTGCCGATTCCGGATTCGATTTTGTGTCGGAAGCATTCCAAGCGGCGGCCGTTGTTTTTAAGGCGCGCTTGATCTCATCCGCGTGTGCGTCCTCCGAAATGCCCAGCAAGCGATAGTGGTTCAAATCGTGCTCGGCAATTCGGCGTTGCAAGTGTTTTTCAATCGCCAGCGTTAACTTGGTCATGTTAGGTTTTCCGATTATCGCTTTATCGCTTCATCAAACGAACGGGCTGTCTGGGTCATCTTGTCCGGATTTTGCAGCAGAGAAATGCTTGAGACGGACGTTGATCGAGTGCAGAATTCCGACCCACATTGCAAACATCAACGGAGAGGAATAGCAAAAAAGTAAAAAGATCAAATGCGTTGTTCTGTCGGGTTTGCCTTGTTTGGCAGTTTGAGGTAATCCAAAAAATTCATTGATGCTGTTGGCGATCGTCGGGACCCTTGCCGCCAACATGATCACCATGGAGACACCCGCGAAAACGACCATGGAGAACATTAACATCCAAAGACTAATCGTCGTTCGCGATCGTCGCGATTCGGCGAAGGGTCCAGATTCCAGGTTCGAGTTCGAGTTCCAGTTCGACATTTGCGTTCGCGGGAAGAATGTGTGAGAAATCGTGGTTGCTATGGAATCCATTGCTTCTATGCATCGTGACAGACGCAGTCCAGTAAATCAACTGCCGCAGGCGTTAGGATCGTTCGATCCAGCGTGTTCGGACAGGGTAAGCTGCCAAGAGCCGATGGCGAATTCTGGGAGATTTCGGTTTCGATGAAGTTCTAGCATTCCGGAAAATGGACGCGTCGACCAACCCTCTATGTTCTCAGCGTGTTCTTCCAGTTTTTCCCATTTCAGTCGCACAATTAGCGAGCATTCCGTAGCTTTTACCCAGTCAAAGGAGCCTTGGAGGACGCGTTTTACGTGTCCGCGATTGTTTGAGATTGGACCTTCGTAGGTTAAGTACCTATGGCGATGGTCAGGCAAGCGAGTCGCGACGGTTGGATTGGACCATTTTTCGGGAGGGACGAGCAATTCAAAGCAAAGCAAGGAATCGTTGCCTGGGTGAGGGTGTTCGAGCAAGAGATCCCAGTGGGTCGCCCTCAGAGAATGGGTCGGCACAATGTGCAGCAAAACCGCGAAATGAGATGGTTTAAAAAAAATTCCTTTTTCTTCAAGACTTTCATTTCCACCCATGAGGCTTGGAACCTTTCCAAGCGTTCAACATCCAAAGGGACGTCAAAGGCCGCAAATCCGTCGCGTTGAGCTGCAATTGACCAGTGTAGTTAGCTAGTTTTGGTAAAATCTTCATCGTTTTTCGATGTGCTGGGGAGGATCCGACCCATTCTTTAGGGTGGTTTCGGTTCGAATTCCATGTTCGTTGTTGCGTATGGGGTGGGCACAAGTTTGCATCCAAATCCAGCCCAACTATACTCGAAACTGAGTGTTATTCCGACTGCCAGATTCTTAGGGTTGTTTTTTAGCCTTAATGTTTGGTTGGTCGGGACACAATTTTACAGCCTTGCGAGGTATTTCATTTCGCAAGGAGTTCCTGGCTACCTTTGCACTGAGGGTTGGTGATGACCATCCGCCGGCTTCGCAACAAGAGTTTTTCCATCAGATCCATTGCTCCTCAAGACGCTGTATCAAGCGAAGCAAAACGGGCCAAACTCCGTCGCTGCCTGCTTGAAACCCTAGAGTCTCGGCAAATGTTGGCTACAGGTGTAGGTCCTCGGTTGATTGGAATTCAGCCGAATAATAGTGATTTGATTGAGAATGGCGTGGTGCGCAGCATCGCTCCGAGGGAGCTCACGTTCCGGTTCGATGATTCTCAGATCATCGATGCAAATACACTCAGCGGCATTCGCATCACGCGGTCCGGAGGTGACGGCTCCTTCGGTTTAGCTAGCGCTTCGAGCGATTTTGGAACGCTTGGGAAAGTCGACATACAGCTCAGTTCGGTTGCCCAGGGAGCCGCCTTCGATGTGAACGTGACTCGAGGCGCAAGTTTTGCTCTCTCGATCACGAACAGCATTATCTCGGTGACTTTAGCGCCAAGCACTACCGCGAAGCAATTGGTAGATGCAATTAATACCACACCTGCGATCAATACTCAGATCCGGGCCAAGATAAACGGGGGGCTGGAGGCTACGCTGCTGAGCTCTGGGAATCCTACCTCTTACTCGCCCATTCGATTAACGCAAACCAACGACATCATCGTCCAACCGGGCGCACGAAGTGTTGGCGAAAATCCAGACGAGAACGAAGTCACAGTACGGTTCGCAGAGAATTTGATCGATGATCAATATCGCATCGAAGTCTTTGGTTTTGACGACCCGACATTAGGTATCGTTGGGTTGCGAAATGTGGGTGAGAATGGTCTGCCAGGAAACCTGCTGATTCCGTCGAAGCCCAATACCCGATCCGATACGATTGATTTCCGGTTGGATCTCGGACCGCAAGTGATTTCGGTCGTACCTCAACCGGTTGTGCGTCAGAATGGACAGTTGAGTCAGCAACGCGACACCATCGTCGTCTACTTCGACAAAGAAAAGCTGTTGGTTGAAAATGACGCTCAAGGTCGTCCGACGTCACGATCGGTTGAGAACCCAGATTTCTATCAATTGATCTTCACAAGGGATACAATCCGAAACACGGATGATGGAGCGGCGTTCAAGCCCATTTCGGTGCGCTACAATGCAGCCTCCAACACGGCAACTCTTGTCTTTGCTAGCGACTTGGATACGCTTCCGGGTTCCGGTGCTGGTCCAGTCACGTACCGTTTGCGAATCGGGACTCGCGAGACGCAGCCTCTTGCGCCGACCAGGAACGAAGCGGCCGCCAACGCCATCACGGATTTCAACACGGCAGGTGCAGTCAAAGTTCGATTCACAGCCAATCAAATCGGTGAAGCGGGCAGTGGAGTACAGGTCGAGTTCGTGAACTCGCTCAATGGAAGTTCGCCGGCTGTCTCGGTCGTTGGTCGTAAGATCACAGTGGATTTAGGGACGTCAACTGTTACGGCGAAAGAGGTGGTGGATGCCATCCTGCTCGTGCCGGCCGCAACAAGTTTGGTGAGCATCGACTACGAGCCAGGCAGTGACCCGTTGACGGTTATTGGCGATCGATTGCTGAGCTATTCGCCGGTCACTTTGTTTGGGCTGGGGAGTTCGTTCAACACAGCAACCAATTTGGGGTTGATTGGGTCTACGAATCTGCTTCAGAGCAGTCTGATTCTATCGTCCTCGATCGATGCAGAGCCGTTCGCGCTCGACTTGGAGGGTGCCAGTGATGACCCGGCTCATCGAACGTTGCCTCAGAATCTACAAGGCAGTTTCGAGAATCACGTCAACGCAGCCTTCGGAGCAGATCCGACGGCTGGAATCACAACGATCTATTACAACTTCAAGACGATTTACTCGAACGACAACTTAAACAATCCCTTAGTTAACTCGATCACCGAAGAGCAAAAAGGCCGAACGCGTGAAGCCCTCAATTTATGGGCTTACAAGATCGGAGTTCAGTTCGTGGAAACGGCGGATCAAGGTGTGACGATCGCGTTGGGCTCGTTGAGTGGGTTGACGCCGGTCGCAGCCACTCAGATTCAGACGGAAGCGATTCAAGTCGGACTCAACGATACGATTAATTTCGGTGTGCGGATCGACAAGACGTTTGCCAGCTCATTGATCATTTTGGAAGCCACTCGCGCATGGAATAATTCGTACGGAGAGGATTATTTCCGATCGACGATGGCATGCATTGGCATGGTTCTCGGCCTTGAGCATGCAGGCGATCTACCTCAAAGTACGCTCATGCGATTGGATCCGACGTTCTTTGCTGGTACCGGTCCAACGATCAATCCGAACGACGCACAACTGGTTGCAAGTGAAGAACGTTTTGAGCCAATTTTTCCAGGCAATCAAGACGTCCTCCACGGTCAGTACTTGCATCGACCGGACGGTTCGGATATCGATTTGTATCGTTTCGAAGTGGATTTGGGTGACCCCAGTCGAGCGGGCTTGTTCACACTTGAAACGTACGCGCAGCGTCTCGCCAACAGCAGCGAGTTGGACACGAATCTGCAGCTGTACAAACAAACACAAGCAACGGGTTCTACCAACTTTGGTGTAAGCAATCTATTGTCGGTTGAGTTCACCGCAGTACGACCAGGTAGCCAGGGAAATCAGTTTCAAATTTACCTGACTCAAAGCGTGCGAGATGGAGCACCATCGATTTCGGTGTATCCGAATGCGATCGGGATCGATCTGAACGCGACGCCTGGCAGTGAGAGCACGGTCGATGAGATCATCGCGGCGATTCAGAGTTCGAGCGAGGCAAGCCATTTGGTCACAGTCAAATTGGCCAAGGGAATGGGTAGCACCAAGGTTGGCGGAAATCTGTTGACCCAAAATCCGATCATTCTTTCGGGCGGAAAGATGGATTTGGTTTCACGGAACGATGACTACTTCAGCCGCGATTCGCTGATCAAAGTATCGCTTACCAGCGGGGTCTATTTTGTTGGTGTAAGCGCTAGCGGCAATGACGACTACAACGCGGCCATTCCTGGGACCGGTTTCGGCGGTCAATCGCAAGGCAAATACGAAATGCGGCTCACGTTCCGTGGGCAAGTCGGCGTCAATGACGCGATTCAAGACGTTTCGACGAACGCGCAGAGCGACCCATCGGTCGGATTCGATGGCGACGGGGATGGAGTCGCGGGTGGAACCTATAATTTCTGGTTCGAAACCCGTCCGCTCAATCGAACACTGAACTTCAACGCGGGAGGATCTGCGGCAATCGAGAGCAGGATCGTTACCGTCGTGGGCTCGAATGGAGTTACACGCGTTTTCGAGTTCTCGAGCGACAACTTCGTCAGTCCTGGACGCATCCGAATCCCCTACGTGAACGGCAATACTTCGACTGATTTGGCGAACGCGTTAGCCAGTGCGATTGCCTCTCAAGCCGCGTTGGGAGTCAGTGCAACAGTGAATGGCAGCGGCATCGTATTGCAAGGCGAGCGATCGATAACCGTCGATCCCGCGTTGCGTTTGATTGACGTGGTCGGCAAGAACATTTTCGTTGACAAATCCGCAGGTCCGAACGCGGACGGCAGCTTGCAACGTCCGTTTAACAATATTGCTGGGGCTGGAGTCCCCAACGCGTTTGCCTCGGCCTTGCCAGGTGATATCGTGCGAATCGCCGGCAACGGAGGTAGCGACGGCAGACTGGAAACAATTGGCGACAACGTTGCGTACGAGATTGGAATTGGTCTCTTGCCGGGAGCCGTTCTCGCAGATGGTTTGACGATGGATGTCCCGATGGGGGTCACCACGATGATCGATGCGGGGGCAATTTTCAAAATTAGAAGTGCGAGGCTGGGTGTCGGTAGCTCTAGCTTGAACGTCAATCGATCCGGGGCTGCATTGCAAGTTCTGGGTGCGCCGTCTTTGCTCGACGCTAGCGGAAACATGCTTAAGCAAGCTACGGGTGGTGTTGCCCCCGGAAGCGTTTACTTCACCTCTTGGCTGGATGAAACGATTGGCCTCGATACGTATGGACCAAGAACGATCCCCGGTGCAGGGGATTGGGGTGGGATTTCGTTTCGACGGGATGTCGACGTCGCTTCGGGTCGGCGCGATGGTGAGGACGAAGGGATTTTCCTTCAGTATGTCAATAATGCCGACATACGATACGGCGGCGGCAGCGTTGTGGTTGACGGGGTTGCTCAAACCATCAACGCAATCCAAATGTTCGAAACGCGTCCAACGATTACTTACAATCGAATCACACGTAGCGCCGATGCTGCGATGAGCGCGCTTCCAAACAGTTTCGAAGAAACGAATTTCAACGAACCGAGATTCCAACTGAGCGGCGCGTTTACCAGCGATTATGATCGAGTGGGACCAGATATCCACCATAACACGTTGACCAATAACTCGCTCAATGGGTTGTTCATCCGCGTCGATACGCCCGTAGACGGGTCACCGAAGACACTTACTGTTCCGGGGCGATTCGACGACATCGACATCGTTCATGTTTTTGCCGATAACTTGATTCTCTCTGGTGCGCCAGGTGGTTCGATTCTTGACGGTTTCACGCCCGCTTCGGATTTGGTCTCCGTGGCACCTGGGGTCGGCGGAACGCTTTTGCCAGACATCTATAATTATAAGCTCACGTTTGTCGACCGAAATGGAAGCGAGAGCGTTCCTTCCAATGCCACGGGAAGCATCACTCTGGTTGGGAATCAGACCGCGATTGCGTTATCCAGTTTGCCGTCTGCAACAGGCGATTTTGTGACTCGCCGATTGTACCGCAGCAGTGTAAGCTTAACGGGAGCGTACGAATTGATTGCGTTGCTGGACAAGGCAACATCGACATACTTGGATATTGGCAAGTCCTTGGGGGGCACGCTGGCTCGTGATCGCTTGGATGTGTCTGGGGTTTTGCTTGCAAATTCCGCGGGTGGGACATTGGCCGCCGGCCGATACAATTACCGCTTCGTAATGGTCGACGCGGCTGGACAAGAAGGGCTTGCATCCAATCCGACCAACGACATTGTCATACCAATTGGTCAATCGGTTGTGTTAACGCAACTGCCGCAACCTATTCCGGGTTATGTGGCCCGACGCGTCTATCGAAGCGCGAACAATGGCTCGGGACCTTATTCGTTGATCGCCGAGTTGCCGAACGCAACGATGTCCAACCTCGCCTCGCTGACGGACAATGGTTTCGTTACGGGTGCCGCGCTTTCGCCTGAGTCACTGGCTGTCAAGCGACCTCGTTTAAATTCATCCTTGGTGATCGATCCGGGTAGCGTTTTGAAGTTGGAAGGCTCGCGTATTGAGGCTACCTTTGGTACTCGCATCATCGCCGAAGGTACCGAGGATTTGCCGATTATCTTTACTAGCAAGTTGGATGATCGGTACGGTGCTGGCGGTACGTTTGACACCAACAATAACGGGACGAGCACTCTTCCGGCAGCACGCGATTGGGGTGGCATTTACGTCGCGCCAACTGCATCTCTGAGCGTCGACCATTCGACTTTTGCTTTCGCTGGAGGTGTGACCAGGTTGGACGGTACGTTCCGAGCCTTTAATACAATTGAACTTCAACAAGCCGATGCACGCATCGCGCATTCGGTTTTCGAAAACAACGCCGATGGTTTTGGTGGTCAGGGGCCGGGAACTCGATTCGGTCGATTGCTCAACGAGCCAGCTACGATATTCGTCCGTGGGACGCAGCCAACGATCCTTGGCAATGTGTTCCGGAACAACATCGGCGCTGCGATTGATATCGATGCGAACAGCATGAATGATCATGTGATGCCGGATTCGGGAAGGCAGACTGGAGATGTTGACATCAATCCAATTTATTCTACGAACCAAGGTCCATTGATTCGCGAAAACCGATTCGCGAATAACGGCCTTAACGGTTTGAAGATCCGCGGAGATACCTTGACCAACGCCAGCGTATGGGACGATACCGACATTGTTCACGCTGTGTATGATGGGATCTTTGTTGGGGACTATCAGCACGAGGGGGGCTTGCGCTTGCAGAGCGCCACCGATGAATCGCTGGTCGTCAAGTTCGATGGATATGGTTCGAACTACAATCGCAACATGGGCGCGGGAATCACCGGCAATGGCCAGTTGATGCCGGGCAACAATCGAGTCGGCGGCACGTTGCACCTGGTGGGCCAACCAGGCTTCCCGGTGATCTTGACGAGCTTGAAGGATGATACCGTCGGAGCAGGCTTGCGTCCGGACGGACGATCGCAAAACGACACGAATAATGATGGTATTGGTTCTGTTCCAAGCAGTTCCGATTGGCGCGGTGTATTGCTTGATCAGTACTCCAACGATCGCAATGTTGGACTCGTATTGGAAACCGAGGATATTTCGGCTGCGGCCCCTGGCACGAATGGTTCGATTCGCACGGCGCAAGGCCTTGGAAGCTTGGCTGCCACCGCCTCGTCGGGTAGCGAAAACCTCCGGCTGGGCTTCGTGATCCAGGGTGTGCTGAGCCAAGATGAGGACGTGGATATCTACAGTTTTTCGGCCGAAGCAGGGACTGAGGTTTGGCTGGATGTCGACTATACCAAGACAAATCTAGACACGGTTATCGAGCTCCTTGATGCGAATGGCACTCTTTTGGCCCGCAGCGATAACAGCACCGAAGAAACGCTTGTTCCAGCGTTGCTCGTCCGGTCTCCGCTGATCGATCCGAGCAGTGTCAATCCGTTGCCCGTGCGTACCACGAATGTGCGAACGAATCGAAGCGGGTTGGTTAAGGAAGATGGGACGACGAATGTTCGAGACGCGGGGATGCGGATCGTTTTGCCGGGCTCGATTGGTGCTCGCGGAACATTCTATTTCCGATTGCGCAGTGCGGGAACCGACATCGCTAACGAAAAGGCTGGACTGAGTTCTGGACCCTATCAAGCTCAGCTTCGACTGCGAGAACAACAAGAATTTGCCGGCTCGTTAGTTAGTTATACGGATATTCGTTACTCCACCAACGGAGTGCACCTGCGAGGGTTGCCAACGTCTTCCCCTTTGATTGGAGAAGCGGCCGAAGATGAGAGTGTTGAGTATGTCGACTCAGCGAACAATTTCCGCACCAACAGCAATGCAGAACTGACGGCATACAATGGAACGGCGGTTGGCCAACTCACGGTCGGCAATCGTCCGCAGTACATTGGCAATCTATTGAACACTGCCAATGGCGGAATCAGCCTAGCAGGCTCGCTCAGTACAAATACCGATGTGGATTTTTATCGACTTGATATTCGTCAGCAAGATATCGTCGGCAGCATGAGCGGAGGTTTTGCTTCGGTCATGTTTGATATGGATTACGCGGATGGACTGAACCGACCCGATACGTCGATCAATGTTTTCATCGAAGAAAATTCGCTTCGATTTGGAAAACAGTATCGGTTGATCTACTCAGGTGATTCGAGCAATATCGCCGACGATCAAGCACGACCGTTGTTGGTCAACGACGCTTCGGATCTTTCGCGTGGTTCCTTGGGAACGAAAGATGCCTCGATCGGACCTGTGGCGCTGGCCGAAGGGACGTATTTGGTCGCGATTTCGTCGGCAGGGTATCAACCGCGCACTCGGATCATCAACCAATTCAATACGGAGCCCATCAGCTCGATACTCCGAATTGTCGACGAGGATTTCGTAGCTGGGGCGACCACCGCGTTGCCGCCAGTGATCCGTAACTTTTTGCCGCAGCCAAATGCGAGCATTGGACCGACCGGTGAGTTGATCTCCAAGGTCTTTAACCTGGGTGCTTATTCCGCTGCCGACCAACCGGCAACCTACATCGACTATGATTTCCCAGGTGGGAACTTCAGCATTTCCATTAGGGATTCAGCGGGAGTCGAGACTGAGGTCGCGAGATCCCAATTTGGAGGAACGCTTCAAACAGGGACTAATTCGCTGAAGATCCCTCTCAATCAGTTCGCGGGACAAGATGGGCTGACTATGATTTTCCGCAGCACACAAGCTGCGACAACGATCACCAATGTCATTATCGGTTTCGCCGAACGCGGTGAGAGAGTGGGAACGCCAGACGAACCTGTTTTGTCACCTGGCATGAACTTGTTTGGTGATTTCAATGCGACTCCACCGGGCCCATTGTCGCAGAATTCAACTCGGACGTTCTCCTTGGCGACTTATACGTTTGCCGATGGACCGAGAGTGGCGTTTGACTACGAAGTCTTTACAGGACAGTTGGACGTATTTATGCAGTCGCCGTTCGGCCTGCAAAGAATTGCGACGACCGACAATGTCAATCGACCAGGGAACGTCGTTTTGCTGACTGCCGGCTCACCACAACGAGCCTCCATTGATGTGTCCCAGTATGCTGGCCAAGCTGGGCTGTCTGTCGTTTTCCGTTCACGCGGTGACGCCAATGGTCGCGTGCGAATCGGGGCGGTAACCATGGAACTGGCCGATGGGTCCCGAATCTTCTCAGGCGAGCCGAATCCAACGTTTGTGAACGTGCCGGTTCCGTCCACCACGATTACGCGCGGTGCCTATCAGTTGGAAGTACGACTTGGGGAAAATTTCTTTACGTCCAATTCAAGTGGGACACCAACGCTCACCAAGACTTTTGATACCAACGATCGATTTACGGAACAGATTTCGATTGTTGCACCCGCTGGTACCAATCTAACGGATGGAGATGTCTTTGAGATTTCCGACGGTGGTACGCGAATTGGTTTTGAGTTTTCTGTTGACAACGTCGTAGCGTCCGGAAATGTACCGGTTCGATTCACACCTGCGGATCCGGCTTACGTAGTGGCGAGAGCGATTCGCGACGCAATCAACAACCCGAACGTTCAATCGCGATTGCGAGTCAGCGCAGCCACATCCAGTGGCATTGCAACCGGGACAACGGGCAGAGATACGCGTATCAACTTGATTGGCAACGCGGCCGTCAAGCAGGTCACGTCCGCCAAGCCAGCTGGCATGGTTCAAGTGATTTCGTATTCAGGCATCGGCGACCGCAACGTCACGCGTGATCAAGGGCAGTTGATCGTTCAGAATAGCTTCATTCGCAATTCTCGCGACTATGCGATTTGGTCCGAGCCAGCGGCAAGGATGGCGGATCCTCGCGACACGGAAGACGCGGGCAACACGTTTGGCTTTAACGGGGGCAATTTCGGCGGATTTAACTTAGTCGACGACATTCAAGCGAAGCCCTCGCTCGCAGGGACTCAAGCGGTGCGCAATCTACCCGCGCTCAACAATAGCGTTCCAGGTGGTTTAGTATCGGGTGTTGTGATTCAAAACAACGTTCTTGAAGAAGGTGGACTCGGAGGAGTCAAGATCAACGGGGAGAATCCAATATGGATGATCACGCCACAACTGATCCCGACCGCAGATAACAACCCACTTGTCAACAGCGATGCGCCAGTCACGCACTTTGGCACTTATATCGATGATGGTGATGTGCTGGTCATCGATTCCGACCGAACACGGTTGCGATTCGAATTCGACGATCTTGCTGGAGGTCCAGCCGGCGCTGGAGGTAGCACTCAAGTGGAGGGCAACGGAGTTGCCCTTGACAGTACCATCGCATGGTATCGCGACCTGGGTGGAAGCTTCTATCAACGACTGACTTGCACCAACTGCCAGCCATTTGCGACCAATGCATTTGAGACAATGCATGCCTTGCGAGATTCTATCTTGGGAAGCATCTTTGTTTCCAATGGAACCACTCAGATCATTCAAGCGACCATTGCTCAGAGTTTGCTTGGTCCTGATCCAGGCGCTCCGCCATCGAGCGCGGGAAATTTTTATCCCGAGTATTTCAATCGAGCATCTTTGTATCTAGAAGGCCCCACGGCGCTGGAGTTCGTGGATGGACCTGGCGGATTTTCAAACAGATTAGATATCCGTCGACTTCCATTGGGCGAATCGCCGCAACCACAAACCCGAATCGTGAACAACACGATCATCGGCAAGGACGGTCGCGCAAGTTTCAACGGTGGAGCGGCGGCAGCCGAAACCAACGACACTTTGGACACAGCAGTGCAAACGTGGCAAGGAACCTCGCACAACCCGTTGTTCTATAGCGATGTTGGAATCATCGGTGACTCTGGCGTGGGTATCGCCGGAAACAATCCGGCGACAGGGAACGGCGGCGGAGGAACGGGCGGCAGTTTCAACTTCACGTTAGCAAATCTCAGTTCCAATCGGTTCGTCATGAGATTTGAGGATGGGGTGACCCCTGAGCGTCAAGCAGCGATCATGGCGGCCGAAGGGCTTGAAATCATTCAGCGTTATGATTTTATTAATGCCTTGCTGGTGCGAAAAACAAAGAATGTTTTAACAGTAGATGGACTGCAGCGATTAGTCGCGATGCCAGAAATTCGGTACGCCGAGCCGGATATGGATATGCAGTTTGATCGTGTACCAAACGATCCACAGTACCCGCAACAGTGGCAGTACGATAATCAAGGTCAAACGGGCGGAAAAATCGATGCAGACATCGATGCGCCAGAGGCATGGGATTTGGTCACTGGTTCGACTCAGACTGTGATTGCAATTATCGACTCAGGAGTTGACTACAATCACACGGATCTGCGTGCCAACATGTGGGTCAACCCAGGCGAGATCGCTGGGGATGGAATTGACAACGATGCCAACGGTTACATCGATGACATTTACGGTATTGACCCATTCTCGGGCGATTCGGATCCGTTGGATCAGAACGGTCACGGCACGCACGTCGCGGGTACGACGGCGGCGGTTGGGAACAACGGTAGAGGAGTCACCGGGGTCAACTGGAACTCCAAGATCATGGCGCTCAAGATCGGTGCTGCTGGTCCGAGCGTTTCGTTCTTGGCCGCGATCGAATCCTTGAACTATTTGGTTACGATGAAGACCAAGTATGGCATCAATATTGTTGTCAGCAATAACAGTTACGGCGGACCAGGATTTTCGCAAGCCTTCCAAGATGCAGTTCAAGCGACCATTGACGTCGGCATTGCATTCGTGGCGGCGGCTGGAAACAACGGGACAAATAACGATCAGCAACCATTTTATCCGGTTGGTTTCCCGCTCGATGGAATTATTGCGGTTGCAGCCACCGATGACCGAGATCAATTGGCGAACTTCTCGAATTTTGGCGTGACGACTGTCGATATCGCAGCTCCCGGTGTGAACATCTTGAGCACGACCCTCGGTGGTGGTTATGGACTCCAGAGCGGAACATCCATGGCGTCGCCGCACGTGGCTGGCGTAGTTGCGCTCTTGGCAAGTTCCCTTCCGGGGGCAAGCGTTGCTCAGTTGAAGTCGGCTGTCTTGCTTGGTGCGCATCCACTGCCTAACTTGACCGGCGTTGTCCTTTCTGGGGCGCGTTTGAATGCGGCCAAGTCGGTTTTCGTGTTGAACGCTGGGCTAGGCAAACTGCTGTCAACCTCGGATGTTGACATCTATCAATTCAAACTTGGAATTGGCGAACGAGCGATTATCGACATCGATTCGGCCAACAGTGGACTTGATTCAGTCTTGCAAATTTTCGATAGCCGTGGCGTTCCGCAAACGTTCTTGAATGCCAACGGAATTTCGTTATTGGCAAGTGATAACGATGCTGCACCAGGCGAGTTAGTGAGCTTGGATTCCTACGCAGACTTCACCGCGACTGCACCGGGGGTTTACTATGCTGCCGTGAGTTCGGTCGGTAACTCAACTTATGATCCACTTTCGTTAGCCAATCGAAAGGCTGGAAAAACGACCGGTGCCTATCGAGTTACGCTGAGTGCTCGGCACCAGCAGGACTTCGTAATCACTGCAGAAGATGCATCTGCATACCGAGCGGGTGAAACATTTACGATCCATGGCGTGCCGGATCTTGACGGCCAAGTGACCACTGGGCGCACCTTCGAATTCACCTTCGGTATCGGTGGCCAAGTTGCACAGGGTAACATCCCAATTAATCTCAACCCGGGCTGGCGATTCCCGGACGTTGCCCGAGCGATCGCTAAGGCGATCAATGAGGGGCTAGCAGGCGGTCCAGCCGTCAGCAATGCACAGCGATTGCCGAATGGCCAGTTTGGAACGGCCAGTCCGTTGCCGGCTGTGCATGCTCGTGCAATGGGCGGCTTAGCGAACATTGTGGATGCTGATTTCAATTCCATTGTGGGCGATAAGGCTCCACTGATTGAACGTTTGGGTCAACTGGACGAACTAGGGACCGATGCGGTCAGCCCTCGTGAAATTCGTCGGCAATTGGGTGGAGACTATACGGAAGTCAACCAGGGCCTTCGGGTATTCACGCGACGCCTGGATGGGTTCATCACTTTCACGACGACTGTCGTCAACAATTTGCCTCCGTTCCTCAGTGTGACCAGCTTGTCCAATATGGGGTTTGGTCACGATCGATTGTCGACAACTCCGATCTCTCTTACGTCGATTGGCGATGGAACTTCGGAAAAGTTCGTGGTGGTCAAGAACGCGGCCTGGATTACGGGCAACAATACTGTGATCGTTAGTCCAGATGAAAACGAAGGGAATAACTTGGATTCGCTGTTGCCAGAAACGGGAATTCTCGCGTCACGCGGGGCGAGTCCCACGATTCTGAACAACGTCTTCTTTAACCTTCAATCTCCAGTCATCAAAGAGGAATCGCGACGTTATCCAGTGGTTGGGCCGTTCACAGGTGGTTTTGCACCTTATGGCTTCGACGGTGAGACGGTCGTTTCGAAGCCGAGCGAAGTGATATTGGGCGGATCGGTCTACCAGTTTGATGAACCGGCTGCTTCCAAAGTACGGTTCACCACTGGAATCGAGAAAGTCCCGACGAACATTCCGAATACTGCGTTGGACTTCAATTTCGACGTGGCGGACAGTGCGAGACTTTTTGTCAACGCACAGGCGGGGCAATACCTGCCAGCAGCTGGTTCGATCTTGATCGATAGCGGTATCGATTCGTTGCCTGAGCGACCTTTGTTTGCGAACGTCAAGAAATCCGTTGGGATTTCGGTTTCGCCGGTGATCGCGCCAGACCGTGATGCTGTTGGCCAATTGAGAGTGGATGATCCAACCGTGTCGCCACCAAGCGGTTTGGGGCAAAATGTGTTTAAGGATCGCGGAGCATTGGATCGGGCAGACTTCCTTGGCCCAACGGCCGTGTTGGTCAATCCTCTGGACAATGATGCCCTCGGTGTTGATAAAGATTCCGCCGTGTCGGTTGTCCAGCTGACGAGTGGTGTTTATTCTGAGTTTCGCATTCAATTACGTGATTCCGATGAGACCTTCGGAGGCATTGGTGTCAACGATGATTCGGTAGTAACTCCGGAGGTAAGTGGCGTTCGAGCTGTTGGAGCTTCGGTGGTCTTGTTCGAAAACGGACGATTACTTGTGGAGGGGATCGATTACCGATTTGCGTACGATACGACACGCAACGAAATCATCCTCACTCCACTGGCGGGTGTTTGGAAGAACGATCGCGTCTATGATATTCTTTTGAACAACAAGGACCGCTTCGTTTTGGTCGCTCCATCCGGCGACACGATCCAGGATGGCGATCGCATGGTTATTCGAGATAGCCTGGGTGGCAATGTCAACTTCGAGTTCGAAAGTGGCTACCGATTGCAGATTCCGCAGGGTCTGAAAATACAGGTGCCCTTGGCAGGTGGACAAGCTGGCGGTGTTGTGGATGGCGATCGATTCACGATTACGCAGGGCACCCTCCAAGTGACCTTCGAACTGGACAACAATTCCAATTTCCTCGCTGGAAATATCCCCGTCGTTTTCAGCAAAACATCCTCGCGTGAGGAAATTGCCAATACGATTGCGGCAGCCATTCAAAAGACCGCGCTCGCGGTCAAGCCTGTCGTCCAACCAGGTGGCAATGTTTACCTGGGTGCGGCTGCGAACACACGCGTCAACACCGCTCTTTCCGCCCTGACACAACCGATTCAAACGGATGGGTTGCTGGTTCCGAATTTGGGTGCGGGCGTGGGAGGTGTTACGGATGGACAGCTCGTTTCGATCAGTGACGGTCGCGTCGCGATTGTGTTTGAATTTGATACCGATGGTAGGTTCGATCCAGCCAACTTCCGAATTGATTCCTCGCAAGCCAGCAACGCAAACGACATTGCCAATCTTTTGGTTCAATCGATTGTCGCTAGTGGTCTTAAATTGCAGCCGCGAATCATGGGTTCAGACGTGGTGCATCTTGGCCTGTCACCCTCGGGCTCCGTTAATCTTTTGAATTCCAAACTAAGCCTAGTGGGAGTTTCACGCACGATTGCTGACGGCGAACAATTTACAATCTCTTTTGGCGGCATCACCAAGACGTTTGAATTTACGCTTGATCCGGACACGAATGTAAAGCCTGGCAACATCCCCATTTCGTTCAAACAGACGGACACCCAAGATCAGTTGGGGGCTTTGGTCGCGCTGACCATCAAGAACGCTGGCTTGAATTTGGACCCAAAGCACATTGACGACGGCAACATCGCCATCGGTGGAACGGAACAGCATTCCATCAATGCAACGACCGCTCCGAGTATCGGATTGTTTGGAAAGCCAGGCGTGGCGACCAACACGACGTTGACGATCGTCGGTTCGTTGTTGTTAGAGGTGCCACCGATTGTTGGACAAGATTTACAGGACAATACTTTTCTAACCTTGACTAACAATGGCGTGACGTTGCTGATCGAGTTTGATGGCAACTCCAGCGGGTCGACTGTGCCGAACAGTGTTGTGGTCCGGTTCAACCCCTCAAGCACGGTTCCGAATATCGTGCAGGCAATGATCAATGTCATCAACGCGTCCGGTCTCGGACTTGTTGCGAAGAGCGTTGGAGGGCCTTTCATAGATCTGGGCCCGGTTCCAGATTCTACGGTTGTCAGCAACACTTCGGCGATTAGGCAGTCGCGTAGCAGCGTCGACGATGGACAGTACTTCTCGATCAACAATGGGACGACAACAGTGACCTTTGAGTTCGAGAACGCAACGAACAACAATGGTTTTACGGCTGGTCGCGTGCCCATATTCTTCCGCTCGTCGAGCACGAGAAGAGAAGTCATTGACGCGATGAAGGCCGCGATTGAAGCATCGGGACTTGGATTGCAAACACAGGTTATTTCGGACTCGGTGCTCAAGTTATTGGATAATCCGCAGTACACCTTGGTGAACAACGGGACTAGCATTGAGGTTTCAGGCGTACCGGGTGGTGCGACACCGATCCTGTTCCTGCAGGATGTTGTTTTCACGGCAGAATTGATGCGAGATTCGATTATCAAGGCGATCAACTCGGCACCCAACACATCCTTGTTTGCTAAGAAACGCGGCGGTAGCACGCTGTTTGTTGAGAATGCGATCTCCATCGATTCGCCGGTCCCGAATTTCTTCCAACGAGCCATCGAGGATTTGGCAGGGAATGATTTACAACCCAATCGAATCAATAATGAAACGCAGTTTTCGATCTTGATGCCAGGTGCGCAGTTGGACTTCGGCGATGCACCAGATCCTGTTTCGACAACTCCGGGGCGTTACCCAACCTCGCAAGCATTTGATGGAGCACGCCATGTTTCCAATGCAACGGCTTTGCGGCTTGGTACCGATATCAGTGCGGAGCAAGATGGGAATCCGACTCCTAAGGCCGATGGCGACAGTGGAGACGATGGGGTTACATTCAAGTTCCAAGGACTGGACAAACCTCTTTTCAATCGCAATGTCGACACACTTGTAACGGTGACCTTGTCGGCACCCGGTATTGTAGATGGATGGATCGACTTCAATGCAGACGGGGACTGGACCGATCCAGGCGAGAATGTCTTGAATGGAGTTATTTTCGATCCCTCGTCGCTAACGCAGACGTTCAGCATCCGGGTTCCAACCACCTCGCCAGTACCGGCAGTTAGCACCAATTCGTTCGCTCGGTTCAGGACTTCCTCCGCAGGCGAACTCTTGCCTACCGGTTTAGCTTTGGATGGGGAAGTTGAGGATTACTTAGTTCGGGTAGTGCCCGGTGTTCCACCCATCGGCGTGTCGGATGCCTATGCCATGAATGAGGATCAGGTAGGCGGACTTGTTACGTCGGATCCGACGGGCCAAGCGACTCCGGGATTTGTGGTCGACGACGGCGTGCTGGCTAACGATACCAGTCCGGATGGACGGGCGCTATTTGCGAGACTCTTGACCCCTCCACAACATGTGTCTGGCAATTCCTTTGTATTCAACTCGGATGGGACATTTAGCTACCAGCCAACGGCGGACTACTTTGGCACGGACACATTTGTTTATCTGAATTACGTCAATCTTGATGTGAACGAGAATGAAATTTTGGAATCGCTGGTTCCGACAACCGTCACCATCACCATTCGACCAGTGAACGACGTGCCAACGGCATCGAACTTCTCCCGCGACACGGATGAAGATGTGCCGTTGATCCTGACCCAACCGAACATTGTCACGTTGAGCCAAGCTTTGGCGGGGCCAGCCAACGAGTTCGAACAGACGCTGCGGGTTTCATTGCCTAACAATGTCACTGGCCAGGGTGGCAGTGTGAGCCTTTTGAACGGAGGTGTGATCTATACGCCACGGGCCGATTTTAGTGGCGTCGATACGTTCGCATTCACGTTGACCGACAATGGAGTGACAGGTGATCTAGCGGATCCGTTAAGCGTGACACGTACCGTCACGGTCACCGTGCGAGACAAGAATGATGCACCGATTACGACTCCGAAGTCATTCACGATGATCGAGGATGGAACGGATACGAAGCCGAGCTCGTTCTTTCTTGCGGGGGATGTTGCCGGACCACCATCGGAAATCACTGGACCCAACGCACAAACACTCACATTCTCGGGTGTGGTCGCTACCAGCGAGTTTGGCGGAACGGTTTCGTTTGCGAACGGTAATGTAACCTATCGTCCCGCTCCCGATTTCAACGGAGTCGATCGGTTCTTTTACTTTGTTACCGACAATGGAACGAGCCAGGGTATATCCGATCCGCTGACATCGCGGGGCACAGTTACGGTTACGGTTACAGCGGTCGATGACGCTCCACGTGTTGTTGCACAGTTTGGTACTGTCAACATGTTAGAGGATGACCCCGAACGCGCCTTCCCGCTAGCGAATTATTTCTTTGATCCGGATGTGATTCCTAATGATGACAAGCTCACTTACAAAGTTGTCAGCAACAGCAATAGCTCGCTGGTTGAACCGACGTTTGGTGCCAACGACATCTTCGTCCGGCCCAAGCCCGACCAAAACGGTACAGCCATTATTGTTTTCGAAGCAACCGACCGAGCCGGGAACACAGTTACCAATACGATGACGTTGATCGTTGCACCGGTTGGCGACAGTCCGCGATTGGTTGCACCGTTGCCAAATCTGAGTGTTGCAGAGGATGCCATCATTCCTGACACGGTTTTGTCACCGACTTACTTCTACGACCCGGACGTGATCCTCAATGGGGATGTGTTGACCTTCACCGTGACCAATTCGAATACGGATGTGGTGACTGCGTCGATTGTCAACGGATCGTTGAGGCTCGTTTTGGTTCCGGATGCTTCTGGAGTCGCGACGATTACAGTACGTGCGGTCGACAAGGCGGGCAATGCCATCGAAGATAGCTTCGACATTTCGGTTTCGCCTGTGAACGATGCGCCTCGCGCTGTAGACGACTTGTTCTATCTCACTCCGCAGGGAGTCGAGTTGCGAACCACCGATGCCCGCGGTACTGCGACACCGTCAATCTATGACGACGGCGTCTTGGCGAACGATCGGGACATTGAGGGGAACACGTTTACAGCCCGTGTGACTCGCGCACCGACTTTGGGCCAATTGACCCTCAACTTGGATGGGACTTTCAGTTACATTCCAAATTCGAACACACTTGTGGGTGCGGTCGATACGTTCAAATACCAAGCGGTGGATTCGCTAGGTGCAGTGAGCAATGAGGCGACCGTTAAGATTACAATTACCACTCCACCTGCATCGAAGCATCAAAATCCGATTCAGAAGTTGGATGTGGATGCGGACGGTTTTATTTCGCCGATCGATGTGTTGCTGATCATCAATTTCCTGAATTTCCGGGGTGAACCGTCTGTTTCCATCGTTGGTCTGCCTGATCCACCGCCCTATCGGGACGTGAACGGCGACTATTTCATCAGTCCGTTGGATGTGCTTGAAGTTATCAACTATATCAACCGTCGTTCTAGTGGTGGCAGTGCTGGAGGCGAGGGAGAGGGCGATGGATCGAGTGTTTCGTATGTTAGCGGGAACCTAGGGGCTCCGATGACTTGGAGCACGGATGTCATGCGAAATACGCCCAATACTGGTACAACTATGGTGGACGTACCATCCCGTAATCGGATGGAAAACGCGGTACAACCGGCACGACAGGATGCGATCGCCGCACAAGGCGCGAGCCTAGGAGAATACCTCTCAAGCTTTGGAAATGACGCCGAAGACGAGGCCGAACAACTGGCTGTACTTTCAACTGCCAAGAGCTCCAAAGAAGACCACGAATCGTTAGATTCGTTCTTTGCGGAAGTCTTTGGCCAATAGATCCAAACTAATACGGAGTGGCATCTCGACAGAGGTGCCCGCTCCAATTAATTCTAAATCAACCCCATTTTCATTTTTAAGTCTGCAAAGTCTCCAAGGTTTATCCAACATGGGAATTGACGCATCCAAATCTGCCAACCGCTCTCGGTCCTCGGTGAAGTCGCGTAGGAAGGAATTTCGCACACTGATCTGCGAGAATCTCGAACGACGAGACCTGATGGCTGCGGATTCGCCGCGACTCCTTTCTGTTGCCTCAAATTCGGGAGAGATTCTTTCGACAACACGGGCAAACAGTCTGCTTGAATCGCCTCGCGAATTGGTATTTCGGTTCAGTGAAGCGTTAGATGCAACGACGATTGGGAGTGGTATCCGGATTACGCGTGCTGGTGGGGATGCCAGTTTTGGAACAGCTTCACCATTGGCGGACGTAACGGTTCAGCCTGCGTTTCAAAATTTTGGGGAAAGCAACCTCATCGTTGTTGCACGTTTTTCGCAACCTCTTCCTGACGATTTGTATCGGATTGAAGTGTTGGGTTTGACAGTGCCCGGTGCCATTAAGGATTTGCAGGGACTCACTTTGCAACCGCGACGCGACAAGACGGATCGCGATACGTATGACTTCAATTTGGAGCTCGGCACCAAAATCATCGCGGTTGTCCCACAACCCATCGACCGCGCGAGCAATGGTGCCTTGACGCAGCGAAACAAAGATATCGAGATCTACTTCAACGATAACGAGCTGTTCTACGATAGCCAGTTCCCTAATGCATCCATCACGACGGGCGCTGCGCCCAACCCAACCGTGGTCGATCCTGCGTTTTACTCGCTGATACTGACTAAGGACACCGTTAGTCCAAATGATGATGTCGTGACGAACCCTCAGTCGATTACATTCGACCCAGTCGCAAAAAGGGCAACGCTCAGCTTTGCGACCGATATCGATCAAATCGCTGGTGGAGCAGGAACATTTCGATTGAGAGTTGGTTCGAACGAGGCGGTTGCATCGGCAGCCAATCCGCTCAGCGTCAACTCGATCTCGCCGCCGACGGATCCAGCCGGATTCTTGACTGGAGTCACTGGGCAAGCCGACCTTGGGACCATTTCGGGAACATTCTCGACCCTGATCAATCAAGAGATTCGTACCGTCAGCAACCCATTGCTGGCCGATTTCCCAGGCTCCGATTTTGAGCCGGGGCATCGCGAGATCCAAGACATTAGTCACTTGGCGGGCGGTGCCGACACCGTCAACGGCATCACGACGATTTTTTATAGTTTTATGGAGACCGAGTCCTACGGAATTGACTCGGCGGGAAGGCCGCTTTTTACTTCGATCACGCCTGACCAAAAGCAAAGAGTGCGAGAAGTCTTGGAGTTGTATTCGGCTCAACTTGGCGTCGATTTCGTCGAGCAACTTGGGTCGCTCGCGGCCGCTGGCGTCGACCCCGCGACCAAAAGAATTGTGGTTGGTGATATGACGCCGAACGGGCGCATTAGCGGTCCCGGCGACATTATCAGCTCCATTAACAGGGCTCCAATCGGAGCCGTGCCTGCTCTAAGTTTAGTGATTTTGGACGGTTCGGAAGCATGGGACAATGGGTTCGGCAACGGGTCCAATATTCCAGGGACGGAGAGTTTCTTTAAGACCGCCATGCATGAAATCGGTCAATCGCTTGGGCTGGATAATGCGTTCGATCTACCGATCGGTACGATCATGCGGAATGATCTTGCTGCCCGACGAGCAACTGGGCTCGAGCAAATCTATCCAGGAAACAATGATGTTGTTCACGGACAGCATCTTTTCCGTCCCGATAATCGCGATGTCGACCTTTACAAGTTTGTGGTTGCACCCGGTGCTCAAGGGCAATTGAGAGCGGAAACGATTGCCGAACGACTGAACTATTCAAGCAACTTGGATACGCACTTGACGTTGTTTCGAAAGAATGCCGACGGAACGCTTGAGACGGTTGCCGCAAACGACAACTACTTCAGCGACGACTCGCTGGTGCGAGCCGACCTCGTTCCAGGTGAATACTACTTGTCGGTTACCGCCAGTGGCAACGAAGATAACAATCCCTTGACCCTCAACTCAGGAAGCGGAGCGGTGAGCCAAGGGCTCTATCAATTGCGACTTGATTTTAAGAGTAACGTTGCCAACCAGATTTCGGAAGAGGTTCGGGGATCGACAGCCAAAGGAAGCGCGCTGGACGGTGATGGAGACGGTATTGCAGGCGGCAATTTTGATTTTTGGTTCCGAGCCGCAACACCCTATACCGTAGCAGGTAACCCACCGGTTCGGACTCTATTCGTCGACAAGGCTTTTACAGGTACGACGCGAGATGGTTCATTGACAAATCCGTTCAATCGAATCGACGCTGCGGCTGCAGCCTCGCGTCCGGGTGACATCATCCGATTGGTTGGCGACACGAGGACCACTAGCCTTCTCGATGATGCAGCATACGAAATTGGAACCGGTGGTGCTTCTGGCGGATCGCTTTCCGACGGAGCAACCCTCGATGTGCCGCGCGGCGTTACGTTGATGATCGACGCGGGTGCGATACTGAAATTTGGCGGAAGCAAAATTCTTGTAGGTAGCAATGACAGTACAACCAATCGTAGCAACGCCGCGATTCAAGTCCTGGGATTGCCAAATCGCCCAGTCTATTTCACCAGTTATGACGATGAATCGTTGGGACGTGACACCAACCCATTGTTGACCAATCCCGCAGCCGGCAATTGGGGCGGCATCGAAATCCGAAACGATTTCGACCGATCGCAAGGTCGCGTCGATCGTGAGCGAGATGGTATTTTCCTAAATACCATCTCCAACGCGGACATGCGATGGGGTGGTGGGCAAGTCGGTGTGGGCGCACTTTCCAAAGTTGTTAGCCCGATCGATTTGACGGAAGTCAGGCCGTTTATATTAAACAATGTCATTTCGCGTAGCGCGGATGCGGCCATCACAGCCGATCCGAACAGTTTCGAAGAAACATTGTTCACCGAATCACGCTATCAAAACGTTGGTTCCTTTATCCCTGACTACTCCCGAATCGGACCGGACATCCGCTCCAATTCGTTGCTTAACAATTCGATAAATGGACTGTTCGTTCGAATCGACACGCTGGCAGGCCAAAATCTGAAGCCGCTGAGCGTACCTGGTCGCATGAATGATTCTGAAATCACGATCGTTCTTGGAGAAAATTTGATCATAGAGGGGACACCGGGAGGTTCCGGTCGAGAACTGGCGTTGCCGGACTCGTCCCTTATCTCGATGAGCATTGTCCCTCCGACGGCTGGATCGGGTTTCGCTGCTTCGGTTGCCGTGAACTATCTCGTCACCTATATGGATCGATTTGGGCAAGAGAGTTTGCCAAGCCCGCAAAGATCGACCGTTACGGTCGCAGGGCAGTCGGTTCGATTGACGAATCTGGCGCCCGCTACGCTTGACTATGTGTCGCGTAAAATCTGGCGTCAAGAAAACAATTCAGGACCGTTCCGGTTAGCAGCGGTCCAGAATCGAGATGATGTAACCTTCGTCGACAACGGGTTTACACTTAGCGGCCAATTGCAAACGCAAGGCCTAACGAGCGTGCAGCGAGCGCGTCGCGATGCGAGTTTAGTCGTCGATCCGGGTGTTGTTATCAAGAGCTTAGGTGGACGGATCGAAGTTGGCATCAGTGCAACCATGTTGGCTGAGGGAACGGAGTCGAAGCCGATTGTCTTTACATCGAGACTCGACGATCGCTACGGAGCTGGTGGAAACTTTGATACCAACAATGATGGGTTCGGAACCCCTACAGCCGGTAACTGGGCCGGTATTGTGTCGCGTCATTTGGGCGAACTCAGTATCGACAACGCGTTGATAACGTTTGGCGGTGGCAACTCCCGAGTACCTGGCGGTTTCGCATCCTTCAATGCGATCGAAATCCATCAGTCTACCGCTCGCGTTTCGAATTCAGTCCTGGAGACCAACTCATCGGGAACAACGAACCGTGGAACGACCAATCGGGATTCGCGTGGAGTGAACGACGCCGCAGCCATCTTTATCGTCGGCAGCCAGCCCGTTCTTTTGAATAATGTCATTAGGAACAATTCCGTTCGAGATGCCAGCACTGCCAACTTCGTCAACGACACGGCTGCCATCAGTATCGATGGCAATTCGCTTAATTCGGAAAGCGTGCGAGACTTCGGACGTCAGACGGGTACCAACCAACGCGAAAACGTTGGCATTGGGAACTTTGGTCCATTGATCAACAACAATCAGTTAGGCGGTAACGCGTTAAACGGTATGCGAGTTCGCGGTGCGACTCTGACGACCGAAGGCGTATGGGACGACACGGATATCGTTCACATGTTGCAAAGTGAGATCGTTGTCGTTGACTTCCACACGTACGGCGGACTGCGATTGACGAGCAAGTCGGACGAAAGTCTGGTTATCAAGTTGTTAGGCAACACAGCGGGCTTTACCGCCACGGGTCGTCCTTTGGACATCAAGGATCGCATCGGCGGCTCTTTGCAAGTTTTGGGTTCGCCCGGCTTCCCTGTCGTGTTAACCAGTCTCAATGACGATTCGATCGGTGCCGGATTTGATTTTTCCGGGAAGTCTCTGCTCGATACGAATGGCAATGGCAACGCTACATCCGCCGCACCAGGAAATTGGCGATCGCTTTTGTTCGATCCTTTTAGTAATGATCGCAATGTCGACGCGTCGTACGAGAGGGAGCCTGACCAGATTGCTTCCCAGGGATTCAATGATTTTCCGTCTAATGCACAAGACCTCGGCTCATTGGCCACGTCGCTGAGCGGCGGCGATGAAAATTTGCGATTGGGAATGACCATAACCGGTTCGATCGCGTCCCCTAGCGACATTGATATTTATCGATTTACTGGAACCGCTGGGTCGATGGTTTGGTTCGATGTAGATCAAACGTCTGGATCATTGGATTCCGTGATTGAGTTGGTGGATGGGAACGGCCAGATCATTGCCTTGAGCAATAATTCGATCGATGAATCGACTGCAGGATCGGTTTATTCCGACACCAATTTGGTATCGACCATTCGCGCTTGGCCAATGGATCAGAGTGCATTTACGCGACGAAATAGTGCGAACCAAACGCCGGTCGATTTCCTGGGTGTGAATCCTCTCGATGCAGGCTTTCGAGCAGTCCTTCCCGGCGTAGCGGGCAGTGTTAACAATTACTTCGTGCGCGTTCGCAGCAGCAACGTTACTCCTGCGATTACCAACAGTGGCGCTGCGGCATCGCTCGCTCGCTTGTTGGATGTGGCCGCAGTGCGCCAAGGTATCACCGTTGGTGAGTACAAATTGCAATTGCGACTTCAGCAAACGGACGAAGTTGCCGGCTCGACTGTGCGTTTTGCGGACATTCGATTCGCAGCCAATGGAATTGATGCCAAGGGTCAGCCTCTGCATTCACAACTGGTAGGCGAAGCCGGAGAGCCAGACCCGACCGAACGCTCCAACGTTTATAATTCCGCGAACCCAATACTTCTCGGCAACATCTTCAACACGGATCGGGCAGGGATCTCGGTTGCGGGTAGACTTGCCCCAGATCCGAATAACCCAACTTCGTTGGTAACCGGAGACAACATCGACTACTTTGATTTCCAAGTATTTCGAGATTCTGTCGAACAACCGAACGAAGTGAGCGACGCGACTCGGTGGCATCAATCGGTCGTTTTCGACTTGGACTACGCCGACGGTTTTGGACGCCCCAATACCCAACTATGGATCTATCAGAAGGTCGGAAACAATCTAACGCTCGTTGCAACGGGCGATGATTCGAATATTCAGGACGACCAGCCCGCTCCTCTTCTGGGTAGCAACCTTACCGATCTAACGCGAGGTTCAAACGGCAGACGCGATGCCTACGTTGGCCCATTCGAACTGCCGCAAGGCAATTACGTCGTAGCGGTTTCCAATCGAGCCATTTCGGATAGTTCGCTTGATGCGTACACCGTGGTGGGTGGAAGCACGACCACCAGTGTTCGATTGGAACCACTTGAGTCCGTTCGGCGAATTTCGGAAGATCGATTTGACACGGGTAATCCTGGTCGGCCAACGACAACGGCAGTACCTGTCATGCAAGCGTTCGGTGGGCTAGGGGCTGCGATGTCGCCAGCCGTACCGAACACGGATCCAACGGCGCTTCCAAACGCGGTACCATTCAATCTGTCGGATGTCACTTTCTTTGTTGCGACGAGCGCTGGTGGACAATCGCGAATGCAATATGCCAATGCGTTGACAGGCGCAAAAGAGGCAGAAGCAAGCAACGACGGTGTCAATCCAATCAATTTGAACAACAACTCGCGAACGGTGAACGATATCGCGGTATCGCCGGGCGGACGCGCCTTTGGCACACGCTCCCCAGACGCCGGTGCGATTACCGATGCCAATAGTGGCAGTATGTTTGGAATTGATATCGGGGACGCGAGTGATGCGATTGGAGCCGGCGTTGGCCCAGGTTTGACTACTTTTGGTTTGTACCCGGTTCCAGGCGGCACACCTGTTGTACGCCAGAGCCAAATCGGTACGACCGCGGTCGGCGACGGTTATGTTTTTACCGCTCTGACCTACACCAACATTGACCCCGACGCGGGAAACAATCCTGCCAGCGCTGCGTTTTACGGAGTGGGAAGCCGGAGAGGCGATGGCTCATTCAATGAAACACCAATCAACACTCCCATCACGCGAAACGTTATTTATCGCCTGAATCCCCTCACCGGTGCCGTAATTGACTTCCAAAACGGTCTACAATCCAAGACGGCCAATGATGGTAATAGGCTTTTCGGTGCCGGAGGCAGCCAATGGGAATTCGGCTATTTTGACGCTGCCACCGGATTGATAACCGGGTTCGCATCGATCAATTCTCAGTTTTTTGGAGTGTCAAACCAAGGTGAATTGGTGACCCCTAGCTTTATTGGAGCCCCTGGAACGGGAACTGTCGTCACCACGATTCGCGATCCACAAACCAATGCTGCGATCAATTTTACTGGTATGACTGCGGGTCCACGCAACGTCGAGGGTGGTCGCTACGCAAATTTACTGTTCGGTATCACGGCTGCGGGACGCATCTATGCATTTAATCCGTTTGCCTCGCCTACACTTGGCCCCGCTGGAACGCTTCAGCCCATTTTTCCGCGCGGAGAAAGGTTCGTCCAAGGCACCGGATTAGGCAACATCGCCGGGATCGACTTCTCATCGCTTGACGTAAATTTATGGCATGCAAGCGATCGTGAAAATGGGACAGCAGGTCACGGTCGACCCGCCGACTTCAACAATTCGCGGGACACTTTCAACGGCAATCGCTCCGCGAAATTTGGATTTGCGGATCCGAATAGTCCTAACAAACAGCCCGGAATTTGGTCCGGGATTTACAACACCTATGTGTCGAATGCAGCCGGCGACAATGTCGCAGCGGCTGGTGGTGCCATGGGTGCTTTGGAAAGCGATCTGATCGATCTGCGGAGCTATTCCGCCGATGATCAACCGATGTTGTATTTCAATTACACGTTGCCGACTCAAAACAGCGCGGCCAACAACGATGGTACGGCTTTGGGTGACAATCGACCTGCGCTGGATACGTTCCGTGTGTATGGCGCCGGTGAGAGTGGGAATTGGGTGCTGCTCGGTACCAACAATTCCATCGATAACCGTAGCTATACCGACATGGCTGGACAGGACGAGTTCGATATTTCGATTTCGCAAAATCAGGATGCGTTTGGTAGGACGCGAATTTCTTCGGAAGTATTCGACAATGCGGGTTGGAGACAGGCCCGAATCAATATGGGGGCACTCGCTGGACAGCGAGATGTTCGCATTCGATTCGAGTTCAATACGGGCGGCGATTTCCGCACGGGTGATCCATTGCGAGGTGGCCAAGAATTGGTAGCAATACCAGGCGATCGATTGACGGACGGCAATACGTTTGTCGTGGCCGGCACCACGTTCGAATTTGATCTTGGACTGGTTATGCAGCTTCCAAGCGGTGCCAGCGTTGTCGATGGGGACCAGATTTCGATCAATGGAACTCTGTACACCTTCAAGCTCACTGGTGCACCCGCTGCAAGAGAGATTGGCTTTGCAAGTAACTTCACGCCAACGCAGCTTGCGAATAGTGTCCGAACCGCGCTGACGCTCGATGGTCGAACGGTGGCAACCAGTACTCAATCACCCGATATCTTGAATGTATCTGGTCTTCCGGCAGCCGGAACGTATTCCATACTCGGTGCCGACCCAGCCATCATCATTGGGCGGCCAGGTGTTGTGGCTGGTCGAACGGCGGTTCCTGTGACCAACGCGATGACCGCCATCCAAGTTCGAGATAGTATCGTTGTATCCTTGGCCGGCGCATTGAACGTCGCGGGACAGACGGCAAATACGAGCGTCTATCGAACCCGTGGTAACGTGATTCTGCTGCACGGCACTGGAATGATCGTTACGAATCCTGGACCGCTAGGTGCGACGACCGCACGAGCCGGAGATGACTTTACAGAAGGGGGATTCTTTGGTGCAGGTCTACGAACGCAGAGCAACAAAGCGGGCAGCGTTCACATTGACGATATTGTCATCGGGTTTGCGGAACGAGGCGAAAAAGTCATCGGTGCCACGCCATCGGCGGCCCCGACCTTCAATCCGACAGGTGGTTATCAACTGACAGGTGGTTCGGCGGTTCCTGGCGAACCGATTGATGAAATCGAGGGTGGTACATACCAGCTCGAAATTCGAGAAGCGGCTGACTACGGGACGACCGCCGGTACGGCACTGCGTTTGGATTCCTTTCCACCACCGCCACTGGGGCGAACGTATGACACCAATGATCGGCTGACCAAATCGAGCCGGTTGATTTTCAACGCGCCAAGCGCTATTGCGGATGGAGCGACCTTCAAACTCAGCGATGGCGTGAATACTGCTACGTTCGAGTTCGACGTTGCGACTTCGGCTGCGGACCGTGCAGCCGGAACAACACCGGGCAATGTCCCTATCACAATTTTGCCGAGTGAGACTCGCGAGCAAATCGCAAGAAAGATCCGCGATGCGATCAACAGCACTGCAGCACAAGCCGTCATCAAAATTACCGCATCGACCAATGGCGACATGAAGGTTGGTACTGCCGATAGGCCGGCCAACGGACGGGCTATCGCGATCGACTTGCATGGTCCTGTTGCCAACGATGAGCTTGGCAATGCGAGCTCAGCATTGTTTTCGGCTGGCGGAGTTCCGTTGACCCTCGTGAGCTTTGGATCCGAGTCTGCGTTTGGAGAAGATCTTGGCGATGCCAATATCAGGCGCGATCAAGGACAATTTATCGTTTCTTCCAATTCGATATCGAGATCCTCTGGCTTTGGTTTGAACATCGATGCTGCTCCGCAGTCTCAAACGCAAATCGCGGCAAATACCGGAAATCGGCCTTATCCTGGAGTCGTTCGAAACCTTGTTACATTAAATTCGTCCAACGTCGCGCCAGGTGTCGTGGTGATGAACAATGTCCTTTCCGGCAATCTAGCCGGTGGCATCAACATCAGCGGTGACACGGGAGGGACTACAGCCACTGGCATACCACCACAGACGGTAGCTCGCGTGATCAATAACACGCTCTACGGACGTCGAGGCGACATCGGGATCAATGTCACCGAGGGGGCCAGTCCGAGCCTGTTAAACAATATCATCGCCAATTTTGGGACCGGTATCAACGTTGTGGGAGCGCCAAGTTTGGGCGGAACCATTCTCGGTGCAAACCTTTATCAGAGCAATGCGACGACGGTAACCCCAGCATCGGTTGGCAGCAGCGAATCGTTCCCAATCCTGCTTGCAGCCGGCGATCCGTTGTTCGTCGATGGACCGAATGGTCGCTTCTATCTGAGAGCGCTATCTCAAGCTATCGATTCGTCTTTTTCATCGTTGGAAAACCGAGCGAACATCGAAGAAGTGAAGAATGCTATCGGGCTGCCAACAAGCCCAATCCTTGCCCCAGCCTTTGATGTCAATGGCCTGCGACGCAGCGACGATCCTGCGGTGAGCCCTCCATTCGGGCTCGGTCAGAACGTCTTCATCGACAGAGGTGCCACGGATCGCGTGGACTTTGTCGGGCCGATTGCCGTTTTACAACGGCCGTTGGACAATGATTCCAATCAGCTCGACACCGATCCATTCAATACGTATGTTCGGCTCAGAACCGGTAACTACGATTTCTTTGAAATTCTGCTGGATGAACGGACCGGAACGGGAACGGACCCAAACACGATCACCGCGGATTCGTTGATCTTGACCGAGAACGGCAGACCTTTGGTACAAGGTGTGGACTACATTTTTGGTTTTAGTGCCAACAGCCGTACCATTCGCCTTACACCACTTGCTGGCTTCTGGAGGCGCGACAGCATTTATGAAATGACGCTGATCAATAAGCCGACCCTGCGCGTTGATCCAACCAGCGGTGCAACGATCTTGGATGGTGCCCGCGTTATGGTCAACGCCAGCAACGGTGCACAAGCCGTTTTGGAATTCGATAGCGGCTTTAAGCTCACTGTGCCGCAAACGCTCACGTTTAAAGTGCCAGCCGCAGGCTCGGCCTCCGCTGGCATTACCGATGGCCAAACATTCCAAATCTCGAACGGCGCTCTCAATGTGACCTTTGAGTTTGACACCAACAATTTGGTAACAGCCGGTAATCGCCCCATCGCGATCATCGCGGACCAAACGGCAACCCAAGTCCGAGACGCTATTGTGGCGGCGCTCAGATCGGCCACGAATGCCGATCTCAATCTGGGGGTCAAAGGTTATGGAACAGATCTCATTCATTTGGGAACGCTTGCAGTCCATAACGCCTCAGTCGGGACCTCTAGACTGACAAGGCAAGGGGTGGCATCCGGAGTTGCCGACGGCCAGACATTTATGTTCGATCCCGCCAATGGACCTGCCATCACGCTTGAATTCAACTTGACGGGAGATACTGCGTTCGGGGCTGGTAATAGACTCATAACATTTGATCGAACGGATACCTACATCGACTTGGCGGGCAAGATTGCTGCCGTGATGGCGACCGTGGTTCCAAAAGGATTTGCACCGGTCGAAGATCTGAAAGATGGCACCGTTCAAATCGGTGGCCAAGTTGGCGATTTGTTGACAGTAACAGGTTCACAGTTGGGAGTGATAGGCACGCCGGGTGTGACGGGTTCCTTTGAGTTGGCCGTTCCTGCAGCGGGTGGTACGGCCATCGCCGACGCAACGCGATTCTCGATTCGAAACGCAGCTGGTCAAACCGTTGTCTTCGAATTTGACAAGGACGGGACGATCACCCCTGGCAATCGCGGCATCTCGATCCGCAACACGGACACCGCAGATCAAATCGCAGTTGCAATAAGCACTTCGATCGCTGGATCAGGACTGGGAATAACTCCAACCACGACCACTCGATTCATTAGGCTCAATGAACCGAGAGGCTCCATCGTAAATGTGTTGACTTCAGGGCTACTCTTAACGGGGGTTTCCGGCGGCGCGATTTCGGTTCCGTTTGTATCCAGTTTCAACAACAACAGCGTTTCGGCACAACTCGTCAAAGCCTTCAGCAGTATTGGCCTAGGGGTCAATGCCTATGCACTTGGCTATGGCACGTTTATTGTCGAAGGAGTCACGAGTATTACGGGAGTGGCTACTACTTCGATTGGACCCGTTAGTGACTTAGCCGGGAATTGGCTGTTGCCGAATCGGGTCAACTCACTCACTCAGTTCACCATCTTGATGCCTGAGGTGAGTGTCGATTATGGCGATGCGATGGAGCGGCCCAATACAGGTTCGACCAGCAACACATTGCTTGTCAATAATGGTGTTCGACATGGACTTTATCCGACCGGTGTTCCGGTCCTTGCCCTTGGGCAATTCGCGGATGGGGATGTCGACGGTATGCCAAGTACCTCAGCGGACGGCGACGATTTCAGCTCCAGTTTTGCGTTTACCGCTGGCATGCCATTGACGCTGTCGCCAAAGGGACCTGCCCAACTGAGTGTGTCGGCTCCGGCGCCGGCAATGTTGGGAACGCGAGTGACGATTTCGGATACCGTCAATAGGACGGTGACTTACCAGTTTTGGGACAGCAGCGTTCCAGCGAGTGCGGTTCCGACAGGCATTGTTGGAGTGGACCTGAACTTGGTCACAACTGCCAATGGTGCCGCCGCCGCCTTGCAGTCCGAGATATTTAAGTCCATCTTGGCCGGTACTATCACTAAGATTTACGCGATCGTCAATGGTAACGTTGTTTCACTTGGTGGTACTTTTGGGCACACATTCGATTTGAGTCAAAGTGGCGGATTCGTCCAAAGAGTGCCGAAGGGATCGATAGGGCTTTCGGTCAACCCAACCTTGACTGGACTCGCAGCCGGTCAAGTATTGACCATTCAAGATGGTTCAGGAAATTCGGTTACGTTCCAAATTATCGACCAAGCTGTGCAGTCGGCATTGATCGCTGGAAACGTACCGCTGGTGATCAATTTCGCAACCGCAACGCAGGCCAGCTTTGCGGCCGACGTCGCCAAAGCAATCAATGGTGAGATTCAGAAGGGCACGCTTGCTCTGCCAACGGCTACGGTGGTGGGCGGCACGGTCAATGTGAATGCCGACGACGAAGATGGTGTTCGATTTGATGGATTGTTCAATCCTCTGATCCCGCCTGTTCCCGTTGTCATCACATCCACCGATACGGGCTTTATCGATGCTTGGGTCGACTGGAATCAAGATAATGATTTCGAGGACGCAGGCGAAAAGATTCTGTCGTCGGAGCCTGTTAACGCGGGCGAAAACACCTTCTTGATCAGCACGCCACTCAACGCGACCGTGGGATACACCACAGCTCGATTTAGACTCAGCGCAACGGGCGGATTGTTTACTTACGGTTTGGCTATCGGTGGAGAAGTCGAAGATCATGTGATTGAAGTTTTGGCTGGAATTCCACCCGTCGCTGTCAATGACCCAGACCCTAGCAAAGCAGCTCTCTATCGTGTTGACGAAGACAATGTTCTTCTCGTCACGGCGGCAAATGGAGTATTGACCAATGACCTAGATGCCGACAATCCGCCCGTTGCACCTTCGACGACACCGCCACTCGTATCCGTCTTTGATGAGGATCCGTTTGCGTCCGGAATTCAGCCGCTGACAAGCACTCAAAATGGAACGCTTGTTCTGCTTGCGGACGGTTCGTTTACCTATACGCCGGCTCCGAATTTCTTCGGGACCGATACGTTTGTCTACCGAGTGACTGATCGTCGCTTGCTCGGAAATCAACCCGCAACGGTAACGATTACGGTCAACCCAGTGAATGATGTTCCGTTTGCCAACGACGACTCGCAAACCATCGACGAAGATATTGTCCAAAGTTGGCCTGGTGCGCTGTTTACTGGAAACGACATCAAGGGAATTACATTGCCATTGCCAGGCTCTGCGATTCCGAATGAAAATCCGCAGGCGTTGATTGTCAAATCCGCCCAGCTTGTCGACGCCTCGGGTAATCCAAGAGCAGCTGGGATTGGAGAACTCCTTCCTGCCGTGGTTGGCAATACCGTCAGCTACACTCCAGGCAGCAATTACAACCAGGATATCGCTGGTCGGGTCTTTATTCGCCTTGAGATTGAAGACAATGGAGTCACTGGTTTCTCGCAAACCCTTGATCCGAAGACAGCCTTTAGTACGTTGACGGTCAATATCCGGCCAGTCAACGATCGACCGTTGTTTGACTTTCCGTTGACCCAGACCGTTTCCTTGCTGGAAGACCCTGTCCCTGCAGGTCAAGATGTGGTCGTGCCTAACTTCGTTTCGAATGTATCGGCAGGTCCGATCTTGATTCCTGGACTAGTAGGCTCTGCGGACGACGAGCTTTTGGGCAGCACATTGCCTACGCCAATCGTCCCAGCCCAGACCGTTAGGTTCATCCTAAATACGCTTGCTCCTTTCACTAGTGCGTTTGAGACGCTGCCAAGTATCGGCACAATGGGCAGCAGTCGCGACCTGACATTCAAGCTTAAGCCCGATGTCAATCGTTTGGACTACGTGACGGCCACGAATCCAAGCGGCAGTCTTTTCGTCGAAGTCATCGCGGAAGATAACGGCCCTCAGGGGGGACTCAATTTGTTTAGAACGGTGGTGCAAACCATCACGATCAACATTGACCCTATCAATGACAATCCGGTTGTTACCAATGATTCCGAGACCATCGACGAAGATATCGTTCAATCATGGCCTGGCATTCGGTTTACTGCCAATGATGTTCCGGGTCCCGGCAACGAGTCCGTCCTTTCGCCGGACCCTCGCGCTCAATTGTTGATCGTCAAGTCAGCCCAGTTAATCGATTCGACGGGCGCCGTGCGTTTACCTAGAATTGGCGAAATGCTACCAACCGTTTCCGGAAATGTCGTCAATTACACCCCAGGCAGCAATTACAACCAAGACATTGCTGGTCCTGTGCTGATTCGACTGGAAATTGAGGACAATGGGGTCAGTGGGTTCCCACCCGTTGTGACACCGAAGAGTTCGTTCAGTACGTTGACGGTCAACATTCGGCCGGTCAACGATCGACCGTTGTTTGACTTTCCGTTGACCCAGACCGTTTCGTTGCTGGAAGACCCTGTCCCTGCAGGTCAAGATGTGGTCGTGCCTAACTTCGTTTCGAATGTATCGGCAGGTCCGATTTTGATTCCTGGACTAGTAGGCTCTGCGGACGACGAGCTTTTGGGCAGTATGTTGCCTACGCCAGCCGTCCCAGCTCAGACCGTTAGGTTCATCCTAAACACTCCCGCTCCGTACAACACCGCGTTTGCGACGCTGCCAAGTATTGGTGCCACGGGTAGCAGTCGAGACCTGACATTCAAGCTCAAGCCAGAAGTCAATCGACTGGACTACGTCACAGCCACCAATCCGAACGGCAGTCTGTTCGTCGAGGTCATTGCTCAAGATTCTGGCCCACAGGGTGGACTCAACTTGTTTGAAACCGTGGTTCAAACCATCACGATCAACATTGACCCGGTCAATGACAATCCCGTGGTTGCCAATGATACCGAGACCATCAACGAGGATATCCCACAATCATGGGCAGGCGTTCGGTTTACAGCCAATGATCTTCCAGGTCCCGGCAACGAGTCGGGCCAAACGTTGATTGTCAAGTCGGCTCAGTTGATTGATTCGACAGGTGCGGTGCGAGCACCCAGAAGTGGCGAATTATTGCCACCGGTCACGGGCAATATTGTCAACTACACGCCTGGCACCCATTACAACAACCAATTTACCGAGGGTCCTGTCTTCATTCTTTTGGAGATCCAGGACAACGGCATGAGTGGATTCCCAACCTCCTCCGATCCGAAATCCAGCTTCAGTACCCTGACGGTGAACATCAACCCGGTCAATGATCGACCTCTGTTCACGTTGCCGGTAACCAATATTGGGCTCTTGGAGGATCCGACTCCGGCCGATCAAGTGTATACCAATTTCGTGACTGAAATCGCAGCTGGACCGACGGGTGCAGATGACGAGCTTGGGAATGTGCCAGGCGTAACCGGACAGGGACTGAGGTTCTTGGTAAGGGCTCTCAATCCGGCTAGTTTCACGACGCAGCCAAGGGTGGTTGGAACAGGTAGCAGTAGGGACTTCACGTTCCGGCTTGCTCCTGACGTCAATGCCCTCAACTCGGGCCCAATTGTCGTTGAGGTCTACTTGGAAGACTTGGGACCCCAAGGCGGCATCAATCAATTCCAATCGCCGAAGCAGTTTATCACGATCAATGTGGTTCCAGTGAATGATCCACCGGAGTTCACGCTGTCGACGAGCACATTTAGCACGACAGAAGATGCTCCAAGGACGATTATCCCGGGCTTTATGTCTGCACCGACACCGGGTCCAGTCACCGCCGTGGACGAGATCAACCAAAACTTAACCACGACGATCGTTGCTGCCAATCCAGCCTACTTCTCGTTTCAACCAAGGTTGACAGGGGCTGGTGATCTGGAGTTCCAACTCGCTCCAGACGTGAATAGTTTGTTCTCGGGTAGCTTGGATATCTTGATCACGGTTGTCGATGATGGACTACCGACGGCCGCTTCGACTACCAAGACGTTGACGATCACAGCCGCCGATATCAACGACCAGCCAACCTTTGTTCTAAATTCAACCAATATCGTAGCCAGGGAAGACGAGGAATTCCTGTCTGGCACGACACTGACTGAAGTGCCGGGTTTTGCATCCAACTTGCTCCCTGGACCCATAACGGCGCTGGATGAGTTCGGAAGTTTTGCGCCGACGACGCCTGCACAGGTGCTCACGTTTGTAAATATCTCGGTATCCAATCCAACGCTATTCTCTCAGCTACCAACCATCGATGGAACGGGCAAACTCTCGTTCAAGACTGCACCGGATCGCAACGGTTCGGCCGTGGTGGTTGTTCGACTGAGCGACAACGGTCGAGCGGGTCCACCACCCAATAACAGTTTGGGTAGAACGGCCACATTCACGATTACGTTGAATGCAATCAATGACGCACCCGAGTTCACCATTCCAGCCTCGACGACTGTGAATGAAGACCAAGGCGTGATTTCGCTCCCTGGGTTTGCAACGGGCATCCGACCTGGCCCTGGCACAGCTATCGATGAAAATACTCAAGTTCTAACTTTTGACGTACGTGCGGAAAACCCAAGTGCCTTCCTGGTACAGCCAACGCTTCAAAGCGATGGGACTTTGATTTTCCAAACAGCCAAGGACGTTAATAATAACACGGTTGGAATTCAGAGACGTGTGTTTGTTTCTCTCCGCGACAATGGGCTCGGCACTCCCTCACCCAACGTCAATATGTCGGCTGAACAAGTATTCACTGTCAACATCAACCCCGTAAATGACCCGCCCATTCCGGATGCGTTGACATTGCAAGGAGTTGAGAATGGATTTGTTGACGCAACCGAAGCGGTGGTTCTGGCGGGTGATGTAGCCGGTCCAGCCGACGAAGTCGCGGCGGGTCAACGCGTTCGCATAACCCAAGTCGAACGAACAACGGACAACGGCGGGATTGTAACGCCGGTCTTTATTGGAGATCGAATTGTATCGTTCCGATATCAGACCCCGCTCAATTTCTCGGGCAACGATTTGATTCGATATGTTGTTTCCGACAATGGTCTGCCGCAACAGAGTGCGACGGGGACGATTACCATTACTGTTGGCCCAATCAATAACCCACCCCAGTTCATCCCTGGCAGCGATGTCACGGTTCTCGAGGATACTACGTCCTACTCGGCCAATTGGGCAACGGGCATTCTGCCTGGACCTCCAAGCGCGCTTGACGAACTCGCGACACAAACGATTCTACGTTTCGAAACACCGACAGATAACGACGCATTGTTTTCGGTTCTGCCATCGGTGAGCACAACTGGCGTGCTGACGTTCTCTCTTGCAAAAGATGCGGTCGGGCGAGCCATCGTCGATGTCACTGCGGTCGATAGTGGCGCAAGCAACCCACCAAACCAAAACCGTTCGATCACTTCCAAGTTGACGATCGTAGCCAATCCTGTGAATGATGCTCCGGGGTTCATCGTTATCGGCGATGTATCGGTAGCAGAAGACTCGAACCGATACTCTGCTCCAGCGATCCGAAACATTGTTCCTGCTGCTGGCATGAACAGTACGCCGCCAACGGGGCTAGACGAAGCGGGACAGTCGGTTTCGATCTTTACCTCGAACAACAATCCAAGCCTGTTCTCCGTACAACCGACCATTAGCGGCACGGGTGTTTTGGAATTCGTTCCAGCTCAAGATGCTTTTGGCACAGCTATCGTAAGTGTCTTCGCTAGGGACAATGGATCAAGTACTTCTCCAAACGTCAATCAGTCGACTCCTCAATTGATCACGGTTGTGATTCGACCCGCCAACGATGCTCCAGTGGCCGTTAACGATTCTTATGCAACGGGTGAAGACATTGTTTTGACGGTCAGTGCGCCGGGCGTACTAACAAATGATCGCGATGTCGATTTACCAAACGACGCCCTTTCGGTCAGCACGTTTCAAGCGACCAGCTCCTTGGGCGCGATCGTGACAATGTTGCCCAACGGACAGTTTACCTACGATTCGCGTAATGCCCCACAATTGCAACGACTTGTGGGCGGAGAGACGGCAACCGATACCTTTACGTACACGGTGCGCGATCTAGCTGGCAGCTTGAGCAATCTTGCGACCGTCACAATTACTGTTTCGGGAGCCAACGACAGTCCGATAGCAGTGAATGACGCCTTCAACGTGCCGTTTGGGGTAACCGAATTGCTGAACGTTTTGGCAAATGATCGAGACCCAGACAATTCGATCGATCCGCGAACGGTCGAAATCGGTCAACTTGCTGCCAACGGTACCGCAACAGCGCTTTCCACCGGTCGAATCCAATACCGGCCCAATACCGGTTATCGCGGTCCCGATTCGTTCACCTACCGCGTACGTGATTCGCTGGGCGCGATTTCGAATGAAGCTACGGTTACGATCAATGTCAACACCTCGCCAGTTGCACAGCCGGATTCCGTGTTGACGCCAGTGAACACACCGATCGACATCGATGTGTTGAAAAACGATAGCGACCCAGATGGATCCATCAATCGCGGGTCGTTGACAATCGTTTCTGGACCCGATGTCGGAACAGCGGTCATCCAAGCGACTGGCTTTATTCGCTATACGCCGCCAAAAGATTTCGTTGGAACCGCAAATCTACAATACGTTGTTCTCGATGACTCAGGACAATCGAGCAATGTCGCCAACGTGACGATCCAAGTGACCAACTCCATTCACCAGAATCCAGTGAACAAACTGGACGTGAATGCCGACGGTTTCGTTTCGCCAATTGACGTTTTGATTGTTGTCAACGATTTGAACTTCAATGGTCCAAGGGTCTTGCCACTCGACCAGCCAGTCCCACCGTATTTGGATGTGAACGGCGACAAGTCGGTAAGTCCGCTTGACGTTCTGGAACTCATCAACTTCATCAACGCACGAGGAAACTCGGGATCAGGTGAAGGTGAAGGCGAAGCGTCCATGGCCTCCCTCGGTTACACTCAAGACCATGTGATGATGGTTTCCATTGCGGACGCACTCCGAATTTCAACCGAATTCGAACGAACCACGCAATTAGCGAAGCGGTTCGATACGGCTGTAACGGAACTCAGCGATTCGCCCGTTTATGGTCCAGCCCTGTCATCTACGAGCGAGAACCAAAGTTGGACGGAAGATAACTTGGAGAGTCTCTTGACTGGTTGGATGACCACTAAGTCGAAGAGATCCTCAAACGTACTTGACTCGGTGTTCGCAGATGAAGATTGGATGTAATTATTCACGAATAAGTCACCCACGTTGCCTTCAAAAGTAGCAGAACCACTCCGTGTGCCGTTCGTAATCGTTAGCAAATTGCTGGCAGACGGCACTTGGGAAGTGCCTGCTACTCTCTAAAGTGCAAGGCAAACTCCCTGGATTGCTTTAAGCCGCAAGCGTCGCTAACCTGTCTATTCTCACCGTGAGAGGGTATGAATCGACTTATAGCTTCAATAGTGACGGAAAGCCGGATATGTTCGGACTCGATATTGGCCTGAGCCTTTTGCTGGTCGTGTGCCTCCTCTGCGTTTGCGCATTCGAGTTTATCAATGGATTTCACGACACAGCAAATGCCGTTGCAACCGTGATTTACACCAAGTCGTTGCGGCCAACGAATGCCGTCGTGCTTTCTGGATGTCTCAACGGGCTCGGCGTGTTTCTTGGAGGCACCGCCGTCGCGATGGGGATCATTAGCTTGCTCCCCGTCGAAACGCTCGTTGATCAAAACATTTCACACAGCTTAGGAATGGTGGCAGCGATATTGCTGACAGCCATTTTTTGGAACTTGGGAACTTGGTACCTGGCGATCCCCGCGTCAAGTTCCCACACGCTGGTTGGTTCCATTCTCGGTTGCGGCATCGCGTACAGTTTGTTGCCAGGAACAGGCACGGCTGCTGTCAATTGGCAAAAGGCTGGAGAAGTCGGCCTGTCGTTGCTGGTTTCACCACTGTTTGGGTTTCTGCTGGCCTTGACCCTGATGGCACTTTTACGAGGGCTTGTTGCGAACGATAAGACATTGTTTCAAGCTCCAGATGGCGAAACGCCTCCTCCATTTTGGATTCGATGTATTTTAGTTCTTACATGCAGTCTCGTTTCGTTTTCACATGGTTCCAACGATGGTCAAAAAGGGATCGGATTGATGATGTTGGTGCTGATAGGCATAGTGCCCGCCCAATTTGCAATCAGCGAACGCTATACGAACGCAGAAATTCATGCCAATGTTGTTAAACTGCAAAGCGAGCTTGCGGAGTTCGAAAAAACGGACCAAACACCGCCGATCAAACATGCCGTCGAAGAATTGAGTCAGGCGATGGAAGTTCTGGTATCCAATTCTGCATCGCTGGCGAACCAGCCAAACGCGACGCGTGACAGATTCCAAATCCGACGAGAGATTTTATTGCTGCGAGATGCGGTCAAGAGAAACAAAGCCGAGCATCCATCCGAGTTAAAGCCGATGAATCCCTTGCTCAAGGAGATTGATGGACTCAAGAAGTATACGGACGGTGCGCCATTTTGGGTTATCGTTCTGATTGCTTTGTCGCTGGGGCTCGGAACCATGATCGGTTGGAAGCGAATTGTGGTGACGATCGGAGAAAAGATAGGCAAGTCTCATTTGACTTATGCTCAAGGTGCGTCGGCTGAAATCGTAGCGGCGAGCACAATCAGCGCGTCAACATTGCTCGGTCTGCCCGTCAGCACGACGCACGTTTTGTCGTCTGGAATCGCAGGAGCCATGTTTGCATCCGGTGGCAAAGACAATCTGGACAAAGGCACGATCACCAAGATCTTGTTGGCTTGGGTGTTGACTCTGCCCGTTTGCCTCACGATGTCGGGCACCCTTTTTCTGATTTTCAGGACGCTATTTCCATAAAACAAGCCCCTGCTCAGCCTTGGAGGGTTCCTACCAAACGCCGCACGCTTCCCCATGGCTGGGTCGGTTCATTATTGGGGCCTGTTCAACATTGCATCAACGAAAAAACCCCAGTTGTCATTCAACCGGGGTTCTTTCTCAATCCTGTCCCTGGTCAGTCCAATCTCCAGGGAATCGATCTTTACCTAAAGCACTAGTATCGGTACTGATCTGCCTTGTACGGACCATTCGTGCCGCAGCCCAAATATTCGGCTTGCGATGGGGTCAGCGTCGTTAGCTTCACTCCGAGCTTGTCCAAGTGCAATCGTGCGACTTCTTCATCCAAGTGCTTAGGCAACGTGTAAACCGTCTTAGCATACTTGCCGGTCTTTCGCTCGATCCACAGCTCCAATTGGGCCAACACTTGGTTGGTGAAGCTGGTGCTCATGACGAAGCTTGGGTGGCCTGTGGCACAGCCCAAATTCATCAATCGCCCTTCTGCCAAAACCAAGATGCTGTGCTTGGAACCGTGGAAGTACCATTGGTCGAATTGAGCCTTGATGTTGCGGCGTTCGACCTTGCCAGCCTTTTGCATCTTTTCCAATCCAGACATGTCGATTTCGTTGTCGAAGTGTCCGATGTTGCAAACGATGGCTTTGTCCTTCATCTTGGCCATTTGCTCGGCGGTGATGATGTCCTTGTTGCCTGTTGCCGTCACGAAAATGTCGGCGGTCGACAAGAAGTCTTCTAGCGTTTTGACTTCGTAGCCTTCCATCACTGCTTGCAATGCGCAGATTGGATCGACTTCGGTCACAATGACTCGGCAACCTTGGCCCCTCAAGGATTGGCAGCTACCCTTGCCGACGTCGCCAAACCCACAAACCACAGCGACTTTACCTGCCAACATCACGTCAGCGGCGCGGTTCAATCCGTCGATGAGCGAATGACGGCAACCGTAGAGATTGTCAAACTTGCTCTTGGTAACCGAGTCGTTCACGTTGATGGCAGGGAAGAGCAATGTCTCGGCCTTGGCCATGTCGTACAATCGCTTCACACCCGTGGTGGTTTCTTCGGAAACACCCACACAAGCTTTTCCCATGGCCGTGTACTGACCTGGATTAACCACCACTTCCTTGCGAAGCAAATCGAGAATGACACCCCATTCTTCTGGTTCATTATCTGCGTCGAACTCGGGGACAACGCCGGTCGCTTCGAATTCGGTCCCTTTATGAATCAACATGGTTGCATCGCCACCATCGTCGACGATCAAATCTGGACCGCTTCCATCTGGCCATACCAACGCTTCCTTGGTGCACCACCAATATTCAGGCAGCGTTTCACCTTTCCAAGCAAACACAGGAATACCAACGGGATTGTCCAGCGAACCGCCCCGACCAACCACAACCGCTGCCGCAGCGGAATCTTGCGTCGAGAAAATATTGCAGCTAACCCAACGTACATCCGCACCCAAGTCGGACAGCGTTTCGATAAGAACTGCGGTTTGAACCGTCATGTGCAACGAACCCATGATCTTGGCACCTGCCAAGGGCTTGGTCTTGCCATGCCGGGCTCTCAAGGCCATTAGGCCAGGCATTTCGTCTTCGGCAAGTTGGATTTCCTTGCGGCCGAGCGAGGCAATCTCTTCGGCTTCGGCTCGCTTGCCAGCAACCAGAAGGTCAAACGCACGAACCTTAAATGGAACTCGCGATGCATCCGCGACTCCTGGCTTGGTATTCTTCTTATCAGCAACAGTACTCATTAAATCATCTCTCCTAAGGGAACAAAAAAAGGTTATCGGGTAGTAGCAGTCGTAACAAACAAGCCAGTTCCTTTGGCATCAGGCTCATGCGGCATCAAAGCGAACTTGCTCTGAAGCCAGCCTGATTGGTTCATCCATGTTTGAATCTGTTCGGCAGGGAATCCCTGCCATGAGTGTCCAAGTTCTTCGCGATACTCGGCTCGATCGTGTGGAATCATATCCACCACAATTAATTTTCCGCCCGGTTTGGTCACTCGCCGGGCTTCTTCGAAAGCCAATTGAGGTGAAGCAATGTACGGTAACACAAGAATCAAAATCGCGTGGCTCAGAGTCGCATCCTCAATCGGTAGTTGAGTTAACTCACCCCGGCGCAGCTCAATGTTCGAGTGATCCTTGAGCCGCTTGCGAGCGGACTGCATCATGGCAGCGGACGAATCCACAGCGATCACATGGGAAACCCACGGAGCCAAGATTTGGCCTACGGCGCCGGTGCCGCAGCCCAAGTCTCCGACCACCGCGTCGCAAGGAAACGCGGCTGCAAAGGCCCAAGCGTCGACGCGATGTCCGAAAAGGTCGGCTCGAAGGCGGTCCCATTTCTCGGAAGCGGACGAAAAAAACGCTTGCGACCGAGAACGCCGTGCATCAATGACTTGTTCCAGTCTGGCATCGTCTTGGTCGGCCGTGCTCGACGACACGCTGTGCCCCTTCACCACGCTCCAAAGTTTCTTCTGAGGCAGTTCCATGTCGCTGATGTGCATTCGATACAAATTACTTGTACCATCTCGGCGCGATGCCGCCCATCCGTCGTCCGCTAGGACTTTCAGATGACGGCTAACCGTGCTTTGGGGAAGTTGTAGGGTGGTGCACATTTCGACGACGGTTAACTCGGTTCGCTCAAGCAAACGCAGCAGCCTAGCTCGGGTTGGGTCCGACAGGCTCTGCATCCAGAGAATCATAGGGGCGGCATTGGTCATTTGTTTGGGTCTAAGCATCATCCGTTTATCCGGATGGAAGCATAACAGATGATCCGCCGGAATCAAGTTAAAACGGATGGTGTCGGAAGATTTTTCTGCAAACGCTAATGAATTCCCTTCGAAACCCAGGTTGAGAGTTGCTGGCGTAGACAGACGTCCATGGCCAACAGCGTTGCCTTAGGATACGTTGAATAGGGCCGTTGGCCTAAAGCGAACGAGTTTCGAACAACAAATAAGGTGATACGAACATGGTTGCATTCAAGAGTCTCGGAATGATTCCAATGGTGGCTTGCATGGGGATGGGGATTGTTTTTCACCAACAAGCCAACGGCCAGGAACAAACGAGGCCCGTAAAACCTCTTCGCCAAGCTCATGCTCACAACGATTACGAGCATGCGCGGCCCTTGTACGACGCACTCGACGAAGGCTTCAACAGCGTGGAAGCAGATGTTTATTTGGTCGACGGAGAGCTACTCGTCGCTCACGACTTATGGAACGTTTCGAAGAAACGTACGTTGGAACGCCTCTACTTAATTCCGCTTCAAGAGCGTATCCAGGCAAACAAAGGACATGTCTTTCCAGGCGGCCCAGTTTTTCCAGGCGGCCCAGCGTTTACCTTGTTGGTTGATATCAAGCGGGACGGTGCATCCGCTTATGTGGCGTTGGAGAAACTACTCGCAAAGTACAGTGAGTTCATTTCGCAAACGCGGGACGGAAAGGACACCGAGAAAGCAGTCACGGTCATCATCAGCGGCGACCGACCCAAGTCCGTCATAGCAGCTTCGAATCCCCGTTATGCAGGTATCGACGGGCGACTGAGTGACCTCGAC
>JAIPFP010000102.1 GCA_021736575.1 Pirellula sp. | reverse complement strand
GTCAGGTTTATCCCACTCCTTGGCTCGTTCGGCAGTCATTCGAGGTTTGGTTCCCTGTCGCTCCTGTAAATTCGTCCCGTTTGCATACATGACCAAGAGAATCGTATCCCCCAGCCCAAACACCTCCGCAGTATGGGGTGCGTCCGTTCCCAGCACTTGATATCGCAGCCCATTTAGACCCGCTCTCGAAACGGGCGAAACCGATTGAGCCCGGACTTGTCCGCTTGAATTTAGCGCTTGAATATACGACTCAGGAGTGATCGTCCTATTTCCATCCACAGCTCCCGTAGCAATGATGAACTCGGATCTTGTCATGGGATTGACAATCAACTGGCCGCTCAAATTGGCATGAAGTTTGTTCTTTTTCGCGACAATTCCAATCGCATCGGCAGAATAACCGCTCGACAAAATCGTCTGCTTCTGAGTGAACATCCAAAACAGGACACCAACCCCGCCGCAACAAAGCAACAGCACCAGACCTCCAATGCCACCTACAATCCCCAGAATGAGTCCAAGGCGTGAGCCTTGATTCGAGTTCGCAGTTCGCTTCTTTCGGCGAATAGTTGGCGTTGGTGAGACCGATGGAGGCATGTAGGAGGGAGCGGACATGCTCGACGCTGGCGGTGGCAACATGGACGTTAAATCCATGATCGAACCGGCAGTTGCAACGGGCTGCGAGGAAGTAGCCGGCGTATTTAGAACAGGAGGGCCTGATCGGTTCGTTTTCGAATCCACTGAGTTCTTTTTCGTTCCGATAGCCGACGGAACCTTTTGAGATTCGTCCCGTTTGGGTACTTCGGCGGACTTAGGAGACTTAGGAGGTGTGTATCGTTCGATGACAAAGACTTCGCTGCAGTCCGTGCACTTGGCCTTCTTCCCTTCCTTGTCTGGCGTCCCTTCGAACAACTTCTTGCACTTGGGACAAGCAAACGGAAACGACTCTAGGGCGTTGTCCGTTGCCGAAAGATCATGATCCATCGAAATCGTAAAGACGTGCGCGCAGCTTGGGCAGCAACCTCGCGTTCCATCTAGGTTCGCGTCGCACTGAAGTACATTCTTGCACTTTGGGCAAGGGACATCGATGCGAAGGCCAACTGGATTCGGCACCAGGACCCGTTCCTTGCAACCTGGACAAATGCAGTGTTTTCCTTGGCTGCCATCCGGCACTCTCAATAATCGTGAGCACCGATCGCAATGAAATTCAATAGGCATAATGACCGTCGACGCGTGGACCAGAAAGCGTTCAGCATAAATGCCGCGACGGCGGATTGCTAGTACTTCAGCAAACTCTCGATGCGGTAGGGTGCCAAACGCAAACGACCGTTCAGCCCCACTAATTCAATGCAAAATAAACAGCCAGCGATCTCGACATCAATGTTCGAAAGCAATTTGCAGCAGGCTTCGACAGTCCCGCCCGTTGCGAGCAAATCGTCGACGACCAGCACTCGCTGCCCCGCCAAAACCGCATCCTTATGCATTTCTAACGTGTCGCTGCCATACTCCAAATCATAACTGAACGAGTGTTTGTCGTGAGGCAATTTTCCAGGTTTTCGAACCGGTACAAAGGCCGCTCCAAGTTCCAGTGCTAAGGGTGCGGCGAAGATAAAACCCCTCGCTTCCGCCGCGACGAGGCAATCGATTTTTTGGCCCCTAAAAGGATCCGCCATCCGTGCGATCGTTTCCCGAAAAGCCTCTACATTTCCAAGCAGTGGCGTAATGTCCTTGAACAAAATACCAGCTTTGGGGAAATCAGGAATGTCGCGAATGAATTGCGTTAAGTCCAGCGAAGAATTGCGTTGCATCGAGGTTTTTTAACTCAGAGTTCAGTTAATGGAAAGTATTTTCTATTAGTGCTTTGTCAATGCAAAGAATTAGGTTCAAAAAATTAGCCGTTGGGCGCTAGCCCCGATTGTTGTCGCAAGAACCGGGGCTATCGCCAATCGGCTAATCCTAAAACTAGATTAGAATAAAGCACCAGAACGATTTGCGGGATTGTAACACCAATCATGCAGCAGTTCTAGGAAGTGACCTTTCTCGAACGATCTCTGACTCCAAATCGCCAACCGCAAGTTGCATTTGCTCTAAAACGGCCTCCACCACCTGCGGATAGGTAATTCCATGCATGCAATTGTTGTGCATAAGCGGGCATTTGTACTTGCCACATGGGCTGCAAGACATCGATTTGCTAAGGACTTTTTCTGGGAGATTATAGGTTCGATAAAGTCCAGGTGAGGTGGGACCAAAAAGACTGACGACCCTCTTGCCCAGTGCAGAAGCCATATGGCGAGGTCCGCTATCCGTTGAGACGACCACGCTGGCTTGCTCCAAAACTGCCTTGCTTAGACTCATCGGCAAGTGCTCGATTTGCCCCATGCTTTTGACCAAAGGGTGTGCAGCTCCGAATTCGACGGCGTTCGCTTTCTGCCGATCCGAGGGTCCCGAATGTACTACCACCTGCAGCCCATGCTGTATTGCCAGTTGGCGAGCCGCACGACTCGCATTTCCCGTTGGCCATAACTTAGATTCTCCCGTTGCCGAGGCCGTGTTGAGGACAATCGTTGGATGATCCCAAGCAAAGTCAAAGCGGTCGAACATGTCCTTTGCGAGGATTCGGTCGGAATCCGTAACGGCAAGCTGCATCGCTAAGTTGTCGGATTCACAACCAAGATGCTTTGCTATGTTCATATAGTAGTCGATGGTTGGCAAAGTTCGATTGTCGACGTTCCCCTCAATCAATGGGATTCGATCGGTTAAAAGCCAAGAACGTCCGTCTTTCGCGTAACCGACTCGACGTGTCGCTCCGCTCATAAAACCGATGATTCCAGCGGACAGTGAATTTGGAAGCAAAATGATCAAATCCAATTTGCGACGCTTCAACTCCGCGATCATACCTCGCCGGGAAAGGGTTTTACCATCCTTGGACTTCGGTTTGTAGGTGATCGTCGAGTCAACCGACGGCAGACCCTCTAATACGGCAATGGGCGCATAGCGGCCCACGAGGCATAGCTCGCTGATATCGGACATCCCATTCCGAATGGCCCGAATCGTGGGCGTAGCCATACAGGCATCGCCAACCCAAGTAGGAAGCAAAATTGCAGTTTTCATGATTTGGGCAAGAGATAGAGGATCGGTAACCTCCAAGTCAAGATGGAAAAGGTTGCGATCCGGGTTCGGGGTGCATTTTTGTCGATTGGAAATCGCCGAAAGTCCCAACGGGACGGCATGTTGTAGCCATGGGCGTGAGCCCATGGACGGCACGGACGGGCGTGAGCCCATGAAAACAGGGCAACCGCCCGGTTCGTAGCCCCAAGGGCCCAACGGGGCGGAATGAAACGACGCTCCTGTCGTCCCTTCGGGACTGAATGCCAATTGTGGGGTCTTGGTTCCTGGTTCTTTGTTCTTGGTTGATGCGACACCTCGCCATGCGTGGTAGGTGCTCGTGATTTTTTCCAGATCAACGTCTGTTAACTCGCGGTGGACGCGATCGATGAGTGTGCCGAGTTTACGTGCATCGATGAATAGCGTTTGCTTGCGACGATCACGGAATCCGCGTTTTGAATCGGCCTTTTTGCTCTTCGTTAGGAACCAAAGGGGCTAAACGGACCGGTTCATGCCTTTTATGCGGTTAGTCCACTCAGGGGACCTTCTTCGCAATAATTTGGGTTGCCAAATGATTTCACCGGGATTCCCATCGATTCGCTGAAACTCATCAACAGACGATTGTGCGGCACACCCTTAAAGTCCATCGCGCGACCCATCTCAAATCCACATCCTCCCCCGACCAATACGAATGGAATGTTGTTGCGAGTGTGCGAATTCCCTTTGCCCAGTTCGTTGGTCCAGACAACAGTGGTGTTATCTAATAAAGAACCCTGTCCATCTGGCTCAGGAGTTTCCGCCAGTCGTTTCGCTAAATATGCGACTTGTTCGCAATACCAAGTGTTGATCTTGATCAGCTTTTCGAATGCCGTTTCATTGGTGTCCGGCTCATGCGACAGTTCGTGGTGTCCCTCATCGATGTCTAGCCATCGCATCTTCGGTTGCCCCACCGAATTCGTTATTTGGAACGTTGCGACACGAGCAAAGTCCGCAGCAAAACTGCTGACCAGCAAATCGATCTGCATTTTGGAAATCTGAGGAATGTTGTTGTTCTCTTCGTTCACATTCGCAGCCAGGGCCGGTACAGCATGCCCAACATCTTTCTGCTTGCTTTGCTGAACAAGCTCTGTCTGCAATTCCTTTTCCAACTCCCGCACCATCTGTACGTGGTCGTCAAGCATTCGACGGTCCTCCGCACTGATCAATGGCTCAATTTTCTTGAAGTCCGCTGTAAGATCATCTAGAACGCTCGCAAGCAATTCGCGATTCTTGGATTGGCCATATAGTTTGTCGAACATCTGGTATGGATTGTCGATTGGAGCGATCGGCTGATTGGGACCAGCGTACGACATTCGCGTCCAAGTGTCGGCTCGATCCGGAACCATCACCCCAAATTCCAGCGATCCAAATCGCGTTTGCGTTTCAGGATTCGATTGCAGGTTGTTTTTAATATGTTGATCGATCGAGATCCCCATCGACCAGCCTGCAGGCGTATCCGATCCTCCCTGAACATCGCCCGGAAACAATTCGATTCCGGTCAGCAAGCATCCGATCCCGCGCATGTGACCATCTCCGTCTCCTTTGATTTTATTGCAGACACCGTGAAGTGTCAGCATGCGATCCTTGTAATCTGCGAGCGGTTGCAGGATTCGCTTAAGCTCAAATTCTTTGCCCAACTGATCTGGCCAGAAGTGTTGGGGAATGACGCCGTTGGGACTGAACAAAAACACCATCCGCTTCTTCTTGGGCGTTCCGGACGAAGCCGCCCAACCAAGGCTCGGTAGGGAGTACAAAAAATGGGCTGCAGCCGCACTCACGCCGGTCTTGATCAAGAAATCTCGTCGGGATGTCAATCGATGCATATCAACTTTCCTTGGGTGGGGTGGGATTTTCGGGGGGAGTCGCAGCAATTATAGCAATTTCAACAATCAATTCGCGAATACTGAAGTTGCTTTCTCCAAATCGCTTCACAAGTTCGGTCAATACATTCGGTCCATAAGCGTCCGGCGGCTGCTTGACAAAGTGCTGGAATGCGCGACTCACAAATGCTCGGTGAGCATCCGGCGAATCGGCCAAGTAATCCGCCAGCTCTTTCACGTTCTGAAAAGCAACGATTTCGTCGGAGCGGCTTCGGTAGCTTCCGTTCGGATCAATGGGTTTGTTCCTTTCGGTTTCCCGAAAACGACCGACTGCATCGAAATTCTCAAGCACAAACCCAAGTCCATTGATCTTTGTATGACAGACCTGGCAATTTTCTGGACTCGTTTGAAGTGAAACTCGTTCTCGGGTCGTTAAATCCGGGTGCAAGTCAGGGCTCAGCGGCGAAAAAGCATCGCTAGGTGGTCGCAAAGTCCTGCCCAACATATATCGGATCAAAAACACACCGCGATGAATGGGGGACGTTGAATCGTGATAAGCCAGGCCACTCATCATAAACGGATGCGTGAGTATACCGTGTCGCGAACGGTTATCTGCGACGGTCCGGGAGAGGCCCGAAGTTTGGCCACCTTCCGTTTTCCAGGCGTCTCCGTAAAACTCCGTCATGCGAGGAGTGGTGAACGACCAGTCCGCTTTGAAAAATTGGCGATAATCGCTTTCAGGACTCCAAATCACTTCGTCCAAAAACGCGTCCAATGAAGCCCGTAGATCGCCAACCAAAGCGGCGTCGAAGCCTGTAAACTTAGTTTGATCCTTGGCAATCTCCGCGAATTGAGCAATGTTTAACCATTCCTGCATCAACTGCTGGGTTTTGGCTTGAGTGCGGTAGTCTCGAACCATTCGCTTGGCAGCCTCACGTATCTGAGCGGGCGATTTGAATTCCTCTCGGCGAACTAGCCGGACAAGCCATTCATCGCTCGGAAGCGAATCGAAAAGAACCAGTGACAATCGATCCGCAGCAAGTTGTGAATCGGATCGACCTGAATCTGCTAGAGGATACAGGAATCGCGGCGACTTAAGCGACATCAGCAGAACACGTTTGATGGCCTCCGCGTCATCGTCCGTTCGATCCACTTGCCGGTCGATGTACCACTGTTCAAGTTCTTTTTCGATTGGTCCTCGAAAGGCCGTTTCGAGGACTTCCTTCAAAAAAGCCTTGAGCTGCGCCCTGTTCTCGTTCGGTTCATCTTTGTGCTTCCTCAGGAATCGGGGAAGCAATTCGGTTGTCGCAATCTGTGAAAACTCGATGGCAGCGGACGTAGTGGAATCGTCCCATTGACGGTTGATCGCAATCCCCCGCTCAAAACCATAACTTCGATCGTCGGCGGGCAAAATGCTCTGCAATGCAAAAGTACCTGGACCTGAAACTGGCAGCAGATGACGAGTCGGAATGATTTCCTCGACTCCTCCAGGCGGGACCCAAGAAAGTGAAACGCTTGCAGGAGGGAGTTCGGTTTTTCGCTTTCGCTGAATAAAATCTATTTTGAATGGATAGAGCCGACCTGCCGTGAGCATCAGAGATTTACGAAACTCGGTCTTGTCTCCAGATTGAACATGATTGTCTATAAACAATCGGTCGGATTTCCCGAAGTCCATTTTAAAGGAGCAAGTGCTGCGAACAACAATTTCATACCAACCTGTCCGATCCACTTTGAGGCTACCTTCCCAAAGTATATAGAACGATTCTTTTTGGATACCTTCGCCGGGGCTATCTCTGCCGAAGTCAAACTGTAGAACAGGATCGATCCGTTCGATCTTCTTGTTTTCTTTTTTAAAGCGATCGCCATCAAAATAGCTCGCGCTGACCCCTCGCTTATCCGACGCATCCGCCACTCCCCCAAAATGCGAATAGAGATCCGCCAGACTTTGTCTAAGTTGATTTCCAGTCAGTCTTGCCAGTCCAATGCGCGGGGGTCTGTTTCTAACTTGGGCTGCTGGGCTATAGTACTGCTCATAAACGTAGGTCGCGACGGCCTCCGCATCTTCACCTACACATTGGTCCGGTTCACCCTCGGGCATGGTGTCGTTTATCAACTTTGTAAGTTCGCCGAGACTTGAGTCGCCGATGAGCGGGTCGGGATACGCGCCTGCGACTCCTTCTCCCCGGCTACCATGGCAATTGGCGCAAGAAGCTTGATAAATGATCGCGCCGCGTTCCGCCAACGTTGCATTGGATGGCTTGCTGGTCCCATCGCTTTCGGACTCTTGACTTTGACAGAGCTTGCCAACGACTAGCCAAATGGCACAGAAAAGGAAAGCAAATTGGTATCTAGAAAATGAATAGAACACAGGTTGGAATATCCGGCCGAATGGATCGGAATGAACGAATCGACTGATTTCAAGGTGGGACTTGGGGATTTCGGAAAAACGCAATCCGGAAGTGAAAGGCGAGCCCCTGATTGTACATTGTCGGCAACCGCCAGGAAACCTGGTTTGGGACTTGTTTCGATTGGCAGTTCAAGCCTGCGGTTGTAAAACCAAGCAAGCAGGAAGCCGATCGGAAAGCGGGTGAGAACCATGATTGGATTCGCGTTCGTTTTCGAGCGGTTCCATGAGACGAACGGCAGAAGAAGAGTCTAGACAACGTATCCCAATGATTTCGTTAGCGGAAATGCGTCAGTGATTTGTTAAATCGTCGGAAACGAGGATAGCCATTGGCTGCACATCCACGGAGACAGAGAGCAAAGTAAACCCACCACCGATGAAAACTCCGTGGATAGGTGCAACGTCCGCATAGTCTCTACCCCATGCGACGGTGATATGTTCAACGCCCGGGATCAAATTATTTGTAGGATCAAAATCGATCCAACCAATAGGCCCGCCATAAACGCTGAACCACGCATGCGATGCATCGGCTCCAACAAGCTTTTCTTTCCCTGGGGCTGGGTTCGTCAACAAGTAACCGCTAACGTATCGTGCCGGAATGCCGAGTGATCTCAGACAACATATTGCGACATGCGCAAAATCTTGACAAACACCTTGCCGTTTTTCTAGGGCCTCTGCAGGCTCAGTAGAGACATGCGTGGCTTCCGTCGAATACTCGAATTGAACGTAGATTTTCGACATCAACATTCGCACGCACTCAACAAAACTTCGATTCTCATCCACAACGTCTTTCGCGTAGTCCGCAAAGACTTCTGCACGCTGGCAGTGACGTGAGTTGTAGATGAACTCAGTTGCTTCCCGATGGCTATGCTCTCGTTGTGCTCCGATCATTGACACAACTTCTTTCCAACTCGGCGATTGTTCCAACGCGTAGATTGGATTGCTACGTTCTACGATCGATTTTGCGGTGACGGTTAAACTCGGGTGCAGATGTTCGATACTGAAAAACTCGGATTCATTCCCAAAGCAGTCGATCCACTCGTATCTTGAGTCCGGCTTGGGTGATATCTCCACATTGGATTGGTACACCCGTTGAAAAGGCAAGTTGCGAGGACGCAAATGCATTTGATTATGGCAGAGCGAACTAGGTGAGGAGTACTCATAGTGCGTCTTGTGCGTTACCGCATATTTTCGAATCAATTCGGACATCTAGTCCTTGCCATAATGCTTGACTTTTTCCCAATACTCTTCGAAAGCATTGTCTTTATGGAAGTCTGGACTGTTATCGTGGTCGTGGCATTCATGGCATTTGTCTTGGGCTTTGTCCAATGGCAATCGCATCTCGGCCCGAAACTGATCCCTCAAGACCTTGTCCGCTTCAAGCTCTCCAAGCTCCGCAGCAGAGTGCTTTGCCCCAGGTCCATGGCAGTTCTCACAACCGTTACCGACCATGTGGGGGGTCGTTTCAAGCGAGTCAAAGCCTGTTCGATATGGCAGAATACTAAGTGGTTGCCAACCAGTCACATGGCAAGCTAGGCATTCGGGATCAAAATGCCTGGCAGTTGTCCGCTGAGGTGGCTGAACGATCGAATCGGTTGCATGCGCGTGCGGGGTTTTTTTCCAGATATCGTAAGCGGTCGTATGGCACTCTCCGCACTTTTCCGATCCGACAAATTCCCGCGAAGTCGGGTGCGAAAGTGGCCTCAAGCCCAAGCCTTGATACGAAATCGCTTTCAGCTGATCTTGATATCTTCCAAAAAGTTCCGTCATTCGAGGTGAGTCATCAAATTGTGAGCTCAAAGCAATACGCTGATAGCGAAAGGGTTGCTCCGGGTCATCAAACAAGCCAAAGAGCCCAACATACATTCCTTTGATGCCGACTTGAACCATTTGCGTTTTGGTTCCTTCAATCAATTCGGGACGATAGGTGGGTTCGCCGTCTCCTCCGGAAGTTATCACCAGCGAAAATTCAGGAAACGCTTTGGCGATTCCTCTCGCTTCTTCAAGCGTTGAGTGCGCGATGAGAATCAGGTAATCGCACTTTTCATTGGCCAGTTCGGTTGTCACTTTTTTCAGCGACGGAACAGCAGGGGTAATCACCAAACGGTCCGTAGCATTTCGGACCTTCTTTGCGTAATCGTCTCCGAGAAAGGCCGTTAAGCCTATTTTTCGGCCGTTCACTTGAAAAGTCTTGTATTTCACGTCATAGGGTGGCTCAACACTGACATTAGCAGAGACGAAAAGTCCACTCTTATCGCCACCGTCATCGAGCATTGGGAGCAATAGTGAGTCGATTCCTAGCAACAGATCATCCACGCCGAATGTAGTTGCCTGGTACTCCATCATTTTCATCGCGGTAGCAGACCATTCGTACTTGATTTCCGACTGGCGTCCCTTTCGATTTTCCTTAACTTGGTTGCCACCATCGATTGGTACGACGTTCCAGCCGCGTTTCCGGACGGATGTCAGCAAACTATCTCGCCTGCTTAAACCACCTTTTTGATTCTCTAGACCCGTACATCCGCAAGGCTCGATGTAGCCACTTTGTTTGCCGGTAATGAAGAATACAGCCCAAGGATCTTTCCAATCCGTTGCGATCTTTTGCTTCTTTTCGTCATCGGTGGCAAAGGTGAGTGGATTTCCTGTTGCGGAATCGTCTGATTTCGGGGAGAGAATCGCCTTCCCCGCATCCGTAAGTTTGCCTACTTTCGCCGTACGCGGAGACTGCTGCTCAGGAATAACGGCTCCGTTATCGGATGGAACTTCCTGAAATCGAATTTTCACTTTGCTCGATTGCCTGGGTTTGGCTGTGGTGGTTTCAGGTGGCTCCCCACGCAAATTTGGGATAGCTAAGGAGACCCCACACGCAATCGAGAAGGCTAGCAATGCATTTGATGTACGTTTCCTTGACTTGTTTCGCTGATAAGCCACCGATCGAGCCTCCAATGTTGCACGCGAGCGATTTTTCTAGTCCGTTATTCTGAACTTGATGAACATCGGAAACTCGGGCGCGCTTTCAATATTGGTTTCCAAAACAATCTTGGCAAAATCCTTACCGTACGCGCCTGCCATTTCGCATGCTGGACTTCCAGGCGGAACCTCTAAGGTTACGGGGAAAATTCTTTGGGAGGCTGAAACGGTCGGCTCGCCAATCTTGACCTTAAGAACATCCGCAGCTGCATTTGGAGTAATTTTCCCCAATTTAACCACCGGAACAACATCGCCTTCGTTCTTCACTTTTAACAAGAAACTCTTCTTCAGACCGACATTTGAACTCGCCGAACCCAGACTGAGGGTGTTCTTTTCTTCGTTGTAATCGTTGCCGCCAACAACCGTCACCACGGTTACGGAACGCCCTCGCACGGGGAAATTAAACTGTTCTGTTTCTCCACTGGATTCGCCCGAATAAGTTAAGGCAACATTTCCGGAAAATCGTCCCGATGGAACACCGCGACTAAGCGTGACCGTAAAATCCATGACGTGGCGAGCGTCCGCAAACTCCGCTACCTCACCTGGTTTCAGGGCTCGCACTTCGCCAAGCTGAACTTGAACATTCTTTCTCAGAGAAGCGTCTGACCAATTCCCGGAATTCACTTTGATGGGAGTTTCCTCAAAACTGTAAAGCTTTCCTGAGAAACGGTGCTCCTCGTTCGCCAAGAAATCCCCGAAATCGTGATCGGGAGGATCAAAGACGAACGAAGTTCCAATTTTCCCGTGGATGCTCAGCTTTATCTCCTCTTGGCCTATTACATCCGAGGCAATGGTGGCCGTTTGCGAAAACTCGGTAACGCCCTTTTCTGCGTGCCACTCCAAGTCGACGTCGGTTTGTTGCCCTGGTTCAAGCTTTGCTTCCTTGAATTTCCCGACCGTACATTTGCATGTACTGGATTTGAACTCAAGTTGAACAGGACTGCCGCCAACGTTTTTAAACACAAACTTGTGCGACCGAGTCGATCCTTGTTTCATCGTCCCAAAATCGAAAGAATCGCCACCGACGACTTCGATTCGCCCTTGCTCGGCTTTCGGAACGGGCACCACCGCTAGGCTCGCCTCCATATCCGCCTTCAAACCCAACGTGTTGACAACCTTGGAGGTTCTTTGATCGACGGTGTACTTCGCTATTCCGAAGCCAGCGGCGATACAAACGAGAGTTAGCATTAAAATTCGCATAACAATTCAACTTCAACAAATTAGACAACGGACCGCCTACCACGACGCCTACATGGTACCAAACAACCACAAATAAGCTAGGTATTCACGGTTCTACCCTATCATTCGCGTTCGTACGCAGCCACCGCATAACAGGTTCGCCTCTCGCCATCCCAACTTCCATATTTTTACGTGCTGACAGCTCCAGCGGTGCGAGACTCCGCTCTAATTGTGGCGGAAAAAATACGAGGCTGGCGCTCAACCTCCGATCGGCATGAGTCGTCGCACGGTCGATTTCATCCACTCGGGCCAAAAAGTCCTGGCAAGTTTGACTGTCATTGCACCACTTCGAACTAACTGCCGCTTGAAGCTGGGTTGAAATGGCACTTGGGTATAGCGTCGCAGCGCGTCGAAAATGCTTGTTTGCGAGCTCTTTTCGCGATGCGAACGATAAATCTAGCTCGGCTAGCATCGAATTCCACCGACCACATTCCGTCGCGGAAATCCAGTTGTTTGGGTCCCGTCGCAGGTATTCCTGCGCGGACTCGTCGAACGCTCGAATCCAACGGTTTTTTTCCGTGGTCGACAAATTGCGCCGCCCCAAAACATGAACGCATTCATTCGCAAACATGCGGGGCAATTCGGGGTCCCAGACATCTGCGGCCTCCAATTCACGCCATTCTTCAATGGAATGCACCTGGTTCGAAGCGTCGGTAAAGGTTGCCAGCTTTTCTGATTTTCGCAGAATCGGCAGGCACATCGTTCTTGTAAACTCAACGACCGCCAACAAAAGCAGCAACAGAATGATTGCTCGAAACAACTGTGCTCTCGATCGAAGACCTCGCTTGGGCGCGGAACCCATCATGCTCGCGCGGCTGCTCCCTATTCCGATACCGGCAAGAACACAGACACTGTTCATGGTACCTGGCAACATCCAGCCACCCGATGCACACAAATGCACGAGCATCACAAACGCAGCAACCATACAAGCAATGCGGATGCTGCTATCCCCAACCTTCCACTCAAACCTCTCAAGGCAAAAGTACGTTGTTGTTCCAAGTCCGACGAAGGTCAGAACCGAATAAAATAATTCGTCGTCACTGGTGAAGAAGTGGTAAGCCAAGGCACCCATAAATGCACACATGACTCCCAATGAAATCGACACGCTTTCGCATTTGTCGCTTGCCGAACATCCAGTCTCTGAACCACACGTTGCCCCGGCGTTGGCTCGACGGAACAACGTCCAAATCAGCATCCCCAAGATGAGGCTCAAGACAATAAGCAGGGGCACACCGCCTGCACATGCCGTTTCCAAAAGGAAATTGTGCGGGTCTGCCGGTGACTCGGATGCTGTGATGAGTTTGACTCGGTTGTAGTTGGCCTGAAAGCTGCCCACGCCGAATCCTGAAAATGGCGAATCCATGATGAGCGACATCGCCCCTCGCCAATAGTCAAATCGATAGGATAGCGACTTGCCCGCTTCCGCAATGAGCAATGGATCTCGAATCACCAACACAATGCTTCCAACTCCAATCATCAACGCCACGCCTCCCGCAACGAGTCGGTGCCGTTGAACCCATCGAGAGCACTCGTTACGAAAGACCCGATGGGCGACGCAAAGTGCGATAAAACCCATCGCAGTTGCAAGCCATGCGGTGCGACTCTTTGTCAGGAATAGAGTGACACAAAGACTGATGCCAAGAACAACGCCTAACGTCGGTAGAACCCAGTCCTTCCACCGCTTGGTCTGACTCTCTGGGTTGATGACGTCTGCCCTTGCAAATGCTATGCGATTCCAAAGCAAAGCGGTCAGCAAGACCAACCATGCGGCCAAAAAACCTGCAAGAGAATTGGTCAGAATGAATGGTCCTGTCGGCTCTAAACTTGCAAGCCGATTCATGTACAAAATAGCATTCGACGAGTCGGCAGAATATCCAAGTTTCGCCAACATCGCATTCGGATCCGCAGCAAACGAATGGCGAAGGTTCGGCATCGTGACAAAGTACTGGAATAATGCAAATCCAATCGTCCCAGCCACGCATGCTAGCATCAGGGATATGAGCGACGAAACAACCTTGGGAGAGCTGCTAAGCTTTGCAATGGACAACAAAAGGACCAATTGTGCCGTCCATTGCCAAAATCCATTGGTAGCAAACCTCGCATTCCCAATACCCGACTGTCTCGTTGTGCAGATCCACAGCCAGCCGCAAAAAAGTAAGCAAAGGCCTGCAATCCAATATCCGAATAGTTCGACGGGCTTGGAATCGGAAGCTCTGGATCCAAAACCACACGCGGACAACACATCATCCATCGCTAAGAAAAAGCTGATTCCAAAAGTCATCACAATCAAGATCACGCTGTCCCCATTGGTAATGCTCACTGTCGAATCGCATGGATAGAGTTGTGAGATCACTAGGCATATCGCGAGCAATACACAAGCCAAACGTCGTGGAAGGTCGTACAACCAAGTGACTCTCGGTGCGTCCGTTGTTTTCAATGCTTGACTCAATTTTTTTCTAAAGCGATTTCGTTCCGTTACTTCCAGTTAGGCTCTCAAGGACACCGACGAGAGCCAGCATGCAAAGGACAATTGCCACGACAATGGCAGCTCCCCAAATATCGGTTCGCGGCAAAAGCAATGCACCGAGCGAACAGGTGATCGTCGCCAAATAGATCGTGACAACCGCTTGCTTCTTCGTCATCCCTAGGTCGACGAGGCGGTGCGAAAAATGCCGCTTATCCGCTTGAAACGGACTGCGTCCTTCTCGAACTCGAATCCAGATGACGCTAACCATATCATAGAGCGGGATCGCCAAAACGCACAAAGGAGCAAGCACCGCGTGAGGCGTCAAACCTTTGGCACCGGCATAGGTTGAGAGAAGCGAACCAATTGCGATCCAATAGCCGACAAAGTAGCTGCCTGCATCTCCCATAAAGATGGTTGCAGGGGGCCAATTGTGTTTCAGGAATCCCAGCAGCGAACCAAGCAATACCAAAAGCATCGCAGCGACAAAAAGTTGAGGTTGGCCCTGTACTGGATCTGGATTGACGATTAGCATCACCGCGAACATTCCGCAAATGATGGCCGCGACGCCACCGCTGAGCGCATCCATATTGTCAAGCATATTAAACGAATTGATCAGCATGACAATCCAAATAACACTTAGGATCCCCGTCAACCATGGGATGCCAATGAATGCGGTGAGTTGCAAGTTTTGCAAGTAAACAACGAACCCTGCAACAAGAAACTCGACCGCAAGCCTCGCTCGCCAATCGAGAGAAAATCGATCGTCAAGCAAACCGAGGATGGCCAAAATGGTTCCGCCACCAAGCAGCAGCCAAATTTGTCCAGCCCTCGACATCAAGCCTGGTAAATGCGGCTGCAATCGAGTCGGTACAAGTTCGCGAGCAAGTTGTTCGTTGGTCCTCAAGAGATAAAGAACGATCGTTCCGAGTAAAAAGGTCCCTACGACTCCAAGCCAAATACCAAGTCCACCTCCTAAAGGAATCGGGACCGTATGCACCTTTCTGGCATTGGGCTCATCCAAAAGCCCCAGGGTTACCGCGAACCTTTTCACCAGACCGACTGCGAACACGGAGATTAGAAATGCAGGGAAGACTGTCGCTAGAACCAGTCCTAACATTGGTATGGCAACGCTCTGCATCGTATCGCTATTCATCATGATTCAGCGAACTGTTTGACCAGTCGGTTCCGGGCTTCGTGAAAGAAGACTCGAAAGTCTTCGCGCTGGTAGTCGGGATATGTCCATGGCATCGGCAACCATTGTTGATTTCTAAAGGCCAGTGTCACTTCCGCGTAAATCCCGTCTCGCAAGTAAATACGATGTTCACGATTTTTTGTGGACGCCAACACGAGTTTGGTCATCGACAAATAGCCCGGGTCCACGTTGAGTGGACGTTCTTCTTCGCACTTGAACTGCGTCGCGTATTGCGATTCAAATTCATTGGACATGAGCTTGTGTTTGGCGAGCTCTGCAGGGTCGTACCATGGTTCTAGCAGCGCAAACTGCTTATTCAGACCCAGGCCCATGGTTGATCTATAATATTGGGACTCGGTGAATGCAAACTTGGGACTAAGTGCTGCAATGGAACCGAAGCTTTCTTGAACCTGTTTCCAAAGCCATTGAAGCGCAGCATCGTGTCGACTAAAGGCCGCGACAATTTGAAAACAAGGCGGAAAATTCTTGGTGCCCCCCATTCCGATCCTACTTCTTTGGATTCCTGGGGCCATTTCCTGGAGTTGACTTTGCGTCACTCGCGGGTCCCAGCACTATCTGAAAAAGACCGGTCGGCAATTTTGGACTATTTGGATCTTTTGCATCTACGGCTTGGTTCTCCAACGCGGTCGTGACCGATTTTCGTTGTTTCGCTGGAACGCTGTTGTAGACACCGTCCTTGCTGTTTAGCTCTTCGTTGGCTTGAAAGTAGAGCTGAGTTTCGAGAATCTCGCGGCGGGGGGCGACGACTCGAAAATGAATATGCGGCGTTCGTCCTGGATACTTTCCTGGCAGTATCGTTTTGAACGAAAACAGTCCGTCAACACCTGTCTCCATTCGGCCCCAATACTGAAAATTTGGATCAAGCGGACTCGCGCCATTGTCGTTTGGATGACTGTATCTCCCGGAATTACAGGCCTGCCAAATTTCGACGAAAACTCGATCCAAGGACTTGCCAGAGAAATCGACAACCGTTCCGCGGATCGCAACGACCTCACCTTCCGCCAAAGGCGACGCGTCGTTTTTGCGTGTTAAATCTACGTCGAAAAAGGATTGTTTCTCTATTTCTGGGATCGGATAAAACGGACCGCGGGTTTGGGATGGCGTCCGCAAAAGATCGTCGGCACCCCATGTTCGAGACGCCCATGCAGAGCCAAAAACCAAAGCAGCCATTTTGAAAGTAAAGTTTCTTCGGTCCATAATTAGAATTCCTTAACTGCGGGAGGGGAACGATTATTCCTATTGTAACTGGTTTTCTGGACTCGCGCTTCCGGATACGGAGCGGACTCGACCGAAATTGCAATTCTGTTGCCAAAGAAGCATTGGTTTTGGAAAATTGAACACATACTAAGTAGCAAAGGGTGTATCCTCGGACGAATTGGAGTTTAGGAATCGAATGTTGCGGCCACAACCTCATAAATTACGCCTTAGAGACTTCGCCATGGAGGTTGGAGCGAGTCCAGCGCATGCCACTGGCAAGAAGATAAGTCTGCGACTCTCTCACGGCGAGAAATCGAGCGGCTTAAGACCAGGAAAGGCCCCTCCGTTCCAGTGGAGCCAAGTTATTCCGACCCACCGTCGTGAACAGGCCGTCGAAGGCATGCTACTGGGAGGCGCCGTAGCGGACGCCATCTCTCTGTCTCGTGATGGCCTTCACCCTCGCATCAGCCTGAAGTTGTTTGGACGAACTCCCATTCACTTTCAGTTTCAGCCCGGGATGGGTGTTACATCCCAACGAACTCATCTGATGCTCATGACGATTCAAGCCATACTAGAATCGAAGACCGACAAAGAACTCTTCGCAAATTCACTTAGAAATCGAATTGCTTGGTATCAACGCGCCTTTCCATGGAGACATGCGAAACAGCACATCGCAAAGGTCTACCAGCGGCTATTTCGAAAAGTAGGCGATGATTCAATGAAAACAGGATTCGCAGATGATCCCTTAATAAGGTCAGTCGTCCTCGCAGTGATGCTGCAGGGAAACATGAATTCGTCTTCACGCTGGTTTCAAAAGTGTATTGAAGTTTCTCATCCGGACAAACTTGCATTGCACGCGGGTATCTTGGTCGGTTATGCCGCTCAAATTGCCCAAATTGTTGATCCAGTCAACTTTGATCCACTCCAAGCGATCGATAGATTGAAAGCGTCGACCGACGAACCAACATTGAGTTACATGTTGAATGAGATGCGAGAGTTTCTTTCGGAAAATCGATCCGTTGCATACGTAGCGAGGCAATTTGGATGGGCAAATGGCATTCCCACGGAACTCTTTGCAACTGCCGTAATGGGTATCTACGCTTGGCTCAGGCATCCAAAAAACTATCGCAATTGCATAGAGAGATCCGCTTTGCTCGGTGGAGCATGCGGAGATGTAGCGGTCTTGGCGGGCTCGCTGTCGGGAATTCATCTTGGCAAAAATACGATACCTAAATCCTGGCTTCAGAGACTTACTATGTTCCCGTACAGCAAACATTGGCAAGAATTGGCCATCGAACGTGTAAAGGACTGGCCGCACGGTGTCGAAGACATTCAAAGCGCTTCCGGGGTCCCCTCTTTGTTCCTCGGGCAAATCGTCCGAAATCTGTCTGGCACCGTTTTCAGAACGATTCATGCAATGATTCGATTACCCATGCAACTGATCCAATTCAGCATTCGAAATCGCTCTTAAAACTTAGGTTCGCCTTCTCGCGTTTGGCTGCGATTCGGTATCGCTCCGACCTGATGCAACATGCCTGAGCACCTCGCGGAAGGAATGCGTAACACTCGTTGGCTGATTCGATTCGCAGAGTCCGGCAAGCCGATGAACTTCGTCCGCATCCGTTATCTCGCCGAGAGTTTGAGTCTGACCCGGTTGATGACTAACGAGCAGCATCTTGTTCCCGAACCGAACGACATATACTTGCTGACGGGGAGCCATAACCGTGCTCCCCAGAACTTGGAGGACCCCCGTTGGCAACTTCGCAAATGTGTTCGGCTGCGACTTGCGAAAGAGCCATGCAATAAAAAGAAAAAGACTGATCACAATGGCCAGCGAAAAAAACATGGACAGGGCAGCGGCCCAAGTGCTTGCGGGTTTATCCACGCTGCTGCCCGCTTCTTTGTTTCGCAACTTGAGCTCTAGAGGTGTTCTCGCCTTTGGATTTTCTACCTTCGCGGACGACGATTCGGATGACCATCTGGCTTGCTGCACGCCGGACTGAGACAAGCTACTTGCTCCAGCGTTACTTGCACCAGCGCTACTTGCTCCAGCGTTACTTGATCTAGGTGTCGATCGATCCTGTTGCAACGGGCTAGGAGTTGTGGCTTGTTGCAAGCTATAACCGGGCTGATGCACTAACGCGGGATCATTTGGAGACCTTGGAGGCGTTTGTAGCCCGGGCTGGTATTGGGCACAGGCTGAACTGGCGCAGCATGCAAACAGAACAATCGCGATGAGTGTCGTCGTGGATTCTGCGAGCGATTTGCAGAGACCTGGCAATGAAGTGTTAGTGGATCGCATCGCTGCCTACCAATTCAGCCACGCGAACACAGAAGTTGTCGTTTAAAACAAGGACTTCACCACGTGCAACGAGTCTACCGTTGACGTACACATCGACCGGGTCGCCCGCAAGCTTGTCGAGCGTTACGACGGAGCCTTTGCGGAGTTGGAATATTTCGTCGAGATGCATGCGAGTTCGGCCCAACTCGATTTTTAGGTCGAGAGTCACACCTCGAAGCAAATCCATGGATACTTTCTCGGGTGGGCCATCCGTGCCGATCAGTTCGTCAAGCTGGTACTTTTTGATTTTGGGACCTTGAAGAGAATCTTCAACTTCTTGCAACGCAGCTTCGGCTCGATGAAGCAGTGATTCGGAATCGACGTGGCTGCGCGACAGTGTTGTTCCGGACGCAGTTGCTTCGGGGGTTGCAGTTGCTTCGGGGGTTATCAATGGATCCGACATGAAAACGTCCGTGTTTGTTGATGGCTTTTAGTCTTCAAGTACTTGGTAGTCTGCGAAATCCAACCCGCAGTAGGTTCGCGTCGCCGTGCAACACGGTACTTGTCGCCAAAACCCGTCTTTGTATCAAGCCCAATAACTGGCGAAATCGCCCGACTTTCTCGGGTTGAGAGATAGCATTGGGATTGCATCTGTGTTCATATGACTCTTGTCGAACGGCACAGGACTAGATACCACTGCGGCTGCGTTGACAAATGGGTCCAAAGGGGGGCTCCATGATGCTTATTGTATTTTTGGTTCCGCTGGGCCTGTTTTTGATCCTGGCTGCATTCATCGTCGTCGTTTACGGACGGCTCTGGCTTGAGGCGTTCACCTGCGGAGCGGATGTGCGCATGGTGGATCTAATTGGTATGTCGCTGCGAGGTGTCAGCCCCAGGATGATCGTCACCGCCAAGATAATGGGTAAGCAGGCTGGCTTAAGCATTGATCGCGAGTCGGGCATGAGTACGCACTGTCTTGAGGCACATTTTTTAGCTCGCGGAGATGTGATGAAGGTCGTGCGTGCCTCGATTGCAGCCAGGCACGCTCGTTTGCCGCTGAGCTTAGACCTTGCAATGGCAATTGATCTCGCAGGTCGCGACATCACGGATTCCATTCGAACGAGTGTCTCTCCCAAAATTATCCAATGCCCTGAGCAAACCGAATCAGGCCAACAGAGCATAAGCGGTGTTTCCAAAGATGGAATCGAACTCTTCGTAAGAGCTCGGGTCACGGTCAGAACGAACTTGAATCAATTGATTGGCGGAGCAACGGAACAAACGATCATCGCTCGCGTTGGCCAAGGAATCATCAGTGCCATTGGATCGACAGATTCCTTTCGAACCATACTTCAAACACCTAGTCTTATTTCCCAAAACGTGCTTGCTCGCGGACTTGATGCCAATTCATCTTATGAAATAGTATCGACAGACATCGTTCACGTGAGTGTCGGAAACAATATTGGTGCAGCCCTTTCCATTGCACAAGCAGAAGCGGACATGAGAACATCGAAAGCATCCGCCGAATCAAGACTGTCGATGGCCCTGGCCCGCGCCCAAGAGATGGTGGCCTTGATTGCGGAACGTCGCGCTGAACTCGTTCTCGCCGAAGCAGGCGTACCGATTGCCATTGCCGCCGCGTTCGCTCTTGGGAATCTGCATGAGGCTCCCATTTCAACGCACTCCCAGATTTTCCCGAAAATTTGGCACAGCCTATCGGAAGGAGCTTAACCGGCCTTCGCCATAGTTTGATACAGCCAACAAAGGTAGCAGGCACGCTCCGCCGTGCCGCAGCCGACAAAGTAGCAGGCATGCTCCGCCGTGCCGTTCGCAGTCAAGCTTTTTCCAGAATTCTAGGTGGACGGCACATGGAATGTGCCTACTAGTGCGCCTTTGAAGGCGTCGAAACGGGAGGGTGTAAGTCCCTTCATGGGTTTGATTTGAACCCATTAACTGAAAGTAACTGCGTTCCTGCAAGGGGAGGTGGAG
>JAIPFP010000001.1 GCA_021736575.1 Pirellula sp. | reverse complement strand
GCTAGCCATCGAACAGGGATTTCGCGGAATCGATACTGCCAATCAACGCAAACACTACCATGAAGCGGGTGTGGGGGAAGCGATTCAGGACGCGATCGAGAAGGATTTGGTAACCCGCGATGATCTCTTTTTGCAGACGAAGTTCACGTTTCGCGGCGGCCAAGACCATCGCTTGCCCTATGACCCAACCGCGTCGATTGCAGAGCAAGTTGAGCAATCTTTTGCTAGTTCCCTAGTCCATCTGGGCGTCGAAACGATCGATTCCTACGTGTTGCATGGCCCAAGTCAATCGCGTGGCCTTGGTGCCAACGATTGGGACGCGTGGAAAGCGATGGAGGTGATTCAAAAGAACGGTCGCACGCGATTTTTGGGAATCAGCAATTGCTCGCTCGAACAGCTAACTACCCTGGTGAAGCATTGCGAGATCAAACCCCGATTTGTTCAGAATCGATGCTACGCCGTGCAAGCATGGGACCGAGGCGTACGAGAGTTCTGTCGTTCGAACGACATTGTCTATCAAGGTTTTTCGTTGCTGACGGCCAATGCAAGGGTCTTGACTCACCCGCAAGTCGTTCAGCTTGCAAGGAAGTACGATTGTCACGTTGCTCAGATCATCTTTTCTTTTGCGATTGGCATCGGCATGCTGCCTTTAACGGGCACGACGAATCCACAGCACATGTTGATGGATCTGGAACTGGACCACTTGCAGCTTGATCCAATCGAGTTAGCCATGATTGAAATTGTGAACGCAGCTAACTCATAGCCGGTCAAGGGAATAACCGGCTTAGGATCCCTTTTGGTCAGGGCACCGGAAGCGACCTACCTCAAAATCTCGAAGAGCGACGTGCTTCGTCTTGCGCCCCGTGGTTCGAGCGCGCCAAAGTCGAAACGAGGAGGGCTTCATTTCGGCTCGCATGAGTTTGATGACCTCGCCTGGAGTGAGGCCAAACTGAGCTTGAATGGCATCGAAAGCGGTTCGATCCTCCCAGGCCATTTGAATAATACGGTCGATATCAGCAGTTGTCAGTGACATGTTTATACTCGAAGGATTTGATTATCGGCGATGACCCAGGTTTGATCCGATTTGTTTGGATGGATGACTTGCGTGCCAGTGAACTCCCCGATCGCGGGCAAGACGAATTGCCGTTTGGATAACCAAAAGCAGGGTAGCTTTCCGACCGAGTCCAGCTTGGAGGAAAAGCGGTAGGCGGGGTGAAGGTGGCCGCATAGAAGAATTTTAGTGGATGGAGTAGGTTCTCGCGGAAGATGAGAAATGGAAATCGAATCGATCGAAGTGCCCGAGTCGACAATTTCGATTGGCCAACGCTTGGGTAACGCGTGAATACCCCGATCGTGATTTCCTAGGACAAGCGTAAATCGTAATTGCGAATGAACCGCAAAGAAAGCCTCCATTGATTCTCGAATGTCGTGCGAAAGCGATGACCGAGCGTGGAACATATCCCCGAGCAGGATCAGCCGCGATGCTTGGCACTCTGAAATCATCTTGGCGATGGTCGCCAATGTACCTTGAGTGCTACCGCGAGGTACCGAGACTCCCTGGCTGCGAAAGGTAGCCTCCTTGCCGAAGTGAGTATCGGCAATGAACAAGGTTCTTTGTTCGGGCCAGTAGAGTCCACGTTTTGAAAGAAGCCAAACGTCGATCCCTTCGATCGAAACTTCAAGCAAAGAATTCGTGGTGTGGATGGTTGCTGGTCCAGCGGAAGAAGAAAGGCCGGTCATGATTGGTTTTTAGCCTCATCGCTAGCGGCGGTTTCTAGTGCTTTTTGCATACGTCCAACGCGTTCCGCCAAGGTCTCGCTGCTGACACGTTCCCTCAACTTATCAACCATTAAGGAAAAGGCTAGCGGCGTTACCTTCGGTGGGGTTGTCATCTTGATTTTTCCTTTCTCCATGCGTTTTAATGCAAGATGCAGCCGCATCCATTCTAACTGTTGTTCAAGGACTTCACGGCGACATTGTTCTAGTAATAAATTCTTGGGATCGTGTTCGCTAAACGCATCGAAGAACAGATTGCTGCTGGCCTGGATGTGGCTAGCGCTCTTGCGATGCCCGGGCAAGCCAGATTGAATTAACCCAGAAACTCTTGCGATTTGGCGGAATTGCCGCTTTGCCATCTCGGTTGCGTTCATGCTTTGGCGCACGTCGTCCTCAAGCCGATCCGTGGAGAACAACCCTTCTGCAATGGCCTTTTCGATCAAAATGATATGGGGAGACTGCAAGACAATGCCATAGTCATTGCATGCCATGCTCAAGGTTGTGCGTTGTTGACGCGTCAAGCGGTACGCCAACAAGGAAGCCATCCCCTCGTGTACCAATCGTCCTTCGAACGGGAACAAGAAGATCTGGTACCCAGACCGTTCGCGAATCACCTCGATTAGAAGTTCATCGGTTCTCGGCAAGATGCTCCATCGTTGTTGCAGTTCGAATAGTCCTTTCAACGATTTCATTTCGGCTCCCGTCAAGATCCCGTCGGATGCCTCGTGTATCTTTTCACGTAAGGCGGCGCTCAGCTCACTCGATAGTGGCATTCGTCCGCCCATCCAACGTGGCACTGCATCAGGCGTACCCTTGGATCTCCTAACGTAAGCGATGTTTTCTCGCACGATAACAAGTTCAACTAGTTTTCCGGCGAATAGAAATCGATCGCCTCGCTTGAGTTTCGAAATAAAGCTCTCTTCGACCGTTCCCATCGTGCTACCGCTCATGTACTTTACTTTCATGGCCGTGTCGGAAACGATGGTCCCAATGTTGAGACGATGCAGAGTAATCACGCGGCGTATCGACACTTGATATCGATGATCGTTGACTTGGACTCGATGGAACTCGGGGTACGCACCGAGTGAGCTCCCGCCATGGACGACGAAATCGAGAACCCATTGCCATTCGTCTTCGGTCAGAGTCGCGAACGATTGAGTGGTTCTGACTTCTTGAAGCAAGTCTTCCGATGTGAATCCGCCACCGATTGCAATCGTAACAACGTGTTGCACCAGCACATCCAATGGTTTATTCAGAAGTGGCCGAGCTTCCATTTTGCCTTGTTGAATTGCTTCTTTTGCCGCGGCCATTTCGATCAGTTCCAAAGCGTTTGTAGGAACAAAAACGAGTCGGCTTTCTGCGCCAGGCTGATGCCCGCTGCGGCCTGCACGTTGCAACAAGCGAGCGGAGCCTTTGGGGCTGCCGACTTGAAGCACCAGATCGACGGCTGAGAAATCAACACCTAAATCAAGACTGCTCGTGCAAACAACAGCCCGCAGCTTGCCATGTCGCAATCCGTTTTCAACCCAATCTCGGACGCTTGTGTCCAACGAACCATGATGAACCGCGATCTGCCCAGCCCAATCGGGTCGATGCTGCAGCAGATGTTGGTACCAAATCTCCGTTTGCGACCGCGTGTTGGCAAAGACGAGGACGCTTTTGACAGATTCGATTTCCTTGGCTACCTGCGGGACCATGCGAGTCCCAATGTGTCCAGCCCAAGGAAATCTTTCCATCTTGTCTGGAATCAAGGAATCAAGTCGCAATCGCTTTTTGGTTGTCCCTTGGATGATCTTGCACGGCTGAATCGAGCTGCATCCGACCAGTGCCTCGCTGGCATCGGTGAGATTTCCAAGTGTTGCGGATAGACCCCAGGTTCGAAGAGAGGGGTTGAGCTTACGAAGTCGCGCTAAAGCCAGTTCGACTTGAATACCTCGTTTGCTGCCGAGCAGTTCGTGCCATTCGTCCACGATGACTGCTTCGATCGCGCTCAACTGCGGTTGCAACGAGGCGTGCGTCAGGAGCAGGCAAAGGCTCTCGGGAGTTGTGATTAATGCGGTTGGCAAACGCTTAAGTTGTTTCGCTTTGGTGCTTGCGCTACTATCGCCCGTGCGAGATTCCAAGAGCCACGGAAGTCCCATCGCCTCGAGGGGAGCTCGAAGAGCATTCTCGGTGTCTGCCGCAAGAGCACGGAGTGGGGTGATCCATAGAACACGCAGTGCAGGGGGCTTCTTGGGATTCCACTCGCTCCGGTTCTTGTGCTGTCTCAGCCATTCCAGAATCGGTCCTAGCCAAACTGCCAACGTCTTCCCGCTACCTGTTGCAGAATGAACCAAACCGCTGGCCCCCTCGCTATAGGCTTTCCAAGCATCGCGTTGAAATCGAAACGGCTTTTGCGCCTTACTATCAAAATAGTCGAAAATAGTTTGTAGGGGCGTTCGACTCTTCACGTTGGAACTGCGCAATTCGCTAGCTTTTATTCTGATTTGGGCAATAAATCGAGTAACTGAGCGAGGGTATTCGCGTCCTCGGGTTTTTTATCGTGTCTCCAACGAACGATGCGCGGAAACCGAGTTGCAATCCCGCTTTTATGGCGGGGGCTGCGTTGTAAACCTTCAAAGGCGATCTCCATCACCAATGCAGGCGCGACACTTCGAACGGGTCCGAAGGCTTCGCGTGTATTCTGTCGAATGAATCGGTCGATCGCTTTTAACTCCGCGTCATCTAACCCACTATAGGCCTTTGCAAAGGGGACCAACGTTTCTCCTTGCCAGAGCGCAAACGTATAGTCGGTATAGAGACCGGACCGTTTTCCATGCCCTTTTTGAGCGTAAATAAGTACAGCATCGATCGTGTAGGGTGATACTTTCCATTTCCACCAAACACCGCGAACTCGGCCTACTTCATAACTTGCGTCCCAACGTTTGAGCATCAAGCCTTCGGCATTCCTTTCGCGGCTTTGATCACGGATCCTTGACCAGTCCTCCCACGAAGTTCCGGGGATAAGCTGCGTTTGGCAAAGATTCGGGTGCTCGACGGTTGATAACAGGCGATCTAGTCGCTGCCTACGCTCTGAGAACGGTCGGGATCGAATATCCTCGCCAGCGTCTTGAAGAAGATCAAACGCTTGGAAGATTACTGGAACTTCTTTCAAAAGCTTGTTGCTAACGACCTTCCGCCCGATCCGTTTTTGAAGGTTGGCGAACGGAAGAACTTGATTTTCGCCAAGGGAAGCCAAGATCTCTCCATCAAGGACTGTACCGTTAGGCAATAACTGAGCGGCCGATTCAATCTCCGGCCAACGATTCTCCATCAAATCTTCTCCGCGCGACCAAATGAACACTTGTTCGTCACGTCGAATTAGCTGGCCTCGTATTCCGTCCCACTTCCATTCTGCGGCAAACTCCCTTGCTTCCCCGATGCTTTCAGGGCCAAGCTCATGATCGATCGGATGTGCAAGACAAAATGGAAACGGTTGACTCGAGATCGTATCCTGTACCTCTTTCGAGATCAGACTTTCGAAGAACGACGATGTGGGTTTCCATGCACCCATCAGTCGATGCGAGATAACATCGGACGCTACGCCGGCGTATTCTGCGATCGCACGAGTAACAATCGATTTGCTGACACCCACACGGAACGCGCCCGTAATCAGCTTCAAGATCACCAAACGCGTTTGCATGGTTGATTGTTTCCAAATCGAAACCACGGCGTCTCGTTGTTCCGCTTGTTCCATAGTTCGAAGCGGCATCAACCTTTGTTCGACCCAATGGGTAAGTGAAAAGTCATCTTGCATCTCGCCGGGTGGCACTATCAGCGTCAGTGTTTCTGCCAAGTCGCCAACCGAATGATACGACTCCTCGAATAGCCAACTAGGAACATTCGCTTCCTCGGCTGCCCAAACACGAAGCAGTTTTGTAGGGACCAATTGCCTGAGCTTGTTTCCGCAGAGAAAGTACGTCGCCCAAGCGGCATCAGCCTGGGTTGACTCGCGATAATAACTGACCAGAGCACGGAGCTTTTCACTGGTTTTGGTTGTCCTATCAACTGCATCGTATAGAGCCGCGAAACGCATCATGATGACTTTACTTCCCCAGATTGCGGATCATGACCGTCCTTTGCAATATCATTGCCAATATCACCGGTGGCATCTTCATCCCCTTCGTTCCTGCCCTGCAAATCGAGTACTTTGGCGTCCCTTCCTTTCTCGACGAGATATCGAGCGACCGATGCGGTATAGCCATGCGTCAACCAAACGGTCTCCGGATTGCATGCATCGATAGCCGTTAACAGAGATGGCCAGTCGACATGGTCACTGAGCACAAAACCGCGATCCACGGATCGGCGTCGGCGAGCTCCACGCACAGCCATCCAACCACTCGCCATTGCCGTACTACATCGCCCGAATTTCTTGACCCATGGTGTCCCGTGTACGCTGGGGACGGCTACTACCATCGCTCCTCGCCAATCGTGCCTGGCAGATACTGAACCGACGTAAGTTGTTTCAGGAAGTGATATGCCTGTGCGACGATACGCTTCGTTTCCTTTCTCGACAGCCCCATGGCAGTAGATTTTGCCGATGGTTGGATCGAGTCCGGCGAGCAGCCGTTGGCTCTTGCCGATGGCATATCCATATAGCAAGCAGCACTTGCCCTCATCACGGCAGGCTCGCCACCATTGATTGATCGAATCGAACACCGTTGTCTGTGATTCCCAGCGGTAGATGGGTAACCCAAAGGTGGATTCACTGATCATCCAATGGCAGCGGACTGGCTGCCAAGCCTCGCATGTCGGGTCGGTGCCAAGTTTATAATCTCCAGTTATCAATGCGACTTGGCCGCGATACTCAAGACGGATTTGGGCCGAGCCCAGTATGTGCCCAGCAGGGTAAAAACGGATTTGGACCCCTCCTACCGTCAGATTTTCTCCGTAGGGTAAAAATCGAAACTCCGCATCGGGACTCATGCGCAGTCGCAGCAATTGTTCGCAGGGCTGCGCTGCAAGATACCGTTGACACCCCCAGCGAGCGTGATCCGAATGTGCATGAGTGACTATAGCGCGAGCGACGGGTAATTGAGGGTCAATATGAAAATCACCAGGAACACAGTACAACCCATGAGGAGTGGACTCGAGGATGTCCTTCATGAATAAAATAGTAATCCCTTTTTTGAAACGGAGAGTGCTGCGGCCCCTTGTCAAATCCGACGAGGTTCGGCGATGATTTTCTCTTGACCCAAAGTTTCTCTCGCGGGCAGGAACGATGGACCCGTATTTGGACACAACTACGAAGTGGAGTGGTATTGTAGTATTACTTTGCCGATTGCCTACTTCAGCAAGCTCAATTCGATCGTCTCAGTGCTTTGAACGCGACGCAAAGTCATTGCACAACCACATCGTTTTCTGGAATAGAATCGTTATGCGGTTGTCAGTTGTACTTTGCAAGTAGTTTTTTATAACAGCGAGGCTACATTGCCCCAAAAGGCATCGGATGAGCCGCTGCCGAGTTGCGGACCTTAGTTGCGTACTTACCATGAATACGATTGAACTACGTGATGGCGGCATTCTCTTATACGACGCCGCATTCCTGCATGTAAATCTTGCAGATCGCTATTTCGCCGAATTGCGTGACCAGTGTGTTTGGGAGCAGAAGCCGGGCATTTTTGGCCACATGCAACCGCGATTGATTGCATCCTATGGTGATACCGGCGTCAATTACCGTTACTCAGGTGTCGATAATGTGGCACTCGCCTGGACCGCCACGTTGCTTGAGATCAAGGGAAAGATCGAGGCCATTCAGGGTGAGTACAATTACTGCTTACTTAACCGATATCGGTCCGGTTCGGATAGCATGGGCTGGCACGCGGACGACGAACCGGAAATCGGGAACTTAATTGGCTCCCTATCCTTGGGGGCAACTAGAAAATTTCGCATCAGGCACAACATCACCAGAGAAACCCAAACATTCCTCGCAGGCAACGGAACGCTAATCATCATGGCTGGAACCATGCAGCAGTTTTGGCAGCATGAAGTCCCCAAGACCAAACTCAATGTTGGCGAGCGTATCAACTTGACATTCCGGCAGATAATGATACCAAGCCGATAGTGGAAACAAATAGTAAGTAAAAGCGATTTTTGCATGCACTTTTTTATTGTTTCGAGTTACAATCTTTACTTCACCAAGAGTTACCCAAACACACTAGGCAGAAAATGAAAAAAGGCATGAATAAATCAGCAGCTATCCGCGAGCTTCACACAAAAAATCCCGAGCTAAGCGCACCCGAAATCGTCGCACAGTTGGAGAAGAATGGGATTGCTGTTTCTGCTCCACTCGTTTACCAAATTTTTCGAAAGAGCCGTAAGGGGACGGGCAAGAAACGTGGTCCTAAACCAGGAGCAATCAAAGTCAAGACTGCTGCGGCAATTCCTTTCTCCAACAATGATCTATTTGCTTCCATGAAAAATTTTGTCGATGCAGCCGGTGGCTTAGACAAAGCAATCGAAATCCTGTCCGTGTTTAAGTAGTAGCTTAAGTAGCTTTTGTTACCAATACAAATGCACCCGAAGGTGTGATTCCAAATCGCACCCCTTGCGATCCTATTGCCACTGATTGCAAGTTTTGTCGCCTGTGCAATCTAGTCTAGTTACCAGGCTCTGCGGCTCTGCCTGGTAACTCAAGGCAAGCGAGGCTCCGCCTCGCCGAAATGCATCCTTAGTTTGTGAACTTAGGCGGCGGGAGCCTCCACACCAATGCTTTCCCAGGCAGAACCGCAGAGCCTGGGAACGAGTAGTCTCCTGTGCGACGTTAATTCCAATCCGAGCCACTAGTACTAGTTGAAACATCATTGGGGCTGTGCTAAACCTATAGTGCGGGACGAAAACCTGAGAGGATCAGGATGAAACCGCACTGTGTCAAAAAATTGTCCGCGACTCTCCGCTGAAAGTTTTTGTGAAGATGTTTAGCCGAAGTGGTTTGAATTGGTTGTGTTGTTTTCAGGTCATGCTGTTTGTGTTTGTCGTAACAACGATGGACGGTCCAAACACATTGATGGCTCAAGATAGCAAACTCACTGCAACACAAGATGGTGGTTTGCAGTTGCCAAAACCGGATCCGGTTTTTAAGGGGAAGATCGGAGAATCCTACAAAGATTCGAAGCCGGATTTTCCGGAGTCTGTTCAGGCGTCAAAAGGAAGTCCTAATGTTTTGTTGATTTTGCTTGACGACGTCGGCTTTGGAATGTGTTCGACGTTTGGCGGTCCGGTGCCGACACCGCAAATGGACAAGCTGGCGAACAATGGGCTCAAGTACAATCGCTTCCACACCACGGCTTTGTGCAGTCCGACGCGCGGTGCGCTGCTAGCAGGCAGGAACCATCACTCGATCGCTACCGGCGTCATCATCGAAATGGGAACCGGGTATCCTGGCTACACCGGTGTTATTCCGAAGAGCACGGCCTTGGTTTCGCAAGTTTTGCGTGACAATGGTTACGCCACCGCAATGTTCGGCAAATGGCACAATACCCCTGAGCCAGATATTAGCCCTGCTGGTCCGTTCGACCGCTGGCCGACAGGACTTGGCTTCGATTACTTTTACGGATTCAACCAAGGCGAGACGCACCAATACTATCCCGTTCTTTACCGAAACACGTCCGCAGTGCCACAGCCCAAGTTGCCTGAACAAGGCTATCACTTCACCGCTGACATGACCGACGAAGCGATCGCTTGGACTCGCAACATTCGTGCTGCATCGCCGGATAAGCCTTGGTTCAACTACTTCAGCACATCGGGCGTTCATGCACCGCACCATGCCCCAAAAGATTGGCTCCAAAAATTCATTGGCAAGTTTGACCATGGTTGGGACAAGCAACGCGAACTGACTCATGCCAAGCAGATCGAGCTAGGAATCATCCCCAAAGGAACCAAACTCACTCCACGACCCAAGGAGGTGCCAGCGTGGGACACTCAGTCGGCTGATGCGAAAAAGGTCTACTTGCGACTCATGGAAAACTACGCTGCGTACATGGCTTACACAGATTTCGAAGTCGGTCGATTGATCGACAGTTTGCAAGCCTCCGGTGAGCTCGACAACACCCTCGTCATGTATGTTGTGGGTGACAATGGTGCGAGCGCCGAAGGTGGCCTGGAAGGCACGTTCAGTGAGATAGCCAGTTTGCTGGGTGTGCAATTGGGACTGGAAAGCTCCATCAAGAGGATCGACGAAATCGGTGGGCCGACCAGCGAGCCACACGTGCCTGTGGGATGGGCCTGGGCCATGAATGCTCCCTTACAATGGACCAAACAAGTTGCTAGCCACTTCGGTGGAACACGCAATCCGATGGTGGTTCATTGGCCCAAGGGAATCAAAGCCAAAGGTGAGCTGCGCAATCAGTTTCATCACGTGATCGATGTGGTCCCGACCATTTTGGAAGCGGCCAAGATTGCGGAACCGAAGGTTGTTAACGGAATCGCTCAGAAACCAATCGAAGGTGTTTCGATGGTCTATTCATTCGACGACGCGAAAGCAAAAGATCGACGAACGACACAGTACTTTGAACTAGCAACGAATCGAGCCATCTATCATGACGGTTGGGTCGCTTGCAGCAAGTATGGTTTGCCATGGGAGACGCTGGGACGTGGCGATGGGTTCCTGACCGCTCCCTGGGAATTGTACAACGTCGATCAGGATTTTAGCGAGGCAGATGACTTAGCGGCGAAGATGCCTGCCAAGCTCGAGGAGCTCAAAGCGAAGTTCATTGCTGAGGCGAGGAAATACGATGTCCTACCTCTTGATCCACGGTTCTCCGAGCGGATGGATCCTAGTTTGCGAATCGCTGGAAAGCCGAAGACAAGTTGGACCTACTATGGCAATAGTGTTTCGCTTCCCGAACCGATTGGACCAAAACTCTTTCCACGTCCACTGACGATGACGGCGGAGCTTGTCGTCCCAAAAGGTGGAGCCGAGGGAGTTGTCACCTGTGCTGGAGCCTTTTCCGCAGGTTGGTCATTGTATGTCACCGAGAACAAGCCGGTCTTTCGCTATACCTTTTTTGATGTTGCGGATGTGACCATTCAAGGGACCAAGACGTTGCCTGAGGGAAAGGTAACGTTGAGTACCGACTTTACACCGGATGGATCACCACAAGGCTCGGGTACATTGAAGTTGTTTGTTAACGGTCAGCCAGCGGGTGAAGGCAAGGTAGAACGCTCAGCCTTCCGGCATGGTCTTGAACCCTTTGAGGTTGGTCGTGATTCCATTACGCCAATCGATCCAGCCTACAAGGGCAAGGGATCCTTCCCGTTTACCGGGAATATCGAGAAAGTTGTGTTTCAGATCAAATAGCTTTTTCAAACGCGCAATCAACCAGCAATGACGGCAAGATTCACTCTAAAGTAGAGAAACCGAAATGATGAATTCGATGGCATGTGCATTCGCAAGAACGGTCTGTTGTGGGCTGTTCATTGGCATCGCACTGTTTGTTTCAATGTCTGGGGTCACTGCCCAGCAGCCGACGGCCGATCCGGCTCGCGAGAAAGCCACATCGAAGAGCTTGCCCAGAGCCGATTTTGAGTTCAAGGGCAAAGTCGGAAAAACCTACAAGGACTCCGACCCGCCGCAATTTCCACAACCGATAAAAGCACCTGCAAATGCTCCGAATGTCGTATTGATTTTGTTGGACGATTCGGGGTTTGGTCAATACTCAGCGTTTGGAGGCGGCATTCCCTCACCGACTCTTGATAAACTCGCTGCCGAAGGCCTGAAGTACAACCGCTTTCATACGACGGCACTGTGCAGTCCTACTCGGGCGGCCCTAATCACTGGCCGCAATCATCATTCCGCGGCAACAGGCGTGATTACGGAAGCGGCCACCGGGTATGAGGGCTATACCTGTGTTTTGCCTAAGAGTTGCGGTACGATTGGAGAAGTTTTACGTCAGAACGGTTATGGAACGGCCTGGATCGGCAAGAATCATAACACTCCAGCTTGGGAGACGAGCGCGGCGGGTCCATTTGATCGTTGGGCCAATGGACTTGGTTTCGACTACTTCTATGGTTTCAATGCCGGGGACATGAATCAGTGGGACCCCATTCTTTTTGAAAACCGCAATCTTGTTCCCAAGAGCGAAAATCCAAACTACCACGTAACCGAGGACCTTGCCGACAAGGCGATAGCCTGGACGAGACAAGTGACGAGCATCGCTCCCGACAAACCATTCTTCTTGTATGTGGCGCCCGGCGCCAACCATTCCCCGCATCACGCACCCAAGGAATGGATTGACAAATTCACGGGCAAGTTCGATTCTGGATGGGACGTGTATCGCGAAGAGACTTTCAAGCGACAGCAAGCAATCGGCGTCGTGCCAAAGGATGCTAAATTGACCGCCCGCAGCGAAGGTCTGCCAGCTTGGAATTCGCTCAATGCGGGGCAAAAGAAAGTCTACGCTCGCATGATGGAAACATTTGCGGGATTCTCCGCCCACGTTGACCATCACATGGGACGTGTCGTCGATGCTGTCAAAGCGATGCCGAATGCGGAAAACACGATCTTTATTTACATCGTCGGTGATAACGGATCGAGCGCCGAAGGTGGGTTGGAAGGTAGCCTCAACGAGAATCTCTTCTTCAATGGATTTCCCGAAGACTGGGAAGACAACCTGAAACATATCGATGAAATCGGTGGTCCAAAATGGTTTAATCACTTCCCGAGCGCGTGGGCTCACGCCATGAATACGCCATTTCAATGGACCAAGCAGGTCGCGAGCCATTTCGGGGGGACTCGCAATCCGATGGTTGTCTCGTGGCCTGCCAAGATCAAGGACAAGGGAGGCGTTCGCAGTCAGTTCCTCCATGTGATCGATCTTGTACCGACTCTGTACGAAGCGATTGGCGTTTCGCCCCCAGAAACACTGAACGGAATCGTGCAAAAACCAATCGAGGGAGTGAGCTTTCTAAAGAGCTTCACCGAGGCCAATGCCAAGGAAACGCGACCAACTCAATACTTCGAATTGCTTGTCAATCGAGGCATCTATCATGAGGGCTGGATGGCTTCGAGCCGCAGTTTTGTTCCGTGGGCGCCCGTCCGCGGTGACTTCGATCCGATCAATGCCAAATGGGAACTCTACAATATCAACAAAGACTTCACGCAAGCGGATAACGTCGCCAGCCAAAATCCGGAAAAGGTCAAAGAGCTCGAAGCGTTGTTCTGGAAAGAAGCAGAGAAGTATCATGTGCTACCGTTGGACTGGCGGGCGGTCGAGCGACTCAACGCCGAACTACAGGGGCGGCCAAGTCTTGCGGGTAAGCGGAACAAATTCACGTACTATCCAGGTCAAATTGCGCTGCCAGATGGCGCTTCGCCACCAGTGCTGAACAAATCGTTTTCAATCACTGCCGATATCGAGATTCCTGATTCCGGTGCAGAAGGGATGATCTATACCCATGGCGGACTGACTGGCGGATTAGGGATCTATCTTCGCGATGGCAAAGCGAACTTCGTCTACAACTACTTGGCGATTGACCGCAATACGATCACCAGCGAGCCTCTTTCCAAGGGGAAAGTCAGGTTGTCGATTAACTTTGCATACCAAGGCAAACCAGGAGAGCGAGGTAAACCTGCGTCGGTGGTGATCACGGCCAACGGCAAGAAAGTAGGCGAGGGGAAAATTCCCAAAACGGTACCGCTTCAGTTTTCGCTCGGTGAAGGGGTCGACGTGGGCATGGACTCTGGCTCAGCCGTCGACTTCTCTTACAAGCTGCCATTCGCGTTTACCGGCAAGATCGAAAAAGTAGTCGTTGAACTTGGTCAACCGGAATAGTTCCACTGGATCTCATCCCGAACAGAGCGGACCAACGCATTGTGGCACAGGCTGCCAACGCTGCCAGGGCTGTAATGTCCAAAAAGCACAGGCTAGCAGCCTGTGCTAAGGCTATATCTCATGCTGCCGCTCGCCTTAAAGCTGGTCAGCAAAAGCTGGCTAACTCTCGCGCCAGCGGTACTTGGGTGCCGTGAAATGTGGGTAGAGATAGGTCCGAGAAGCCCCCAAAATGGAGCCCATACCGAGAATCCCAACCCATTTTCGTTACGATTTCTATTGATTCCTACAAGGTTTGGCAAACGCCAATACTGCAACATTGGCACCGGACAGGTATGCTGGTTCAACTTTGACTCGAGAATAGTTTGGTTCACTTCGGTCAAATTTTCCATCTTCCAGAAGAAGTAACGTTTTGAAAGTACCCAAGAGTATTCAACCGCTGATCGACGACGGCTTAGTTGACGAAGTGATTCGTTCGTTGATGAGCGGGAAAGAAGCCCAAGTTTTTCTTGTGCGGTGTGGCCAGGAGATCTGCTGCGCTAAGGTTTACAAGGATGTTGCCGACCGCAGTTTCAAGAAAGCGGTTCAGTATCAGGAAGGACGAAAAATTCGAAACAGCCGCCGGCAGAGAGCAATGGAAAAACGATCCAAATTCGGAAGAGATCAACAGGAGGTTGTCTGGCAACGGGCCGAAGTGGATGCATTGTTGAGTCTCGCGGCAGCGGGAGTGCGAGTCCCCAAAGCTTATGGTTTGTTCGGAGGAGTGTTGTTGATGGAGCTGATAACCGGAGCGGATGGTGACGTAGCGCCTCGACTCAACGACATCGCGTTGTCTGCGGAGCAAGCAGTCAGGGATCACGCGACCGTGATGAATTATGTATTGCGTATGATGTGTATCGGGCTGGTGCACGGTGATCTGTCGGAATTCAATGTTCTTCAAGACTCGGAAGGACCCGTTATCATTGACTTACCGCAAGTCGTTAATGCAGCAGCCAACAATAGCGCCAAGAGCATGCTCATACGCGATGTTGAAAACATAACTCAATATTACTCTAGATTTGCGCCTGAGTTGGCGGATACTCACTACGCGGAAGAAATCTGGGAATTGTATGAAAAGCGTGAGCTCCGTCCTGACTTGAAGCTAACGGGTAATTTCGAGTTCCCGACGGAGGCTGCTGATGTCGATGCGGTACTGCATTTGATCGACGTTGCTTACGAAGAAGAGCAGGAGCGACAGGAGCGAATGCGCAACAATTGATCAATGGCGGCGGACACTTACCTGGAACGATAGCTTTGGGTCCATCCGGGAGTACACGACTTCAGGCCCTCATCTTTACCCCCACATTTCAAAACACGCTAGACTCGAAATCCTACTAGATTTGCGTGATCTCCGTGCGTTTTCTCCCCCTCGCCCCGCTTCGGAGACTGCTGATTTAGTGGATTTGCTGCAGGGAAAGGTTCTATCACAACCCGACGCGTTAGCGAGGGGCAGACCGTCCCTCGCTAACGCGTTGGGTTGGGATTAATGCGGATTAAATCAGCAGTCTCCTTCGGGGAGAGGGGGTCGGGGGGTGAGGGGTAGAGCCCTGACATGGTAGCCTCCGGTTCAGTTATTTGTTTACGCCTCTGAAACGCAGCTAGACGTTGAATTCACGATCAAAAAACCAATCAAAACACAGTGCAAAACCCCTCACCCCCTGCCCCTCTCCCCGAGTACGAGGCGAGGGGAGCAAGATCAAAAGATGAGGGTAAAGATGAGCTTCAGGCCCCATGCCAATGATGTTTTGATAAGAAAAAGCGAGAGAAATTTGGCCGACGTTCGACAAATGACGTGTTTTGGCCTTCCAGTTGTCTCTGAGTTTCTGAAACCGCTCATGAACTGGTTGTGAGATCGCAGTCGTAGCCATATCTTCGATCCTACAGAGGTTTGATCGTTCCAAATTTCACCACAACCACTATTTCAGCGTTTTGGTTGCACGTAAACTTTTTTTCGTTGATAGAGCTTTCCTCGCATTTGCAGTTCGCTTCGAAGCACTGGATCCGTGGTCGAACGAAGTGCTTCTGCCACCGTGCTCTGAGCAGAGGCGAAATCTCCAGCGGTTGCTTGTGCCGCAGCCAAGACGTCGAGCACTTGTGCGGATGCAGGTGCGGAGGCTACTCGCACGGCCAGTTGAGCGGTCTCCAAGGCGGACGAACCATTTCGATAAAAATCATCAGGGCAAGTCGCCATCATCCAAGCTGCATTTTGTAGCAGTCTCGCATTTTTGCCGTCGAGTTGCATCGCTTTTTGATACGCGGTGGCCGCGTCTTTCCAATTGCCGAGTGCTTGGCAAGTATCTGCGTACTCCGTGGCTGCATCCACCGATTGCGGTGCGAGCTCCATCGCTTTGGCATAATCGGCAAGCGCTTCTTTTGTTTTCCCCAAAGCGTAGAGCGTATGGGCTCTGCCGCTGAAAGCGGATGAATCGTCCGGCGCCAGTTGGATTCCTTTTTCGTAGTCCAGCAACGCGGCTTCATATTGATTGGCACGAAAGAGAATTTCGCCCCGATTGAAGTAGGCGTTTGGATATTCGGGGTTGAGCCGGATCACTTGGGCAAAACTATCCAGTGCAGCCTGCGTTTCCCCCTGCACGGCTTGGGTGATCGCGAGATTGTGATGAGCTCGCCAGCGTGTGTTGTCCAGTTGGATTGCATTTTCAAAATCCTTGCGGGCCAAAGCGTCGAGTTGCTCGGCTTCGGTCAACTGCTGAGTTCGAACCATGATTCCCGCTTGATCGCTGCGAGCTTCGCCTCGGCGGTTCGCCGCCCAACTCATCAAAATGCGAGCGTATTCGCGGTCCTCACGTGAACGGGTCCTGTCTCCAGCTACGTTTCGGCAAAAATCAAGAATGGACGTGTAGTCGGCAACCGTAGACGCACTTTCGGTTTTGAGGTAGATCGTTTCCAGATCGGCGGAAACTGCCATTCGGTCGCTATTGCGATTGGAATTCGCGGCTTCTTGTGAAAAAACGAGTCGCGGAGACATTTCGCAAAAAAGAAAAACGACTGCAGAACCGCTCCAGAGGCAGCGCTTAAAGGCAGAGGATATCATTGCATTTCCATTAAATTAATAGGTACTGTCCGTCCAATCCGCGTTAGCAATTGTCGTTACTTGCAATTCAGATCGCAATAGAGATATCAGGCTAGTTTCTGTCGTCATTTGTGGTTTAATCTTGGGAAACCGCTTCGCCGAACTATCTATCAGTGGAAATCGAATGAACGTTAGCGACTCCATAGTCCGAAATCTGCATCAACTCTTGGTTCAAATTGCCGAAATAAAGTCGCAAATTGAGCGTGGCCCCAAGCAAATCAAAGCTGCTCAGACCCAGGTTGACACGGCAAAAGACGCGTTGCAAAAATGCAAGGACACCATCAAACAGAAAAAGATGGAGACCGACCGAAAGCAACTGCAACTTCGTGAACGCGAAGCCAAAATCCACGATTGGGAAGGGAAAATGAACTCCGCCACCAATAATCGCGAATTCCAGGCCATCAAAGAGCAAATCGCGGCGGACACCCAAGCCAATAACGTACTGTCAGACGAAATTCTGGAAACCCTCGAGGAAATTGATAGCTTTCAAGCCTCGTCCAAGGAATACGAGGAAAAGCTAAAACTCACCGAAGCGGAAAAAGTGAAAACCGATAGCAACGTTGCCGCTCGGATTGTCACACTCCAACAAGAGCTGATCCGCGTCGAGGGAAACCTTGCCACAGTGGAAACGCAATTAACGCCAGAATTCAAGGTCGACTACAAGCGGTTGGTATCGAGTCGAGGCGCAGATGCTATGGCGCAACTCGAAGACGTTTCGTGTGGTGGTTGCAATACCGGCCTTACGCCACGCATTCTCGACAAACTCAGAATGGGAAATCCTTTCATTTGCCCTAGTTGCAGTCGACTGCTCTATCGCCCTGAATGAAGTGCTGCCCTGAATAAACTGCTGCCCTGAATAAACTGCTGCCCTGAATAAACTGTTGCACTGAGCAATCGTCTGTGGCCAAGCGTCGTCGGGTCGTTATAATTTTCGGCCATTAGCCGTCTTTTCCTCCACCCACCCCATTCTCAATAAACCGATAGCAGAACGTTATGAAAGCGATTGCAGTCCGGCCTGGCACACCCAACAGCGTACATGAACGCGATATTCCTATGCCTTCGATCGGTAAGATCCCGGACGGAAAAGGAATTCTGGTCAAGGTTCTCAAGGTCGGCGTCGATGCAACGGACCGCGAGATCAACGATGCACTTTACGGCAATCCACCCCCGGGCGATGACTATCTCATTTTGGGGCATGAGTCGTTTGGAATCGTCAAAGAGGTTGGGGCCAACGTTCGGAATATCAAAGTGGGCGATTACGTGACGGCAACCGTACGTCGCCCTGGTGGTTCGATCTACGATAAGATCGGCACCTACGACATGACCAGTGAGGAGACTTACTACGAACGCGGCATCAATTTGCTGCACGGCTATTTGACGGAGTACTTTGTGGATCACGAAGACTACGTTGTGAGAGTCCCCAAAGGGCTCAAAAATCTACACGTGCTCATGGAGCCGATGAGCTGTGCGGCCAAAGCGATCCAACAAGCATTCGAGGCACAACGTCGCATGAAGGTTTGGAGTCCAAAACGAGCGTTTGTGCTCGGTGCTGGACAAATTGGTTTGTTGTCAACGCTCATCCTGCGACTTCGGGGAATCGAAGTGTTTACGCTCGCGAGAGCTGCAGGCCCACACCTCAAGAGTTCGATCGTCGAGGGAATGGAAGCAACCTATATTCCAACATCGCAAACCTCCCTGTCGGAACTTGCCAAGCGAGTCGGCAAGGCTGATTTGATTGTCGATGCAACCGGTTCTTCGGCGATTGCATTCAGCGCGATGGAATCCTTGGGTCACAACGGAGTGTTGGTTTGGACAAGCATCACGGGTGGCAAAGTCACCACAACCGTTCCTTCGGATAAGATCAATATCGAATGGGTGCTCGGCAACAAGCTACTGGTTGGTAGCGTCAATGCAAACCGAGAGCACTTTGAATCTGGCATTCGAGATTTGGCGTTGGGTGAAGTGATGTTTCCAAACGTCTTGTCAAAAATTTTGACCAGCCCGGTGGACGGTTTGGGGGGTTACAAAGAAATGATGCGGCTATTGGTTGAAGACAACTCCGCATTGAAAGTTTACGTAAACGTAGCCAACGAATAGATCTTCAGTTCCTTGTGCTCAATGAAATGGTGCTCGTTGCCATCAGATCATGGTGGCGTTCGCCGAGAAGTTTCAGACTAACCTTGATTTCGAAAGACGCTCGTTGATGATATCCGTACAAGACTATGAAAAGCTTGGCAGTTTCTATCTCGGAAAGAAGTATGATCTTGGTGCCCGAAAACTTCTCGACGAACTGGTCAATTACGACTCCAAGGATCTCGTGACGCACGCGCTGTGCGTGGGGATGACGGGAAGCGGAAAGACTGGATTGTGCTTAAGCTTGCTGGAAGAAGCGGCTATCGACGGCATCCCTGCGATCTGCATCGACCCAAAAGGTGACTTAGGCAACCTTTTGCTTGCCTTCCCAAATTTGGCACCATCGGACTTTAAAGAATGGATTGAGCCTTCGGAAGCGCCTCGGCAAGGTAAATCGATTGACGAGCTTGCAGAAGAAACGGCTAACCGTTGGCGCAAAGGGCTGAACGATTGGCATCAAAACGCTGATCGCATCCAACGGTATCGCGATTCAGTCGATATGACCATCTTCACGCCAGGGAGTAGAATCGGCGTACCGATGACGGTTCTCAAAAGCTTCGATGCTCCACCTCCAACGGTGCAACAAGACGCGGAAACGATGCGAGAAAAAGTATCAGCAGCCTCATCGGGTTTGCTGACGTTACTGGGTATCGACGCCGATCCACTCACAAGCCGCGAACATATCTTGCTCTCGAATATTTTCGACCAAGCGTGGCGCAACGGCAGCAACCTTAGTTTGGAAGAGCTCATTCGGCAGATTCAATCGCCGCCTCTGAAGAAGATTGGGATTCTTGATCTCGACTCGTTTTATCCAGCGGCGGAGCGAGTCAAGTTGGCGATGAGCTTAAACAACTTGCTCGCATCGCCCGCCTTTGCCGGTTGGCTTGATGGCCAAACGCTCGACATCAAGAGCCTTCTGTACACGGCCGATGGCAAGCCGCGATTGTCGATCATTTCGATCGCTCACTTAAACGATTCGGAACGCATGTTTTTTGTGACCATCTTTTTAGGCGAGTTATTAGCGTGGATGCGAGCCCAGCCGGGGACGGGATCGCTTCGAGCTTTGTTTTACATGGACGAAGTGTACGGGTACTTCCCGCCGTCCGCCAAACCGCCATCCAAGCCGCCGATGCTGACGTTGCTCAAGCAAGCAAGAGCCTTCGGTCTTGGTATTGTGCTTGCGACACAAAATCCGGTCGACTTGGACTACAAAGGATTGTCCAACATGGGAACTTGGTTTCTTGGTCGCCTGCAAACGCAGCGGGACAAGGATCGGGTGCTCGACGGACTCGAGGGGGCATCGTTGCAACAGGGAAGCGCGTTCGATCGGGCGGAGATGGAGCGATCCCTTTCGTCGCTCGGCAATCGCGTTTTTCTAATGAACAACGTGCATGATGACGGGCCAACCATTTTCCAAACGAGATGGGCCTTGTCGTTTTTGCGAGGGCCATTGTCCCGCGAACAGATATCGACGTTGATGGCAGAAAAAAAGAATCTGGCATCGAACAAGGGTTCGCCGAATTTGCCTGCAACATCGTCTGGTAGTGCTTCATCAGCCGAGTCCGGTTCGCGTCCGATTGTGCCTGCAGATGTGACCGAGAGATTCTTGATTCCAACCAAGATTCCCGGTTCCAAGAACCGTGTGATCTATCGGCCAGCGATACTAGGGCAAGCGAGTATCCATTTCGTGAAAGCGCCAGCCAACGTCGACTATTGGGAGGATGTGCGACTGATGGTCAACATCCAAGGTGATGTACCCGATCCACTTTGGGATGAATCCGCTCGCATTGAGCCCGATGTTTTGCAGTTGAGCAATCAGCCTGAAGACGCTTATACGTATGCCGACATGCCAGTGGAGTTGTCCTCCTCCAAGAATTTTAGTAATTGGGAAAAATCGCTCAAGGACTATTTTTTTCGACATATCCAATGCACCGTTTATTCTTGCAAAGCGATCAAAAAGACAACCCCACCGGGAATGAGCGAAACGGATGCTCGCATCGATTTGTCGCATTCCGCCAAAGAGGCTCGAGATGCCGCAATCGACAAGCTCAAGGCAAAATACGCCGAAAAAATAAGAACGTTTCAAACGCGATTGTTGGCCGCCCAGCAGAGGCTCGACAAACAAACAGAGGCTGCGAAATCCAAGCAAATGGAAGGGATATTCAACATTGGCACAAGTATTCTCGGCGCGTTGCTCGGAAACAAGCTCGCAACAAAAGGAAACGTAACCAAAGCTGCGACGGCCGTTCGCGGTTTTGGCCGAGCGACCGCTCAGCAAGGGGACGTCATGAGGGCTCAAGAAACGCTCGGGGAACTACAAGCCGCAAAAGATGAAATCGAGCGTCAGTGTCAAGAGGAGATCGATGCGGTCACCGGCCAATTCTCGGTCGAGAACTTGACATTAGAAGCAATCGATATCCCGATTCGAAAGGGGGATACCAAGATTAAGCTCCTCGCACTTGTATGGGTCCCTTGGCAGATCGACGCTCAAGGGATTGCAACCTCGCTCATCGACTAGTTTTTTATCGGGGCACTTTTTATCGGGGCACTACGTACGACATTTTGTCGCATTGAAGTACGACACAGCCGACAAAAGGTGCAGGCACGCTCCGCCGTGCCGTTCGCAGTCAAGTTTTTGCCATGATTCTAGGTGGACGGCACATGGAATGTGCCTACTACTTTGACTTTTGTCGACTGATTGGAGGGCAAAAGGTTCAAATCTGTTGGAAATCTCAGGATGGCCAATCCTCAAAGTGATGAGTCGCAGCTATGCTTAAGGATACCGCCTCTTCTGCATGAATGGCCGCAAGTGGCGGCGCTCGTAGCTACTTCTAAAACTAAATTCTCATCACCGGATTCGTTCGACTATGGACCCTACCGCTATATTCGATATTGTTGGAAAAGGCTCGTATGTGGCACTTGCGGCAGTGGCCCTTTGGGGGGCTTACTTCGTTGTTTTGGTGATGACGCGGGTGAATCGCAAACGCTTCAAGACGGAAGAAGCCCAAGATGCGTTTGTCGAATCGATCGAAGCGGACTTAAAACGGGGCGATTTCGAAGCCGTTTTGCAGGTTTGCGAGGGCGAAACGCGGGCATTACCCATGATGGTAAGTTTCGCATGCAAGAATAAAATTTTCGGATTTAACAAGGTGCGACAGATGACACTCGATCGCTTTCAGCGGGATGTCATTGCGGATCTTGACTACAGTATCGCCTGGATTGTGACGGTTATTAAGACAGCTCCGATGCTTGGGTTGTTCGGAACAGTGGTCGGGATGATGGCCGCGTTCGGAAAGCTCAGTTCGGCTGCCAACGTGGCGCCTGCGGAGCTAGCAGGCGACATTCGATTGGCCCTGGAAACCACCGCGATTGGACTGATGATCGCGATCCCCTTGGTTATGGCGATGGCGAGCATCCACAATCGAATTCGTCATATGCAAGATCTGGTCGGTTCTGGATTAGCCAGATTCTTGGAGTCCTACAAAATCGGCCTTGCTCTCATTGAACAACGAAACAAGCGTCAGAGCGCTTAAGCTTCCTCCTCACATGCAAGCAGGTTCGTAATGAGCAATGCGACTTCGGGAGATGCGAGCGCGATGACTGGTAGTGTCGAAGAAAGTGAACCGGAGATCCTCAAGATGCCCGATCGTCCCCCTATGGACGACGAAATGGACATCACGCCAATGATCGATATGACTTTTTTGTTGTTGATCTTCTTTATCCTCACCTCGAAGATGACCGGCGAAAAATCCTACGATATTCCTCCTGCCAAGAACGGCAGTTCGGTTGCGACCAAAAACTGTGTTTCCATTTTGGTGATGAGAGGCTCGGGAGATACGCCGATTGTTGCCAAAGGGGATGGTGCCCTTTTCTCCGATGACCCTGAACAGCAAGCTGCGGAAATTGCTGAGTATCTGCAGCTTGAACTGGAATCGGGGCGCAAGACGGAAGTGCTTGTTCGAGCCGAGGGGAATGTAACTTCCGGCCAAATGCAGAAAGTGAAAATCGCGATTTCCGAGATTCTAGAAGAGGGCAAGATGATCAATATTGCCGTTTCGGAGTCCAACTGATGTCCGTTCGTGTTCATTGCTCGAAATGCTCTGCGACTCATTCCGTCAACGAAAGATTGCTGGGGCGTGAGATTCGCTGCCCTTCGTGCGATGGAGCGATTCAAGTACCTCTTCGCAACACGGTGGATTCAGAATCCAAGCTCGATCCAAACGAAATCGTATCGGATGAAATGGTCGAGGTTGTCGAAATAATTGATCCAATTTATGAGCCGATGCGTAATGAGGATGTCGCGCTCGATAGTCTGAATCGTGGCGGCGTTGGCAAGAATGTCAATGAAGACGAAAATGACGGCGAAAAGGATGAGGAGGACGAAGACGACGTCGAAGAGATCTCGTTCCAGAAACGGGAGCTTCCCAAGGACGACATGGATATGACGCCGATGGTGGACGTCACGTTTCTGTTGTTGATCTTTTTTATGATTACGGCTTCGTTTTCAAAAGAAAAAGTGCTTGAAGAGCCACCTGCATTGTCCGACAAGCCATCTTCCCTTCAGCGAGAAGAACCGGAGAAACTTCTCGATACCGTTCGAGTCCAAGTCGATGAGTTCAATGCTTATACGATCATTCTGCCTGGTGGCGAAGATCGGCAAGCGAGCAGCAAGCAGGATTTGTTGATCGCGCTCGACGACGCTCGCAAGGAGATGGTCACTGGTGCAAATGACAATGCTCTTAAGATGGCGGTGGAAGCGCACGTCGATTCAATCCATGCTGCCGTTGTGGCTGCATTGGATGCAGGCCGAGACAAAGGTTTTAGTAGTTTTCAAGTGACCGTGGTTGAGGAGTTTGATTAAACGATGGCAGCGTCGCAGTTTATAGCTCTTCTGGAGAGCCGAGGATTACTCGACCCAGAAATCATTGAAGAGCTTCATCGCCAGGTGGAGCAGTCGAAGGGCCGTGTCACACCTGAAGCCATTGCCAAGCTCTTGGTCGAAAATGGACAGCTGACTCGCTTTCAAGCAACCAAGCTTGTGACGGAACTCAATGAGGCTACTGCCGGGACTAGACCCGACCCATCGCTTGCGTTGCGCGGCGGCAGACCGATTGAGCCAATACCCGACGATCACGATTCTGTTGAGGATCTACTGCCTAATGACATGGTTCAAGTGGACGAGGTTGCCGAGGTAGAAGTGATCGATGAGCCGGTCGAGGTCATCGAGGCAATCGACGTGGGAAGCAAACGCAAATCGCGTCGCAAACGAAAAGTCGAAGCGTTCAGCGAGTTGGAGGAATTGCCACGACGCGTGGTACGCGATACGAATGTTAAGAAAAAGAGCGCATGGGAATCGTATCGAATCCTTGGTTACGGGTTCGTCGTTGCGCTTTTGCTGATCCTTTTAATTCCTCTGCTAGGATGGCTTTTCAAAGGATCCGCTGATGAAGCCTGGACGAAAGCGGAAGATGCCTACAAAGCACGAGATTATGAGAAGGCCGCGAAGTCGTTCGGCGATTTTGGAAAGAACAATGCATCCGACTCGCGTGTAAGCCAATCCAAAGTGATGGTCGGGTTAGCTAAGATCCGGCAAGACGCCGAAAAAGCAGCCGACCCGATGGTCGCGCTCAAGGCATGCCAAGAAATACTTCCGACGATCGCGAGCGAATCCGCTTTGAATGAGCTACGCGGCGATGTAACCGATACCTTATTACGAATTTCCGAAAAATTTGTGATGAAGATCGAAAGCACATCGTCTATCGCAGATCGAAAAACGTTGATCGAAAAAATGAATCAACAGTTGGAATTGGTTCGCGACCCGCGATACGTCGGAACGCAGGAAAGAACCCAAAATGAACTTCGCATCAAAAAGATCGAAGAGGACCAGAGCCGTCTGCTCCGGGACATATTGCGCGGCGAAGATCTGGCGTCGACTCTCGTGGCTATGACGACCGCTGTCGAAGCGAAAGATGTTTCAAAGACCTACGAATCACGCCGAGCATTGCTTAGGAAGTATCCGCAACTTCAATCGGATGCCAAACTCAACGAACTGCTTGCGCAAGCCACAGGTTTGCAACAGAGTTTAGTCGTTGCGGCTCCAAAGTCTCCTCAAATGAACAACGAGACGGCGACATCGGACTCTGCCAATAGCGTTCTGCTTGTCGGTCGAAAAGCCCCGGGGCTAGATGGCGAAAACGGCTCGACGATTTATCTGAGAGTCGAAGGCTCAGTGGTTGCGATGAACGCCGGCAATGGAAAAGTGATTTGGCGAAAACATATCGGCACGGACTGGACAGGCGAACCCAAGCGATTGTTAGCGGTCGGAGATAGCGATGTACTCGTCTCCGTTCCCGAACAAGGTGTTTTACGACGATTGGCAGCCGCAGACGGTTCCTTGGTTTGGGAAGCGAAGATGAACGGGCGACTCATTTCGCCAACGATCGACTCGGACGTCATCTTTGTTCCGACTGTCAGCGGCGAAGTGTTCTGCCTTGACGCGGCCACTGGCCAATCCAGATGGGGAAAGAAATTCCCACAAGCGATCGATGTGGGAATCGGCGGTTCGACTTCGAAACAGAAACGTTATGTACTGGGCAATCACTCCAACCTCTACGCGATCTCACGCGCAAGCGGACAATGTGAAGAAGTCGTGTATGTCGGACACGCACCATCGACGATCGCTGTTCCGCCTATATGGATCCTCAACCAGCTTATCATTTTTGAGAATGATGGTTCCGACTATTGCACGATGCGAGTCTTCGGCACGAATGATGATGGACTCGACATCAAGCCAGCTCAAAACCCGATCACACTTCGCGGGCATGTTGTGACTGAGCCGCAAATGGATGGCCGTAGATTGGCGGTCGCAACGAATCTGGGTGAAATAGCGATCCTCGATGTCGAACCTACAAACCCAAAAAACAAAGTCTTTAAGCTTGTCAGCTTGATTGAAAACGAAACGAGCCCGAAAACAACTTGGCCACTGATGGTCGGGAACGATCTTTGGCTTGCTTCGACTCGATTGATTTACTACCAAGTTCAAGTTACTTCGCAGAAGCTGAATCGGCAATGGTTGCGAGAGGACGGAGACCAGTTCACCAATAGACCAATCAAAGCCGATGATTATGTGATTCATTCTCGAGTTGTTCGCGGCAATCTCGGAGTACGTGTGACAGCCATGAAGCCCGGCACCGGAGATCCTGTCTGGGAATCAGACGTCGGTGTACCGGTTACTTCCCTTTCGACGGACGAAAAGGGCTTCGTTGCCGTGACCGCCCAGGGGGCCGTTTATTTGGTAGACGACAAGTCGTTTTCGGACAAACAACCTCTTGACCCGGTTGAAAACCTAGGCCGAAATCAACGATCCACGATGTTTCTGACACCTTTTGCGTTGAAAGATTCCAGGATTGGACTGCTGAATCAAGCGAAGGGGAATCAGTTGCTGATCATCGATCCGTCGAAACGAACGACTTCTCCATCGAAGATTTTGGCAATGGATTTGGGTGAGGCTTTTCCCAGTGGTGAAGCAGTTGCTGTCAGCTCGGGTGCTATTCTCGTACCGCTCGACAGCGCACAAATTGCGATGATCGATCCGGAAAAGGGCAAGATGATCGGTACTCCATTTCAACCGTCGATTCAGGCGGGGGAACGCCCCAAATGGCTGAATCCGGTTTTGATGGCGGACAAGCAAACGGTCATCGTGGCGGATCAACAACGCTACATGTACAAGCTTTCAACGGGAAAACAACTGCGTATTATCACTTCGCAATCGTTGGAAAAGCCACTCAAGGGACGCTTGTCTATCATCAACGATGTCGTCGTCGGAGTGTCAGCAAATGCATCGGGTGACCAACTCGATTTCTATGATTCGAATGAACTCAAGCGAATCGCGAATGTCCCTGTCGAAGGTCGGTTTTCGTGGGGGCCTTATGTTTTGGAAAGTCCCAATGGAAACGTTGTGTTGGCCTTGAGCGATATCGACGGCTTAATCGGGTGCAATGACGCCGGCAAAAAACTCTGGACACTACCTTTAGAGAAAGTGGTGTTGGTTGGCAACCCTAGCCTTGTCGAAAACGATTGTCTTCTAGCAACGACCAACGGGGAATTGATCCGCCTATCGATGACCGATGGTTCCATCGTTGCTCGTGTCCAAGTCGGCGAACCCATCAGTGGGCCACCGTTGATCCTTCCCAAAGGGCTTTTGGTTCCATGTGACGAGGGCCTGATTCTCACAGTGCCAGTCCCAACCGCACTGTCTACGCAATCCGACAAGCCAGGTGCAAGCCAATGATGATGGGTTGTGATCATTTCAAATTTCCGCAGGCCGCTCGAATTTCCAAGATTCGAGGCATGCAGTTTTGGCTTCTGTGCAACCTCATTTTGCTGTTGGTCAGCCGAACGGCCAGTGCACAACAAGACAAGCTTTTAGCGGAAGCTGGTATTGTTGGATCCATCCTCGACGAACAGATTCCGTTCGACATTATCACGCTGAAACAAGCGGCAGGGGGACGAAGCGTACGAGTCAATACCATCGATTTCCCAGATCGAAAAATTCCTGTCGCCCCCAAAGAAACGGATCGATTCAAAGTCACCTTTCCGGTATTTCCGGATCGGATCTACGAAATCGCCTGGAGGGACATCGAAACAATCTATCTTTATGAGCAACTGATTGCTCAGCAAGCCAACAAACTGCTGGAAAAGAAGCAATTCGGTGAAGCGTTTGAGCATTTGAACTTTTTGTTGGTCAACTATCCATCGACCCCCGGATTGCAAAAACTGCGTCGCGACTTCTTGTATCAGAGTGCGATCGACATGGCTGGCCAACGTCGATTGCCGCATGCGTTGGCAGTACTCGAAGAATTCCAAAGGTCTTTTCCGGAAGACAAGGACAAGGACAAGATTCGCAACGCGATATCCAACGTCTCAAGTCAATTGGTCGAATCGTACTTCACCGCCAATGATTTATCGACCGCCAAAGCCATGATTTTGCGGTTGGAAAAAGACTACAAAAAGGATCCCTTGCCTGTCGTCGAAAAGTGGAAGGGTAAATTTCTTGAAATGGCCACGGGCTTGCGAGCCAAGGCGGAGGAAGCCAAAGAGGAAGGTGATTTTTCAAAAGCAAGGCAATTCGCGGTCAAGATGCTCGACATCGAACCGGAGATTGAAGGTGGCAAGCAGTTCCTGAACGACCTCATTCGTGCTTATCCCATGATTCGAGTCGGTGTTTTTCAGCAATCCAAAACGCCTGACCCGTCATCGCTAGCGGATTGGCCCTCGTTTCGAACGGGTCAATTGGTATCGCGGCCGATGTTCGAACTTAGAAGTACAGGGCCCGAAGGTGGATTGTATCGATTCAGTTTCGGATCGTTTCAGCACAGCGACGACCGAACGGAGTTGGATTTGATGGTGCAAAATCCGGGCAAGGATGGTGTTCCCGACAGTCTCGCGATTTCGCAAGCCATCTTGAATCGAGCCTATGTTGGACACAGCAGTTATGTGCCAGGTTGGGCCGCGATCGTCGATTCCGTTTCGGTATTCGGTCCTGAGCGTTTGAAGCTCAAGATGAGAAGACCACACGTGTTGCCACAGGCCTTCTTGCAATGGCAACTTCCTTCGGTAGCCAGCACCCAACCCGCTGCGGCATATTACAAAATAAAAAGCATGGAACCCAATCTTGTGCGATTCGAGTGGGCTGACACCAAGCCACCTGTAGACTATCAACCAAGAGAAATACAAGAAATCTTGTATTCTGATCCGCAGAAAGCGATGGCGGATTTGGTGCGAGGTGAAATCGAGATGATCGATCGGTTGTTTCCGGCTGACGTGAGAAAGCTTCGCAACGTTCGCACGGTTGCAACCGAAGAGTACGCGTTGCCAATGGTCCACATGCTTGTTCCAAAACGACCGAACATTTATTTGGATGCGCCTGAGTTTCGGCGGGCACTGCTCTACGCCATCAACCGAGATGGCATCTTGAACGGTGAAATATTAGGAGGGAAACCAACGAGCCTGAGCAAAGTTGTCAGTGGCCCGTTTCCATCCGGCGCCAATGATTCTGACCCCATCGCGTATGCTTACAATAATAGCATCGAGAATGTGGCTTACGATCCGCGTTCCGCTCAGATACTGATCTTGCTGACCCAAGCCAAGCTCAGGGCCATTGCGGAAAAAAAAGGTGAGAAGCTAGCTCCGATTCCTACTCTCAAATTGGGTGTGCCCGATTACGAATCAGCTCGCGTAGCGGGTGAAGCGATCGTGCAAGCGTGGAAGCTGGTCAACGTTCCGGCGGAGCTAGTCGTTCTCGAAAAAATGCCTGGACCTAAAGACGAATCGCCCGCTGATCTCATCTACATCTCAGCCGCCATGTGGGAGCCTGCAACCGATGCGGAACGGCTTTTTGGAAAAGGCGGGCCTGCCGAGTCCAACAGTCAGTTTATCGTTCAAGAACTTGGGAAACTTAGCGTCGCCAGAAACTGGCGTGAAGTTCGTCAAGGATGCCAAGACCTGCACGCTCTGGTGGCGGCTCATCTTCCGATCCTGCCCCTTTGGCAAGTCGGCGAAACGTTCGCATATCGAACCGACGTGTCCGGTGTCTCGAAGAAACCAAACGGCTTGTACCAGGATGTTCAAAAGTGGAGGTATCAATTTAAATGATTTCATTCCTTCACTCATTATCGCGAAATGACAATACCGTTGCGTCCCCTCGTTTCCAAGCTCTACATGCGATTGCAATCGGTGGAAAAATTGCTTTGCGTTCATGTTGCATCGTTGTGTTACTCGTTGTCGCAGTTCTGTTTGCTCCATTCTGCTCGATGTCGGTCGGGCAAGAGATTTGGGAGTACTCGCCTTACAAAGTCAAAGTCTGGCTCAGCATTTCACCCAGTTTGTCGCTCAGTGAAGAGTCGCAAAATGAAATGCACCGAAAAATTGAGGAGCTTGCCGAGATTCATTTTGGAGCCACTTGGACGATCAACGTTGAGTCGACGCCGGACGCCTTGTTTGGTTCGGTGCTGTATCGTCTTGATGAGTTGACTGTCGAACAACTTCTATCCCGCGAGTTGATTCTGGTTGTAGGCAAATCGGAAGAAGCCAAACAGGCCTTTCTCAAGATGAATCCGCCACCGCCAAAACGCGAGGAAGTTGCAAAGGACCCAAAGAAAAAGCCAAGCAAACAAGAGCTGGAAGAAATCGCCGATTTGGAAGCTCGGGCGGCAAGCCTGCAAAGCGTCCGAACGTTGGAGTCGGCGATTCAGCGGATGAAGAGTATTGCGATTCAGCCATTGCAGTACTCGGCATTGCAACGCGACATCGTCCCTTACCTGGACAAGAAGCAGTGGTCGGATTTCAAATCCATTGTCAACATTTTTGACGGTAGCAACGAAAAATTGCAAGCGGAACTGGACTCAGGCGAAACCGTTGCCGCTATCGTCCAAAAAATGGATCTGGATAAATTCAAAAAGGTTGCGAGGCAAATTCCAACGCGACTTCCGTGGCAACCGGAATCGTTGCTGCGAAACAATGACAAAATATTTATGGCTTCGGTGGAAAAGGTGGGGGAGTCGATTCGCATCCAAGTGAAAGAGCTTGATTCCTTTGTGAGACGAATGGGGGAGATTGCCTCAATGGACGTCATCTATTCCAGTGAGATCCCGCGTGCGATCGCTCAGCTTGCTCGCGACACGTTTTCGCCGGTCGTTCGAATCGAAGAGACCGATTTCAAAACTGCGGTGTTGCGAGTAAGAGCTGCGGGACTTTTGACCAAAGAGGATCATCCCATTCGCATCGGCCTGGGAGACGTTATTTTACCTGTTGTGCGACGTGACGATTCGAATGGGAATCCAACATTGCTCCAGACCATTCCCTACACTTTTATCGCGGTCACCGAAAAAATTGACGATATCTCGCGATTGTATGGCGCCATTTTCACAGCCAGTCGGGGTGCGCTCGCGGCGGCGAAAAACCGTCGCACTCAACGAATCGGCCTGAAAGTCAAACCAAGCCATGTGTCGTCCGATTTGAAGCTGGGTATTCAGCGAAGCCCTGGTAGCGCTGTTCCAGGTGCCGAGATTTATCTTCGAACGCCGGGAACGGAAGATCTCAAGATGGAGGGGCGGACCGATTGGCGCGGTGTGTTGCCGCTCTTGACGCAAGATCTGCCGACCATTCTTTACGACCCACCCAGCGACAGTAAGACGATCGCAATCGCGAATGCGCGTAAGTTTGCAGCGTCACCGGTTGACCCGCCCGCGTATAAACGGATTGAAAAAGCGGACTTAGTAAAACCGCAAAGTTCTGCAAGCACCCCAACCGCAACGGAGGAAAAGAAAAAATCTGAGGAGGGTGAAAATGCTGCTCCAGACGCAGTGCCCGCCGAACCAAAGCCGGATGTGACTCCACCCAAGCTACGAGGATCGATCCAGTTGAATGTTCCGCTGTATCTTTATTACATCAAGAACGGCGACACGCTCTTAGCCAGGTTGCCGATCGTGACTGGTCTCAAGTCGGTTGACCAAGCCGATCTTCCGGACGATCGACGCAGGTTGGAGACGGAAGCGTTTTTGAAGGGACTGCAAGGAGAAGTGCTCGACTTAGTTGTTCGCCGTAGAATCCTTGAGTCTCGGATCAAACAGAAAATCAAGGCCAATCAACTGGACGTGGCGGAACGTTTGCTCGACGAATTGAAACGGGTAAAATCGTATGACAAGATGTCGGAGCAAATCGAAGGCATTCAACGACGAGCACTTTCGACGGACCAGGGAGTGGTCCCGTCAGGAGTGGTAAAACGCATCGACAAGATGGTCGATACCACACGTCAGATGATGCAGAAGTATCTACAAGACACGTTGGTACGTGACTTAGAAATCCAACTCAACCAAGCAAAATGACAAAAACAGTATTGGACGTAGGAAATTGTGATCCAGACCACAGCGCTCTCAAAAGGATGCTGACTCGTGGTTATGACGTGTCTGTCTTAAGAGCGCACGAATTAAAGGATACAATGGAATTACTCGGTCAAGAGCCGGTTGATTTGATCCTAATCAACCGCAAGCTCGACATCGACTACACGGATGGTGTGGAAATCCTTAGGCACCTAAAGCGCAGCGACGAGTACAAGCAGATACCGGTAATGATTATCACGAACTATCCAGAGCAACAGCAGGCGGCGATGGCCGAGGGAGCCGAATACGGATTCGGGAAGTTAGAGTATTCGAAACCGTTAACGGATGAGCGACTGTCGCGTTTTCTGGAGAAGAGATCTTCAAATGAGTAAGAAATCGGACACGGGTGAGATCGAAAAAGCACGCGAAATTCTGCGTGGTGCTGGACTGCGAAGCACGCCAGCCCGTATATCTGTTTTGATCGCTCTTCAAAAAGGGAGCAAGCCGCAGACGCACGCAGAGCTTTCGGATCGACTGGTTCCGCTAGGTTTTGATAAGGCGACCGTGTTTCGGAATTTAACGGACTTAACCGACGCCGAATTGGTAAGCCGTACGGAGTTAGGCGATCACGTGTGGCGGTTTGAAATTAGAGACCCATCGCACGACCGGAGCAGTCACCCGCATTTCGTTTGTGTCGATTGCGGAGTGGTCTCGTGCATGGAGGGACTTGAACTGCCGGACGCGAATCAGAAAAAGACTCTTAACATCGCTCGCATTAGCGAGATATTAGTCAAGGGACATTGCATGACTTGCGAACCGTTGTAACAACGCGCACTTTCGTTGTACGACGCTCCGCGTCGTACGGAGATAATCACTGTAAACCGAATGATGATGAATCGATAACTGGATGAGGACGACGCGGAGCGTCGTCCAACGAAGAACGAAGTCGGTTCAATCTGTTATGCGGCATTTTGACATCAAGCTGACTCTCGGCAGACACGGGCATTCGTTCCCAGGTGCGGAGGCGGGCCGTCTGGGCATGAAAAACCACGTTTTTAAAGGTCGCGATTGATTCCGTTCGCAAGAGCCGGCCGGCAATCGAAAAGCCTCGTACTTGGGCCGTACGTGGGCTCGCCTTTGAGCGCTTGCCCGATCTCTGTTTTGGGGCTTAAGAAGTTAGCCGGAATTAATCCCTTGTTCGAGAAGCCCCGGCAGCAGTTCTGGATGGCAGTAGGGACGCTTCCCTCGCAAACCTCTTCGTTGCGCTGAACACGACTCCCACGATTGATTTGCCAGACACGTCTGCAAGTTTCAGGAATCAAGTATACTACGCATTCTTCACTTGCCACTTGCCTGGAATCTCGATGAATCAACCCAACCTTTCGTCCTTCATTTGGTCCGTTGCCGATCTCCTGCGTGGTGACTACAAGCAATCCGAGTACGGCAAGGTCATTCTGCCATTCACGGTCCTAAGGCGTTTGGATTGCGTGCTCGATGGGACCAAAGAAGCGGTATTGAAGGAACTCGAGAAGCGGTCCGCTGCCGGCGTTACCCCAGAACCGTTCCTGCTCAGGAAATCCGGGCTTCTGTTCTATAACACCTCGCCCCTAGACATGAAGAAACTAATGGGGGACCAAGATCACATCAAGGAAAACCTGTTCGCCTATGTCCAAGGCTTTTCCCCATCCGTAAAAGATATTTTTGAATGCTTCGACTTCTACACTCAAGTCGACCGACTTTCCAAGGCGGGTTTGCTGTACTTGGTATCGGAAAAGTTCGCCAATATCGACCTGCAACCCAAAGTCGTCAGCAATACTCAGATGGGTACCGTCTTCGAGGAACTCATTCGCAAGTTTGCTGAACTATCCAACGAAACAGCCGGCGAGCACATGTCGCCGCGCGAAGTCATCCGCCTCATGGTGGATTTGCTGTTCGTGGAGGATAGCGACATTCTGAGCAAGCCGGGAGTTGTCCGATCCCTTTACGATCCAACCGTCGCGACCGCCGGCATGTTGTCCGTCGCGGAAGAGCATCTTGGAGAAATGAACCCGGGTGCTCGGCTCGTGATGTTCGGACAGGAGCTCAACCCGGAATCGTACGCGATCTGTAAAGCGGACATGCTGATCAAAGGGCATGACATCGGCAACATTATTCTGGGCAACACCTTGTCGAACGATGGGTTCATCGGAAAATTCTTCGACTACATGCTGTCCAATCCACCGTTCGGCGTGGAATGGAAGAAGATCGAAGCCTTCATTCGCAAGGAGTACGAGCAGCAAGGTTTCAACGGTCGCTTTGGTCCCGGTCTGCCCCGAGTCAGCGACGGTTCGCTATTGTTCCTCATGCATCTCATATCGAAGATGCGTCCCGCAAAAGACGGCGGCAGCCGCTTCGGCATCGTCCTCAATGGCACACTGAGTTCAAAGAAAGTAGCAGGCACTAACTATCTCGACGAAGCTACCGCCGCGTTGGACGCCCTAACTTCTGAAGCTGAGCGTGGGATCGAGCTGCTGCAAGAACGCCGGACCGCCCTGATCTCCGCAGCCGTCACCGGCAAGATCGACGTTCGTGAATTTGTTGAAAAGGAGTCAGCATGAAAACTGCGGATCAATTGATCGAGGAGCTAAACGCACTCGACGAAAATGTATCCATCGAGGCTAAGGCCGGAAGCTCATTCGGTACTTCCGCACTGGAAACGGTTTTTGCATTTGCAAACGAGCCATGCCTTGGCGGCGGATATCTTATCCTCGGTGTCGAACCAACCGATGATTGCTTTTCCACCATTTTCTCAGTCCCGAAGATCTTACATGGCTCAAATCATTCGAGTCCCACAATCTCAATGAAGAAGAAATGAAAGCGATGATCTCGGCTCGGGAAGTGGGCGCGATAAACAATTCAACTTATCGCGATATCAACCGACATGTGGATACGCTCACGGCAAGTAAGCAACTTAAAAAACTATGCGATTGTGGGCTTCTTGACAAAAAGGGGAGAGGTTCTGCTACCTACTATGTCATTACTTCTCAAGCCCTAGAGAACTGGCCGATCGCCCCCACGGCAGACGTTTCCACTTCCAAACCTAGGGAGCTCGACAGCAAACCTAGGGAGCTCGACAGCAAACCTAGGGAGCTCGACAGCAAACCTAGGGAGCTCGACGGCAAACCTAGGGAGCTCGACGAGCGTCAATCAGGGGAGCTTGGGGGCAAACCTGGGGACCTGGTTCCTCCAGAGTTATCGAAAATTCTCAATGCTTTGGGTGGAAAATCTAAACCGGGGGCTATCTTAGATGCAATTGTCGCCCCGCTGAAATGGAAGGATTTAAGCATTAGTGAGGTTGCGGGGTTTGTTGGTCGGAACCAAGAGTATGTTCGGTCAAACTACATGGCAGACCTACTTCGAGGAGACTTAGTCCAGCTTACTATCCCAGATAAACCAACAGACCCTAACCAAAAATATCGATACAAAAAGCCTTCCAAATCTCAATGACCATCCACACCGAAATCAACTTCGAAAACGCCATCTGCGAGCACCTTGTGAACCACGGTTGGCTCTATGCCGATGGCGATGCTAGCCGATACGATCGAGCTCGGGCGCTGTTTCCTGACGAAGTAATTGACTGGCTCCAGGAATCGCAACCGGACGCTTGGGAGGCTGCAACCAAAAGCCATGGCGTGAACGCTGGTGAAGTGATTGTTAGTCGATTGCGGGACTCGATCAAACAACTGGGGACACTTGACCTACTATGATTGCGACAGTGAAAGTAACTCTCGTGCGTGGCTTGTATTGCGAAGATGACTGGACCGCCAACATCGAGTTGGACGAAGCTTCGACGCTAGCACAGCTTCACGATGCAATTCAAATGGCTGTTGGCTTCGAGAACGATCATTATTTCAGCTTCTTCTTGTCACGTACCGACCGAAGCCGGACTCGTCAGTATTTTCACGATGACGACGAGTCCATCGATTCGAAAACCTTGAAGAACATCTTTCCACTGCCTGACAAACAATCATTGTACTACCTGTTTGATTGGGGAGACGAGTGGGTTTTCAAAATATCGAAGACGCGAAAAAGCCTCCAGCAAGCCTCGCCCGGAGTTACCTATCCCCGGGTGGAAAGCGAATCGGGAATAAAGCCTGACCAGTATCCATCCTTTGACGCGGAAGACGAAGATGAAGAAGATGATGAGGAATGACACTCCACAAACGTTCTAACGCAACAATAACGAGTCCACGGAGAGATTTCCTATGATCGCTATTCGACAAATTCATGAGCATCTTGCCGACGTGATTGAAGTCCCGCCAGAATTGCGCAATCGAAAAACCGAAGTTATCTTCTTGGCAATGGACAGTGTGCCACTGACGTCCGCGCCGGCGGAATCCGAAAGTCCAATAGACAACAACAACCGAACGGCAGTCGAATTCTTTGGCTCGCTCCCCGACTTTCCAAATCAATTTCAGACGTAACTCAGAAACCAGGAAAAACTGAGGTCGGCCCAGCGAAAGACGGATGTTAGAATAGATTCCTGATCATAAGGCTATAGTCTTTTTGCGCCGAAAAATCGATTTCCAGATCCATGGCAAACGTTGTTCCAATAAAACCCGAAATGATACGCTGGGCTGTTGACCGGTCTGGAATGTCGTTGTCGGATTTTCCAGCCGCAGTCTCCGAATGGATAAAGGATGAGAAACAGCCAACCTTCGTTAAGCTTGAAGCATTTGCGAAGAAAGCCATGGTTCCCTTTGGTTACCTATTCCTCGACGCACCTCCCGTTGAGAAGCTACCAATCCATGACTATCGCACGATGCAAGACAAGGGCGTCAGACGACCAAGTCCGAACCTGATTGAAACAGTTCAAGACATGATGCGCCGGCAATCTTGGATGCGAGAATTTTTGATTGACGAAGGACATGTCGCATTACCGTTTGTGAATTCGGAGAGCATAAACAGTTCCTTAGAGGAGACGGTTGAAAGTATTTCCCGATGGCTAAACCTCGAATCTGACTGGGCATCCAGAACTACAACCTGGGAAGAGGCGTTGCGGTTTCTGATCAAGAAAATCGAAGCTGCCGGCATACTGGTTTTTGTCAATGGAGTCGTTGGAAACAGCACTAATTGTGCACTGAATCCCGAAGAATTTCGTGGTTTTGTTTTGAGCGACCCGATCGTTCCCTTGATTTTTGTAAACGGTGCCGATAGCAAAGCAGCCCAAATGTTCACGCTAGTTCATGAACTAGCTCACATTTGGATCGGCGAAGATGCACTGGTCAATCTACCTTTGCTTCAACCAGGTCCAGAAGTTGTCGAAAAGTTTTGCAATCGCGTTGCCGCTGAATTTCTTGTGCCAGAAGCTAAGTTGCGAGCCATTTGGACGACCGTTGAAAGTAAACCAAAGCCATTTCAGTCGCTTGCCAGCCGATTTAAAGTGAGTCCAATCGTTGTTGCTCGGCGCGCCAAAGATTTGAGACTTATCAATGCCGACGCATTCTTCCGGTTCTACCAATCCTACATGGACGAACTAAATCGAATTGGCAAACACAAAAAATCGGGTGGGAATTTCTACTTGACTCAAAATGCAAGGCTTGGTCGTCGATTCGGAAAGGCTGTCATTGCTGCAGCGGAAATGGGGCGAATGTCCTATCAGCAAGCCTATGACCTAACGAGATTGTACGGTAGTACATTCGACAAGTACGTCGCATTCCTGAAGACTCAGGATAGCCAATGACTGATAAGCTCAAGTACCTCTTGGATGCAGATACTTTTATTCGTGCTCATCGGCAGCACAATCCCATTTCGCTTCAAGCGCAGATGGATGGTTGGTCGCCTACGCAAAGGTGAACGGCTATTCAGTTTGCAGTTACGAAGTATCGTCTCCAGAGTCAAAAAACAACATCAAGCTTCCTGATGTTTGCAAACAGTTTGCAGTCCCATTCGTGAATCCATATGAGTCGCTGCGCGAACAGCGATAAACATCCAGCTTCGGATTTCCACGTTGTACTGGCAACAGTCGACTTCGGAAATCAAGCTCGGATGTGTCTGGAAGAGAATTACGCAACAGGATTGGATTATTCAATGAAGTACTGCGTATCGACGTTGGTTTGAACGAAGGCACGCAACAAGGTGCGAGAGGACGCTATAGTGAGACAATTCGAATCGCTCGATTTGGGCATAAAAAAACCCTGGATTCTCAAGGAAAAACCTTGAAAAACCAGGGTTTTGGCGAAATGAGAGCGGAGAGACTTGAACTCTCGACCCAAGGATTAAAAGTCCTTTGCTCTACCGACTGAGCTACGCTCTCAATTTTTCACAAGTTTCCAAACGACTCACCCTTGGGCGATACCGAAATTCCACTGCTGTGCTTAACATGATGGTATCAAGGTCACCAAATTTTTGAAGGGGTTCGGTCGAATGGTTCTTTTTTCTCGCGATTCGCTTTTCGGCCTAAACAAACTCCCAAACCATAAGGGATTGCTCCATTGTTCGGTTAATAGCCCCCGTTTCGTCCACTTTCTTTTTTTGCCAATTCTTGTGGCTCTCGCCTGCATCCCCTCAGAAAAATGTTGGGCAGGGGCGTCCGCCAGCAACTGGGTAGTCGTCGTAAACGCGGATTCCCTTAATTCCCGTACGGTCGCCAATCATTATTCTGTCGAGCGAAACATCCCAAGCCGCAATGTCATCGTTTTGTCGAATGTCCCAAACTCGGATCAAATCACCGTCGACCAGTTTCGCGAACTGATATTGATACCGATTCTCAAAGAAATCGAATCGAGAGGCCTTGCCAAGCATATTCAAGGAATCGCCTACTCGGCCGACTTTCCGACCGCAATCGATATCCAGTCCGATATCGCAGCCGTTGAAAACAAGTCCCCTTACTTGACTCCCGTTGGCTCCATCAACGGCCTTACCTATCTCTTTCGAATGGTGCTGGCCAAAAACCCAGGGTACATAGGATTCGAAAGCAATCTTTTCGCTGCCCGACCCGCTGCGAGACTCCTGTCACCGCTCATCGGTTCGGAGGAACAAGCAAAAGAACTGGCAGAACTTATCAAAGCGTCACAACACGAGGAGGCGGCCAAATTCATCGAATCTCTCATGCTGCCCATCGACAAAGAGCTGACTTATCCGATGCTGGTTTTGTCCGCTCAGCAGTGGGCACTCGCAGGCAATGAAGCGGTCGCGATCAAACGGATCGAGCAAGCGATTCGAGCTGGCTGGTCCTACCGCGATCAAATCATGAACGATCCTTCCTTCGCGTCTCTCAAGGAGAACAAAGACTTTCAGCGGATCATCAAACGTTGCATAGACCAACCGTTCGAATATCTTCCAAGCCGTGGATTCGACTCACGAACTTACTACACGGCCAATACGCTAGGAGTTAAAGATCCCAAATATGGTGTTTCGTATTTAATGTCCATGGTACTTGCCGTCACTCGCGATCTGGGAAACACGAGGCCCGAATCGCTTCGAAATCTTCAGACGTCTATTGGTGCAGACTATACTTACCCGCAGGGTTCCTTCATTTACACCAAGACGGCTGACGTACGGACTACGTCGCGTCAAGGTAACTTTGAACTGGCGATACGCAATCTAAACGCTCGCGGCATGAAGGCTCGCGTTGTCGACGGAGTATTGCCCCCAAAAGGCGAGAAGTGTTCAGGGCTGATGATCGGTACACCGGATTTTTCTTGGTCCAAAAGTGGCTGCGCATTCCTTCCTGGTGCCATTGCAGACAACCTCACCAGCTTGGGAGGTGCCATGACGACCAACTCCCAGACCAAAGCGACCGAATTTTTGCGATTCGGAGCCGCAGCCAGCAGTGGAGCGGTCACCGAGCCATACTCCATTCAAAACAAGTTTCCGCACCCAATGATACATGTCCATTACGTCGATGGGCTTACGGCCGCGGAAGCGTTCTATAGCTCGGTAACTTGTCCGTATCAATTGCTCATCGTTGGCGACCCGTTGTGCCAACCGTACTGCAAGCCGCCTCGATTTGCGGCTACGGCATCCAGCCCTTTCGTATCGGATAAGCAACCCCTGCGAGTGTCACTGGACGTCGATACATCCGAGCAATCCACGGAGCCCGAGTTGTTACAATGGATCATGGATGGCGTGCTCAGGAGACAAACACCATTCGACTCACAGCTTCAAATCCTATTTAATCCATCGGAGGCCGGTGCTCACGAAGTCAGGTTGGTAGCCTTGGCTGGCAAACCTCTTGAGAATCGATTCGAAAAATCATTTTGGGTTTCTTGCGGAGAGGCGAAAGACCAGTTGGTGCTCAAGGGACCGGCGAAATGGCGGTTTACCGAGAGAAAGTCATTATCGCTAGCCGTTGAAAACAACGAATCCACCAGTGAAGTTCGCATTTTGCATGATGCAGAGGTTGTTGGGACGATTGCACCCGGGAGTTCGACGTTGGAGTTGTCGACGTACCAACTGGGTTTGGGCCCAGTGCGTCTACAAGCGATGCGAACTGGGGCCGACGGGAGAGAGATCCAAAGCCTTCCGTTGGAGGTCCTGATCGAACCCTAGCTAGACACAGCCGGCAAAAGTCAAAGTAGTAGGTCGGCACATTGCATGTGCCGTCCACCTAGAATCCTGGCAAAAGCTGGACTGCGAACGGCACGGCAGAGCGTGCCTGTTGTACCGTTTGTCGGCTGTGTCTTGCGACTTTACGCCTAAGGTCTGTTCTGTGTTATAATCGTTTGTGCCTGCATAAATTTTTTAAACTGGATCAATGGATCAATGGAGCGGTTGTCGCCATGTTAACGTTTGTTGGAAAAGGGTCGGCTCAAACTTGTAATGGAATCCACCGTCGCGATTTCCTTCAAGCCGGTACGCTTGGGGCAATTGGACTTGGATTGCCACAGTATCTTGCTGCGATGGAGGCAGGCAAGGTCGACCCAAGCAAGAGCAAACGGTCCGCCATTATGATCTTCAATCTTGGCGCACCGAGCCAGCTCGACACGTTCGACATGAAGCCGGATGCACCATCGGAAATTCGCGGCCCGTTTCAGCCAATTCCGACTAATGCGAGCGGGGTTCAGATTTCCGAGATACTTCCTCTGCATGCGAAAGTTGCGGACAAGTTTTCGATTGTGCGTTCGTGTTTCCATCGAGGTGCAGCGGTTCACGACGCTGGCTGGCAGATTATGCAAACGGGTAGGCAATTTGCTGGTGGTGTCAATACGCCGCACGTTGGATCGGTTGCCAGCTATATGCTTGGGCGCCGATCGGATCTGCCTCCGCATGTGGTGTTGCCGGAGACAATGGGGCGTGGTGGTGGCAACTTACCGAACGGTCAAGCTGGAGGCTTTTTGGGCAAGGCGCAGGATCCGTTTGCGCTCATGGCGGACCCATCCAAAAAGGACTTTAAGGTACCGGACCTTTTGCCTCCAGACTCCATAGGCACGGCCCGTATCGATCGTCGACGCCGCATGCGTGATGTGGTCGACTCCACGGTTAAAAATTTCGAAGCGAGCGAATCCGCAAAGATGATGGACGATAACTTCCAATCGGCCTATCGTCTCATGACCAGTCCTGAAGCTCGGAACGCTTTTGACTTGAGCAAAGAGCCCCAGTCGGTCCGCGAACGATATGGAATGCACCGATTCGGCCAATGTTGTTTGCTTGCGCGACGACTGGTGGAAGCGGGCGTGCGGTTCGTAACGATCAACACGTTTCTGACCGTTTTCGATGAGATCAGTTGGGATATTCACGGCAGCAAACCCTTCACCTCGATCGAAGGCATGAAGAATGTGGTGGCTCCGATGTATGACCAAGGCTATTCGGCATTGATCGAGGATTTGCACCAGCGAGGAATGCTGGACGATACCATGGTTTGCAATTTGGCAGAGTTTGGACGCACACCCAAGGTCAACCCAGCGGGTGGCCGAGATCATTGGCCACAGTGTTTTTCCGTGTATTTTGCAGGCGGCGGTGTGCAGGGAGGACGCATTGTAGGCGCTAGCGATCCAATCGGGGCTGTACCGGTAGATCGACCGACTGAGCCGCCCGAGGTAGTCGCAACCATCTTTCATTCCTTGGGTCTGAATCTAGAAAGCCACTTACCAGGCCCTGCTGGCAGGCCATTTCCGCTGGTGGACTTCGGATACCGCGAGATCAAAGAACTGTTCTAAGTCTATTCGCAGCATGATGATACGAATTTCATCCGAATTCTTGGCCTGTCAATTGCACTAGCCAAAACGCCCTAAGTTGCTGACAATTCTGGACTTAATGTTAATTCCGGAACTGATGCCCTCTTAGGCGAGCGACCGATTAGTGGACAGAAAATTAATTGCGTGGTTACTTATCTGCGTTTCGATGTTTCTGCTGTTCAACAGTATGCAACGAAACAAAGAACTTGCACGCTTGGAACAAGAAAAGCAAACCCAGCTTGCGGAAGAAGTCAAGTCAAAGAAGCTCAAAGAGACCAAAGAGACAGCCGAACGACTGGTCAAAGAGGATCCAAATTTCGTCTTGCCGTTGGAGCCGCCTCGCGAGCGGTCTACCTTGGGCAGCATGGACGCAATCGACAAGTATCCGTTTTTGGTAACGCTGGACAATCGCGGTGCGGCCATCGAACGCATGGAACTCGTTGCGCAAAGAGTTCCAGATAGATTCGACTACCGATCGCTTCGAACCCGAGAGCGTGAGGGATACCTTGGTTTTTTGGCGTTAGAGGAAACTGCGGTTTCGTTGAATGTCAAATCGGTTCCCAAGGGGTCGGCGGCCGCAAATGCCGTTTGCACTGAGGATGCCACCTTGGTTGGACTCCAAGTGGGGGACAAAATTGTCGGCTGGGATGATTTGTCGGGTGCACCATTGCTATTCAAGCTCGAAAGACATTTGCGAAGCCAAGGTCCGGGTCGCACTATTGAGCTCAAGATTCAGCGAGATTCATCCGCTGCGGAAGCGGATTCCGAGCAAACCAATGCACCCGGGAAACTGCTCACCTTTGTCTGTACGCTGACGGAACGACCGCTCGATGTGCTCCGAGCCGAAGACGATTTTAAATGGGAGCAGGTCAATGGAAACGATCCGGTCGCGTCGTGCGCTACGACGCTGGCCTCTGTCGACAAAGTATCGATAGAGGAGGGGGAACGCTCGATAACTGGACTCGAAAAGACTCTTAAAGGAAATTGGAACGTAAAGCGACTTGACATGGAGCAAGGGATGGGCGTGGAGTACACCATCGCTTTGCAAGAGTATTTGAAACTCTCAGGGGTGAAAGCCAACCTGGAGTTAGTGAAACAATATCGACTTCTACCGACGACATCCTCGGGTAACAGCAGGGATCCCAAAGTTCGCGAACATCACATCGAGCTCACAACGATTGTCCGAAACCTGGACGACCAACCGCACAGCATTTCGATTCGGCAAGAGGGATTGAACGGCATTTCGCTGGAGGGCTGGTGGTACCCTACCAAGATCTCGCCGTTTTTCTTCAATGCTGCGGGGGCCCGAGATATCATTGTTGGCGATGGATTCAAAAGCCATTCGCTCTTTACAACCCGAAGCATTGTGTCGCATGCTATCAGTTTTCCGTCGGATCCGGAGATGCCTTTGTTCGGTCGTGCGGACAATCTGGCAAAACGCAGTGTGAACTACATGGGATTGGATACGCAATCCTTCACGGCGGCCATGCTGCCCGGAACGCGTGAAGCGAGTTCGATGAGCAACCTGATGCGAGGCAAAGCGACGGTGCACAACTCTGTGTTTACCGATCCAATCAAATTGCCATCGTCCAAGCAACAAGCGACCAACGTGGGCTTCTGGTTTGAAACCGATGTCAACACCATTCCAGCGAAAGGGGAATGGAAGCTCGATTATCAGATCTTTGCAGGTCCAAAGCATCCAGAACTTCTATCTGCATACAATTTGGACGAAGCCATTGAGTATGGTTGGCATATTTTCGGTTTCTTTGCAAAGCGACTTGGTTGGATATTGCATGCTTTCTATTGGCTAACAGGAAACTTCGGTATCGCGATCATCATGCTGACGGTACTGGTGAGATCATGCATGTTTCCTGTGAGTCGCAAAATGGCTCTCAATGCGCAAAAGATGCAATCGGTTCAGCCTCACTTGGCAAAACTCAAAGAGGGCTTAAAAGAAGATCCTCGCAAGATGATGGCCGCTCAACAGATGTTGATGAAGAAAGCGGGCATCAATCAATTTGCAGGCTGCCTGCCAGCGTTCATTCAGCTTCCCATCGTGATTGGGCTTTATCGGTGCGTGTCGGTTGACGTTGGGCTTCGGCAGCAACCGTTGATACCTGGTTGGGATTGGTGCTCCAATCTCGCTGGACCAGACATGTTCATGGATTGGCAGTCGTGGATGCCTGAGTTTATTGCGGGTCGAGGTTCAGGTTGGTTCGGTCCGTATTTGAACATACTTCCGATCGTAACCATTACGTTGTTCATCATTCAGCAAAAAGTCCTTATGCCCAAGGCAACGGATGAGCAAACGCGGATGGCACAGCAGATGATGATGGTCATGACTGTCATGATGGGAGTCTTGTTCTTTAAGGTGCCGGCTGGCCTTTGTATCTACTTCATCACCTCGTCGACATGGTCCTTGGTTGAGCGTTTCTTGATCAAACGCTTTACGCCCAAGACATCGATGGTGGATTTGCCGGAAAACACCGCGAATGACATCCTTAATGCGCTTGCCAAGGGTACTGCGCCGCAACAACTGCGGACGAACAACGCCGGTTCGACAGAAGACAGGCCAAAACCAAAGGCGCCGAAGCCACCCGAATCGCTGACCGAATTATGGGAAAACTTGTTTGGCAAGAAGCCTGAAGCGGTGACTCAGCCAAGCGAAAACAGCAAGCGTTCACAAGCCAGTGCGACACAACGAAAAGCCAAGCGAACGAAAAAGAAGTAAGCATTGAATCTACTTCATTGTTTAGCCGAGAAACCTGAACGATCCGCCGGTCAAGCCGGCGGGATTCCAAAATACCGTTGTTTGAGCCCGCGAGGCTCAGCTTGCTCACGGTAGCAAATAATTTGTGGATGCGTCCATCACCCCCAATTTGGAACAAATTCTCACAAAAGATCAGGCAATGTGTCGAAAAAATGATGGGGATGTTGAAGGAATTTGACTTAAAAACATTCATTGGACTTGTCCAATTGGCGTTCACACCGGTAAACTTACGTTCCGAAATTTATCGACGGCTGATCCCACTCGCCAAAGTGGCGGAATCGGCAGACGCGCTGGACTCAAAATCCAGTGTCCTTAACAGACGTGTGGGTTCGATTCCCACCTTTGGTATTGCCAGCTTGTCGATAAATGCGGGGGTTTTTGCTTCTATCTTTGATCGCTAGATATTTATCACGTATGCCAACCATCAATCAATTGGTTCGAAAGAATCGCGTTGTTCAGCGTAAGGGGACAAAAAGTCCTGTTCTCGAACAGTGCCCACAAAAGCAGGGTGTTTGTTTGTTAGTTCGAACCATGACGCCTAAGAAGCCCAATTCAGCGTTGCGTAAGATTACGCGTGTTCGCTTGAGCAATGGCAAGGAAGTGACGGTCTATATCCCAGGTGAAGGTCACAACCTGCAGGAGCACTCGATCGTTCTGGTCCGCGGTGGCCGAGTTCGCGATCTGCCAGGTGTTCGCTACCAAGTGGTTCGCGGTAGTCGCGACACACTGGGTGTCGTTGGCCGTAAGCAGTCACGCAGCCGGTATGGCGCGAAGAAGGCTTAGTTTAGTTTCTTTCCTCATTCCAACCGATTTCAACGACCGTTTCTAAACTATGGGCAAAATCACTGCATCCCGCACTAGCCTGCGACCTGACCCACGCCACAACTCATTGCTGGCATCCAAGTTCATCAATTGCCTAATGTACGATGGCAAGAAGACCACCGCTCAAGGCGTCTTCTACGGTGCGCTCGAAGAGATCTCCGAAAAGATCAAAGATAGACCCGCTATTGAAGTTTTCGAGCAAGCCATCGAGAACGTAAAACCATACATCGAAGTGCGATCGAAACGAGTGGGCGGTGCTTCGTACCAAGTGCCAATGCAAGTTAATAAGAATCGTCAACAAAGTTTGGCATTCCGATGGGTATTGACCGCCGTTCGGGACAAAAAAGGCCGCGCGACACACCAGAAGCTTGCAGACGAACTAATGGCAGCTTACCGCAAAGAAGGTACCGCGATCACCAAGCGAGAAAATACTCACCGAATGGCGGATGCGAATAAAGCCTTCGCACACTTTGCTTGGTAGTTTTTCAAGTTTCTTGAATTCGAAAACTCAGAAAAGTCCTCTTGGTAACGAGAGGACTTTTTTCGTATGAGGAGAGCTTTTCTTGAGAGCCGTTTTGCAAAGAGTCCTGTCAAGTAACGTCGAAGTGGATGGCCAAATCGTCGGCGAGATCAAACAAGGATGGTTGGTACTACTCGGTGTTGGACGGGGCGATACTCGCGAGATCGCCGAGTACGTCGCCGATCGGTGTGTGAAAGTACGCGCATTCTCGGACTCGATGGGCAAGATGAATTTGAGTGTCGGCGACGTTGGTGGATCGATGCTGGTCGTTAGCCAATTCACACTCTACGGCGATTGCATACGGGGGAGACGCCCAAGTTTTGATGGAGCTGCGTCTTCCGAAATCGCCAAGGATCTCTATGAGTTTTTTTGTGCGTCTATCCGGTCAAAAGGGGTGCCGACTCAACAGGGTGTATTTCAAGCGGACATGCGAGTCTCGCTCGTCAATGACGGACCTGTAACGCTGATCATTGAAAAGAGTGCATAGAAATAGGGCTGGGGATGAGGGGCTACCTTGGGCCCTGCTATTGTTTGGGTTTCTCTCCGATGATGAGTTCTTCCCCTTCGGCAAGTTCGCCCTCGACAAGTTCCGTGTAGCGATTGTCCGAAATGCCTGTTCGGACTTGTTTGGCTCGCAAAAAATTTCCTTCGGCGATCCAGACATAACGTGTGTTCTTGGCCTTGCTCGCGTCCGCCTTTTCGTCGGCCGACATCTGTTTGGCCGTGTCGGTAACCGCTTGTTTCTGATCCTCGACACCATCGAGAATCTTGCGGTCGTCCGGATGGACTTGCAATCGGGGTGGATAAAAGCGCAGTGCCGAATTCGGGATTTTGAGGATGTCTTCGCGTTTGTTGATTTGAAACGACAGGTTGGCTGTCATGCCCGGCATCAGTTTCATATCGGCGTTCGGTGTTTCGACAATCACAGGATACGTAATGACATTTTGCTGTTCGGTACTGCTCATTCGAACTTGAACGATCTTGCCTTGGTCAAAGAGTTCGTCCGGATAGGCGTCGACGGTGAATCGCACGACTTCGTTCTCGGCTTTGGCTTTTTGAATCATTCCGATGTCCGCTTCGTCGACCGAGGCGTAGATGTGCATCCGCTTTTCCATCTCTGGGGCGATGACAAACATCTCAGGTGTTTGAAATTGCGAAGCAAGCGTTTGCCCAATATCGATCTTTTTCTCGATAACGATCCCATCGCATGGCGCTAGAATTTCGGTGTATGCCAGGTTGGCTAGGGAGTTTTCCAGTTGGGCTTTGGCTTGCTCCACGTTGGCATTGGTAACCGACAATTCCGCATCGCGGGTCATTCGCATAAATCGGAACTGATCCATTTCAGCGTCCGAAATAAACTCACGTGTAACCTTCTTGAGTTCCCCGCCTCGCCGTTCGTCATTCAGTGCCTGCTGCAACATGGCGTCGGCTCTTGCCACTTCGGCCTCACGCGTTTTGAACACGGCTTGGTCTCGTGCCACAGTTGAGTTGTAAACTCGAGCGTCAATGCGAGCCATCAATTGCCCTTCCTTGACAGGGCTATTGTAGTCTACGTTCAATTCTAGAATCGGCCCGCTAACCGAAGCGCCAACACTTACTCGTCGGACGGGTTCTACTTTTCCAGTGGAGTTGACCGATTGAACGATGCTCCCTTTGACGACACTTTGGGTTCGCCATTTAATTTTGTTGCGTTCATCCAAATACGCTTTTGCGGGTCCATACGATGCGAAGCCAATCGCCCCCAAGACTCCCACTACCGCTAACACCTTAAGCAATGTTTTCATAAGTTCTTGTTTGTCGACTTGCGACAAGTAATAAAGTGATACCGGCCATGATGGAAAGCCCCCCGCCAACGAGCCACAGCATGGGCAAATGCTTTGTATCCGCCCCAAACCACTTCGTCAGCTCTGTTTCTCCGATTCTAGACATCCCGAAAACAAGCCCGTTGTGAAGAGCGTGCAACAAAATGCAAGGCCAGAGAGAATTCGTTTTGATGGCAACCCATCCGAGCGCAAACCCTAGGATAAGCGTTGGCAGAAGTTTCTCTACGGAAAGAATGTTTCCCGCGATCACATGGAATAGGCCGAAAAGAATGGAGGTGTACAGGACACTCCGAAAGGGTGCCTCTTTAGATCGAAAGGCTGAAAGCGCGAATCCTCGGAAAAAAAACTCTTCCGCAACTGCGGGTGCCACTGCCCCGGTTAGCAGCACCAGCCAAAACGGAATCAATAGAAATGTATCCTTGAGCTTTGTCCGCTCTTCTTCGCTCAAATGCGAAGCTAAACTCCAGTTTTCAAACAACAAATACGATTCAAAGGCGACCATCCATAATCCTGAGCTCAATAAGAGGACCGAAACAAAAAAACCGAGCGATCGCGCAACCTGCATTCCTGTTGAATCGAGTGGATCTGCAAATGGCTTTAATCGAAAGGTCGTTGCCAAGTCTAGTCGACGATACCAAGCAAACGCCAATGGTAGCAACATAAACAGGATGACTAAAAGAACGGCTTGGAAGGACATGGCTGAGTCGGCTCGCAAATCCAGCATCCCACCTAGGTTGGAGGCAATAAAGAACACTGGAAATAGAATCGCCAAAAAGATCGCCAGCTCACCGATGGTTGGTAGCAATCGAGTCTTCTTTGGACGACCAAGTAATTCTGCCCATGTCTCTTGCGATCCAGATGTGGCTGCCTCAGCTCCAAACAATCGCGACGCAACCACCAAGGTTGCACCAGCATAAATAATGGTGGAAAAGACAGCCGCAAAGGCAGGAGCCAATTCGGATTGCCCCGTCATGATATCGCGGGAGAGCAATAATATGTTTACCAAGGGAACGATCCCAAGCAAGGTGGTAAACTGCACATTTGGCATCAAAGTCACCAATCCCGGGCCCAAAGACAAGAGCATCACGGGAATCAGATACGCTTGCGCTTCTTTGAAGCTGCGCGCAAAGGAGCACAATGCCAACAGAATTGCGCTAAAAAATGCCGCAAAGATAACCAAGAGCGGCAATATCTGAATCAGGATCCAAAGCGAGAATCCTTGCTTGCCGAATATGGCTTGCCCGAGCCCACCAAACGAAAGCGTTATCCAGGTAGCAAAGAGATTCGCAAGGGCTGTCAAAATTGCAACGACTACGACCGCAACATACTTGCTTAAAAGCAATGCAAAGCGCGGCGCAGGTGTCGCAATGAGTGCCTCCATTGTTCCGCGTTCGCGTTCACCTGCGGTCAGGTCGATGGCGGGATAAACAGCACCCGTGATTGTCATGAGAATCAAGACCAACGGGATAACGCCTGCGATCGATGCGGCTGGGTCAAGTCGTTGACCAATCCCATTCGCTTTCATTTGAACGACTGCGGGCAAGCGAGCGTTGATCCGTTGGCGGACGGACTCAAACTGATTATCGTTTAACAGTTGCAAGGCTCGTCGCAACTCGGACATAGCCGATTCGCTTCTCAGGTCCCCTTGTCGAAACTCCACCTGGACCTGATAGGATGGAAACGTTTCCCGCTCGAATGCCACCGACTCTACGTCTAATTTCGAGATGGCTAAGTCAATTTGAGCGTCCCCCAACGCAGAAGCTAGGCTTACTTTTTCGACGATTACGATGCTGAATCCAACGTGGTCGGCTGAAACTGCAATCGCATTTTTGTTGTCTTCGGAAGGAACCGTTGATTTATTAGTCGATTCATCGCTCCGAGTGATCTTAATGGGTGAACTGATTCCAATCTTGTTGACGCGTCTTGCTTCCATCAGCAGGTTTTGAATTTTTTGCGCTGTCTCTTCGTCTTGCGTTCCCAGGAGAAAAGCGTATTCCGGCTCCGCTTTTGAGATGCCACCTACGATCAAACGTTGCAGCGCCATGCTCAAGAGTGGATAAACGAGAATCGGCATCAACACCAACGTGATAATCGTACGTCGATCGCGAAGACTTTCTCTCAATTCCTTCAGACAGAGGCGCCATAATCGACCGTTGTTCAAATATTCTTTCATGCAGCTTGCGACTATTCGTTAGTAGTAATGAGCATCCGTGCCGGGTCGACTGGTTCACCATCGACTGGTCCGCTGATGAGCCCAATGAAGATGTCAACCAAATGTTGTTTGCCTGTCAGCTTTTGCAACTCTTCCAGTGTTCCTTCGAACTGCAAGTTACCTCGGTGCAGTAAGCCAAATCGATCGCAAACGCGTTCGGCTTCATCAAGTCTGTGTGTTGATAGCAATACCGACTTGCCGCGTTCCTTGAGCAGATCGATAAATCGAAAAACGGTTTGACTACCGACAACATCTAGACCTCGGGTAGGTTCGTCAAGCAACATTACGGGCGGATCATGCATCAGGCCCCGAGCTAGCGTAACTCGCTGCTTTTGACCCGTGCTGAGCGTACTGCAACGTTGATCGAGAAATCGACCGATATCGAGCAGTCTCGCCAATTCCTCAAGTCGCTCTCGGGCCACCTGGAGGTCGACTGCGTAGAGATCGGCGAAGTACAATAACATTTCGCGGACAGTGAGCCACGGGTAGACTCCGTCGTTGGTCGAAATCAATCCGATGTGCTTGCGCATCTCCGTGGTTTGCCCATCCGATCGCATGCCGCAGATTTCGACGTGTCCGCTGTCGGGCTCAAGCAAACCCATCACCATCCGCAACGTGGTTGTTTTGCCAGCTCCGTTGGGCCCAAGAAGTCCATAGACTTCCCCGTCCGAAACCTGGAAGGAAAGGTTATTGACAGCAATCAGCGGCGTACCCCGCACGTTAAATTGCTTTGTCAAATTCGTAGCCGAAATCATTCCAAGATCATTTCGAGGGAACCGAGGGAAACAAGTACCGTTCATTACCTCCAACCCAGTATAAGCAGAGACCAACCCATTGTGATGGGAGGTTCAATCAAAACCGCGAATTGTTCACGCTTCTCTATGAGGCGAATCCAACGCACCGGGGTCCGATTTGGACACACCCTGATTCAATTCCTTTGTGTCCTCTGTTTTGGGTAACGACAAATCGACTTTGGCATAGATATCCGCGAGTCGCAGCCGGCAGTCAATCGACAGCAAGTTGACGCTTTCCTCGAGTTGTGATATCTCGGTGAGCAGCCAGCGATTGTTTGGTTCTCGTATGTAATGTTCAACCATCACACGGTCTTGCGACACTAACAGATAGTCCTTCAACGACGGGATTCGACGATAGTGCGCGAATTTCTTCCCTCGGTCGTAGCTTTCGGACGATTCGCTTAGGACTTCGACGATCGCTTGTGGGTTTAGCAAAGTATCTACGAAGTCGTCTTCAAACTGTGGCGATTCGCAAGTTGCAACAACATCTGGATAAGTATGCAGGCCGCTTAAGCTAACCTTGACCCGCATGTCGTTCGAGTATGTTTCGCAAGGACGATTGTCGAGAGCCTCACTGATTCGGCGAGCAATGTTGAGTGTGATCAAATTGTGTTTCCGGCTAGCGCCGGTCATCGCAAACATTTCACCTTGGTAGAATTCACTTCGAAATTGCGAACGGCGTTCGAATGCCAAGTATTCTTCGGCGTTTAGAAAGTGTTTTGGAATGGATGACACGGTAAATCCTCTGTTTCGTCTTCAATCCGCGGCCGGACGCAATTGACTCGATACATCATACCACCGATCGCCTGAGGGCTACGTGAAAACGATCTAGTGCGAAACGCTTTTATATCTTGCCAAACGTTCTCGAATACCGGGGATAATTCGGGCCGCGTTGGTGTGATAAATCTTTTCCAAAATGGCCTCGTCCAATGCGATCCCATAAATGCGCCAATCTCCTTGAGGGGGAGGCGTCTTTTCCGAATACGGGAAGTATTCGTCGAAAGTCTCAAGGAATCGCCAATAAAGCCGCAGTCGTGCTTCTGGCCATGGCCCGTCCGTGCCAAACAAGATTCGATCTTGGTATTTTTGGAAGAATCGCTTGGAAGTATAGGGTTGTCTTCCCAATTCATTGATCCGCGAGGCAAATTCGACGACCAAATTTGGATAAAGCTCTAACCATTCTGCAAGTTCAACCAGATTCTCAGCATCGTTGCCAAAGTGAGCCGCGATAAACGTCGTCGTCGCATGTTTCGAAATGACCCGATTCCTGGCATCATGAAGTTCTTTTCGAGACGGGAATTGCGAACCCGCAAACGACCAATCGGGGTGGACGTTTAGTTCTCCGAACCGTTCATTTTTTGGCGTAACGGCTTCGAAGAACGCGCCAGGGTCTGCACTGTGCATGATGACCGGCAAACCTAGTTCGCCACAGGCTTCCCAAATTGGGTCCCATCTTGGATCGTCAATTGCGATGAGAGTGCCATCCGCGTTGCGATATCGAAGTCCAAAATCCTTGAAGAACTTTACGCCGGATATCTGTTCCTGGCCTGCGGATTCCTTGAGTTTTTCTACGATTCGGCGAACGAATCCCGGTTGATTGCAAGCCCAGGTTTCAGGCTTTTCAACATCTCCCGTTTCTCGGAAGTCAATGTTGGCAAAAACCACAAATCGGTCGCGATATTCGCTCCACAAAAATTTGCAATGCTCGTCGAGTCGAGCGAAAAGTGTTCCATCCAGCGAAACAGAAACGGCTATGTTGTTTCGATCCATCATTTCCACGTATCGCTTGAGCAACTCGGGATCGTGCTTACCCTTGACGAAAAAATGGGTATGGACGTCAACGACGGGAGACGATGCGCGCAAGACGCTCGTTGATTGGACGACCAGTTGCGAGTGGACCGCTCCTTCGTTCGGTACTGTGTCCGTTTGTTGCTCGATCGATGGAAATTGGGATGAGTCTGATTCGACATGAAGGGCTTGTTCGCATCCTGCGACGAGACAAAAATAAAGGAGAGTGCCTGCGAGCGATCCGAATCGTTTTGCATTGGCAGGGCAGAGTGCACTGGCTCGTTTCATGGGGTGTTCCTGAGTGCGAATCTGTCGGAGTGATTTAAACCAGGACGCTAGCCTTGTACGGCTCGAAAACCATGGGATCTTAGCCATTCTGAGTCTTTGCAAATCGGAAAGTTCTTAGGCAAATATGGATACATATGCTACCAAAATTGCTCCCATCGCGTACTTAAACCTGCAACAGATGGGAAACGGACTCAGTCTCCGCAATTCGGGTATCGATGATGTGCTAAGATAGTCTCGACATTTCAAAAAACCTTAGGAACCAGGATATGGATCGTAGCAAAATTGAGTCTTACACAACTGGCGGTAGCGAGTTGGTCAACGCCTACTCGGGTTTGAGCCATGCGCACCTGCATGCCAGGCCAGCAGATGGTTCGTGGACGCTGCATCAAATTGCCATCCACATGATGGACAGCGACTTGATTGGATCCGATAGACTAAAGCGAATCGCTTGTATGGAAAACCCGCTCCTGTGCGGCTACGACGAAACTGCATTTTGCTTGTTGCCGGGTACCGATCAACTCAACGCCTTTGTTGCCTGCGAAATGTTTCAAAAAAACCGGATGATGACTGCTACGATACTGCGAGCCTTGCCCGATTCTGCTTTCCTGCGAACCGGCATTCATACCGAAAGCGGGAAGACGACGCTTGAGCATATGTTGGAAAAATACATTGAACACTTGCGGCATCACTTGGTTTTCATCGGCAAGAAACGCCGGCAACTTGAAACCGCCAGCAGTTCTGCCCCTGTGCCAACGAGCGACCACGCATGATAAGACGGAGTATACCTAATTGGCTTTTTTGGCTGCTCTCCATCGGCGGGATAGCCGTGCTGTTGACATGTTACGAACTTGTTTCGGCTCGCCAGACTCGCATCAATCCGTTGCAAACAACGATCCCGTCCTTCGAGAAACTAAGTGAGGGGCTCAGGCAGATCTTTCGTCCTCAGGGCTTGCCTGAGAATCCAAAGCCCCCCATGTTTTGGGTCGATATACGTGCCACGCTTTGGCGACTGGTGCTTGGTATGGGTGCGGGGGTCGGGCTCTCTATCGTCGTGGGAGTCTTGATGGGTGCCTACCGTTGGATCGAAGCTCCGTTAAGACCCGTCTTTATGTTTCTGTCGAAGATTCCGCCTACCGCCATGATGCCGATTTACTTTGCGGTTGTCGGGACCGATCAAAAAATGTTTGCTTCCATGGTTGCGTTAGGTATCTTCTTTTCCATGACGCAGTCGATCTACCAAGCAGTTCGGCAAGACGTGACGGACGAAGGGATCAACAAGGCGTATACGCTTGGCGCCTCGGAGTTTGAAATAATTTACGACGTGATCTGGAAACAGATCTTGCCAAAAGTCATCGATAGTATCCGCTTGCAGATTGGGCCTGCCATGGTCTTCTTGCTAGCTGCCGAGATGGTGGTCGGCAATGCGGGCTTGGGCTATCAAATTCGCATGCAATCTCGCATTTTGAATATGAGTGTCGTCTACGTGTACTTGGCGATTCTTGCGATCATCGGATTGGCGGCCGAATGGAGTCTTGCAACGCTGAGACGCACGCTTTGCCCTTGGTTTGTCGAGTAACCATCCCCTTCAAGGTCCAATCTGTGAGCCAATACGCATTAGAAATTAAATCGCTCAGTCATGTTTTCGGTTCCTATCGTGTGCTTAACAACATTAATCTGCAAGTGTTGCCGGGCCAGATAGTTGCCATGGTCGGGCCTAGCGGGTGCGGCAAAAGCACCTTGCTCAAGGCGATTTTGGGGACCGATGCACCCACCTCCGGCGAAATACTCACCGATGGCGTGCCTGTTCGTGGACCAAACCGACACGTTGGCATCGTATACCAACACTATTCCCTCTACGATTTTTTGACGGCGGAACAAAACGTCAGTTTTGGACTCAAGCTCGACGAAACCACGATATGGATGCGGTTTCTCATGACGCGAAAGTACTTTGCCAAACGCAGAGAACAAAATGCCAAGGCTCAAGAGTTTCTTCATCGCGTTGGGTTAGGCAACGCATGCGGGAAATTTCCTCGCGAAATGTCCGGTGGCATGAAACAGCGAGTGGCTGTCGCGCAAGCCTTCATCATGCGGCCGAAAATTGTGCTGCTCGACGAGCCCTTTGGAGCGTTGGATGAAGCCATGCGAGAGGAACTGCAAATGATGCTCCTGCGCTTCTACCAAGAGAACTTAATCGCCAAAAAAGAAGGCCGACGTCCAGAGTACACAATTCTCATGGTTACGCACGAATTGAATGAAGCGATTTACGTCGCGGACAGAGTTATTGGCCTTTCGCGATTCTACAGTGAGGGCGATCGGGGGGCTGCCATTGTGTACGATCGACCGTGTCCCGTCTTTTCACCGGAAGATCCTCGCGACTTTTCGAAATTCGTGAAACAACGCGATGAACTTCGCAAAGCCGTTTTCGATGAGAGCTACGTCAAGGATAGGGATAAGTACGTGACCTTTTGGAAAGAACTATCCGAGCTGGCAAACGATGCGGCCAAAGCATAATCCAATGCGACCAGGCATGGTACTTCCGGACGGAGATCATCGCCAACAGGAGACTTTTCTTGCCCATGTTGAACGCTTTTCGTTCTTTTCGGCAGACTTGCGAATTGGAAAAATGGACTCGTTTTGTTAGAGATCAGCGAGAGGTGTCCAAAAAGAGTCCATTTGTTTGACGAAATGACGAGTGAGCAATCGGAGGAGTTATACTTAACAAGTCGCTCTTTCGTGTCCTGTAAACTTCAATTGCGTGTCCAAACAATGACTACGGTTTCTTTTCGGTTTCGAGTGTTGTTGATTGTTGTTTCTTTAAATGGGTTCCTATCGGCGTTTTCTTCTGAAAAAGGGTATTCGCAATCCTCGGAGCCAACTACGGCACTTGCAAACTCATCCGAAGCCGAGCACTGGTTCGGATGGCTGATAACTCCCAAGCAGCAACTTCGAACGATTATCCATCTCAAGCGAGGCAGCGACCGCCAACCCATGTCCGCCACGATTGTCAGCCCTGACCAATCACCTGACGAACTGCCGCTGGTGGACTTCGTCATCAATTCGACTGGAACTTGGCAGTTCAAGCTAAATAATCCAATCAATCCGGACCTCTCTGCAACCTTTGAGGGGAAACAGACTTCGAACGATCAAGTCGTTGGGGACTTGACGCAATCGGGGGAAAAACTGCCTTTAAAGCTGGACAAAATCGAAGCGATTCCAGTTGAAACCCGCACTTCTCTCGGTGCGGATTCGGTTTGGTTGGGAACGCTCAATCTCGTCGTGAAGAAAATGGATGTGAGGTTCCGCGTTTACAATCAGGCCCCGTTCGCAACTCCGGAGGAACCTAGAATACTCTTTGATTCATTGAGCGAAAAAATTGTTGGGATACCGGCGGTCGGCAAAAAGGAAGATGGCCCTAACGTTTTGTTCGAAATAGAACTGATCAAGGCAAAATACACTGCCAAGTTAAACGAAGCGGGCGATGAAATGACAGGACGCTTTGTGCAAGGGCCAGTTCCAATCCCTTTAACGATGAAGTTGCAGGCGGAAGAGACCATCGAGAAATCAGCAAATGCCAATCCTCAGATCAAAACGGCAGATCCGATTAGCCAGGAACAAAGATCTGCGAAAACGAGAAAGGGAAATGAGTCGGACACTCCGAAAAAGCCGAAGATTGCGAGTTCGCCATTTTTCGTTGAGACCGAATTCCAGGTCACTCACAGCATCGTAAAGCAGAAGTCCAAACCCAAGGACAAAGCGACAGGGGAGTCAGCACAAAAATCGGGAATCACTTTGGCAGGCACTTTGACGGTTCCGCGAGCCAGGGCGGGGAGCGAGCCCAAGCGTTACCCAGCCGTCATCATGGTTACTGGGAGTGGACCTCAGGACCGAAACGAAACGATCGGCAGGCACAAACCCTTCGAAACCATTGCGCACTTTTTGGCAAAGAACGGAATAGCATCGCTGCGCTACGATGATCGAGGGGTTGGAGCAAGCACAGGTGAGCACCTAACGGCAACATCCGAAGACTTCGCTCGGGATGCACTGGCAGTCTGGAAACATGCGGCCACACTTTCCGAGATCGACCCGGAGAGGATCGGGATACTGGGTCATAGCGAAGGTGGATTGATCGGCCCGATGGCGGCGGCCTGGGAGCCTGGCGTCGCGTTCCTGATATTGTTGGCCCCGCCGGGCCTGACGGGTGCAGATGTTCTGAGCACGCAAATCGATCGCATGTCGGAATTGCAAGGTATGAGCGAAGAAGATCGCATCGCCACGATGAGTCTGCAGCAAGAGCTTCAAGATATCGCGGGCGGATACTTTGTGAGCGAGACCGCAACGCGAAATGCAATACGGGCGGCTGTCAACAAAAATTGGGAAGGCCTCAAGAATCTTGCCCTGTCGCAAGATCCCCTGGCGGATCTAAGTCAAGTAAAACAACAACTCAATAGCACTATCGAGCAGCAGTTTCAACAACTGCAAATGCCTTGGTATCGATTTTATTTGAATTACGACCCGTCAACGAATTGGATGTTGATCCGATGCCCAACACTCGCCATTTGGGGAAGCAATGATGTGCAAGTGCTCCCAGAAATCAATCGAGCCGAAATTTTCCGCTCGGCAGCTCGAAATGTTGACCTGACAGCAACACTGGAAGTCTTGCCTGGATTGAATCATTTGTTGCAGACGAGCGAGACAGGTCTGCCCAGCGAGTACGATCAGATTGAGGAAGATATTTCGCCGACGGCACTGAGCTCGATCCTTCGCTGGGCCGAAGAACAAGGGTTGGTGGAAGCCGGCAATTAGGCCGATTAGGCGACGAACCCCTGGGTTTAGGGCTTGTTGATTTAATGGTAACCCGAAGCGTTAGCGAGGAATTGCAGTCAAAGCCTCGCTTAAGCGTCGGGTTACCATCGCGTGGTACCAGCGTCCCGCTCGTGCCAAACCCCGGGTGCGACAAAATGGCTCTCCCACATTTCTTTTGTCGGACGCTTGGTGGGCTATCCAATTCTCTTCTTCCAATTACAATTCGCACATTCATGGCTGAAATCAATCCATTTGACACCTCTCCCAACGATAGCCTGAGCAATGGCGTCAGACATTCTCCATATTAAAGACGGATATTTCTTCGAGGTCCCACGGATGCTCTGGAGAAGTACTCGCAAAACAGCTTCTGATTTTCCGTCTTGGTTTGTGCGGCTCGATCCTGAGTTTCAATCGGCCGAAGCGGATACGATTATCACCGGGCTAACTGAACTTGGGGTGAACCCCGCCGAACTGACTGGGCTTAAGGAACGTTGGCAAGAGTGGCAGCGTGCCGACCACAGAAATACTGGTTGGCCTCTGGATGCCTACCTCGAAAAGCAAGGGGCCGATTTAAAGGCGGTTGCATCCAAATGGTCTGGCGAAAACGAACCCGCCGCGACGGATGCCTACCAGGCATATCTCGCAGAAAATCCAGCCCCAACCTACGACTGGTTCGTTCAAGTTCTGAAGTCGCCGGAAAAACGGGCTGGCTGGAACAAGCTGACGGCGAAAATAAACGGTGAGGAGTTTCTGCAGGCCCATCTTACCGACTCCGCGAACTGGAGTGAGGCCAAGATCGCCCAGTACAATAGCACCCTTCATGGCAAAATGCTTATTCCGCAGCCGTTCGGAACACCTCGTAATGCCTACGAGCCGGAGTCCGGATTCTGCATTTCAAGATACATGATTATCGAATTGGTGGTCGCATTGTTAGCGATCGCAATTTTCGGCTGGTTAGCCAAGCGAATCGCGTCAGGGTCCGCACCCAAAGGCAAGCGTTGGAACATGCTCGAAGGGTTGGTTCAGTGGGTTAGAGATGGCGTGGTTGTACCGACCATGGGTGAGGAAGACGCTAAGAAGTTCATGCCATTTCTTTGGACACTGTTCTTCTTTCTTCTCGGATGCAACTTGACGGGTATGATCCCTTGGCTTGGTTCGCCAACGGCGGCTTGGGGGACGACCCTTGCCTTGGCGGCGATCGTTTTTGTGATCGGTTTGACGATGGGTTTACGAACCTTTGGTCCGGTAGGATTTTTGAAGAACATATGTCCTGACCTGGGTTTGCCCTGGTACTTGGCGTTTTGGATTGTTCCACTTCTTTGGCTCATCGAAGCGTTTTCCCTCATCGTCAAGCATATCGTGTTGTCGGTTCGGTTGGTGATGAATATGGGTGCAGGTCACCTGGTGCTGCTAGGTATCATGGGGATCGGAATCAGTGTTTCTGCGGCTGCGATGAGTTTGCCAATGTGGGGCAGTGTTGCTGTCATATCCGTGCTTGGCACGACTTTACTTAGCTTTCTTGAACTTTTTGTTGCCTGCCTGCAGGCATATTTATTCACCTTCCTGGCTGCGATGTTTATCGGTAGTTCGATGCATCATCACTAGGAGTTTTGTCGGGCGGAGAGCCAATATTGGCTTCCTTGCTCAGTGTTTCGCTTTCCGGCGTATTTTTCAGTGTTAGGTTTGCTAGGAGATTTTCAAAGTGATTAAGTCTGTTCGAGTTGGTTTGTATGCTTTAGGCGCTGTTGCAATGATGACGATGCCTGCAAACGCTGCAAGCACTATTCCAGGTTCCATCGGCGGTGGTTTGGCTGTTATCGGTGCTGGTATCGGTATCGGTTTGCTCGGTAAGGGTGCTGTTGAATCAATCGCACGACAACCGGAACAAGCTGGCACAATCCGCATCGCAATGATTATTGCTGCAGCTCTCATCGAAGGCGTTGCTTTCTACGCAGTTTTCGTTGCATCGAATCAACCATGATGTTCCTAACTCCGACTCTTCCATTTTCGGAAATCCAATCTATGTTTTACGGAATGCCGATCCTTCGCTGGATGATTTGCGTCGTTGTCGGAGTTTCGCTTGCTAGCTCTGCGTTAGCAAGTGGTGAAGGTGCTCACGGCGATGATCTCACATCGGCTCACGCAAGCGCAAATTTGGAGTCGCTGCTCGATTTTCGAGCCGACAAAACCATTTGGACCGTTGTTGTGTTCGCCCTTTTGGTTGGAACTTTGTATGCAGTCGCTTGGAAGCCTATTTCGGAAGGTCTCGCTGCTCGCGAGAATGGAATTGCAACACAGCTTGCCGAAACCAAACGGATTTCGGAAGAAGCGATTTCAAAACTAAAAGAGTATGACGCGAAGTTGCTCACCGCCCACACGCAAGCTCAAGACTTACTTGCTCAAGCACGCAAGGACGCTGAAACCTCCGGTCAACGGATCGTGGCTGACGCTCAAGCGGAAGCTTCGAGGCAACGCGATCGGGCTTTGGCCGACATCGAGTCTGCAAAGCAGTCTGCACTGTCGGAACTTGCGGGCAAGAGCACGGATATCGCGTTCTCACTTGCTCGGCAAGTTGTTGGCCGTGAATTGAAGTCAGATGATCACAAGAAGTTGATCGCAGACGCACTCGGCAAAATGCCGAACCGTAACTAATCCACTACTCGAAGTACTAAGATGTCGGAATCAACTAAGAGCGATACAGTCTTCGATGACGAGTCGATGCACGTAGGTCAAGTTTACGCGAAGGCGCTGCTTGGTGCTGCGGAGTCGTCCCTCAAAGTGGATGGAATGGTTGATGAATTCCAGTCCCTTATTGTTGACGTGTTGGACAAGCAACCTGCCTTTGAATCCGCTTTGGCGAACCCAAAGATTTCCGCTGAGGAAAAGCTTCGGATGCTCGACAAAGTGTTCGGCAAGCAGATGGACGGAACGTTTTTGACGTTTCTCAAAGTGCTCGCTACAAGGCGACGTTTTGGAGCTATTCGGAGCATATATCAGGCCGTCGTTCGTCTTCGCGACGAAGCGGTTGGTAGATTGCGAATCATAGTCACGACGGCCCAACCGCTTGACGCGACGGCAGTCGAATCGTTGAAAGTGAAACTTCAGGACATCTTCAAAGCTGAGGTCGTGATTACGACCAAGGTTGATGCTTCTGTTTTGGGTGGTTTGCTGATACGCGTTGGGGACGTTGTTTTCGACGGCAGCGTCGACGGGCAACTGAAACAACTTCGAAAAGCAACGCTCGCCAAAGCGGAGCAAGTCATTCGAGACAAACTGAACAGCTTGGCTAGTTAATCGATTATTCGGCTGTATTACACTAAATCCTTAGATCCATTGTTAGTTGTTGATTAGTAAACCATGAAATTCAATTCGGACGAAATCGCGTCGGTCATTCAGGCCGAAATTCAACAGTTCGGCAGCTCCGTCGACGTACGTGAAGTTGGTACGGTTCTCGAAGTTGGGGACGGTATCGCTCGCGTGTACGGTCTCTCGAACGTGATGTCGGGTGAAATGGTGGAATTCCCAAGCGGCGTGACTGGCTTGGCTTTCAATCTCGAAGAGAAAAGCGTCGGGATCATCATTCTCGGTGATTACTTGAGCATCAAAGAAGGTGACGAGGTCCGAGCTCTCGGCAAGTTGCTCTCGGTACCTGCCGGTGATGCAGTCATCGGACGCGTTCTTGATCCGCTCGGAAATCCACTCGACGGCAAGGGACCCGTCAACGCGACCGTTACGCGACCGGTTGAGTTCATCGCGACGGGCGTTGCCGAACGGCAGCCTGTGCACGAGCCAATGCAGACCGGAATCAAAGCCATCGATGCGATGACCCCAATCGGGCGAGGTCAGCGAGAGCTCATCATCGGTGACCGCAAGACGGGAAAAACCGCAATTGCAGTGGATGCGATCGTCAATCAAAAAGGCAAGAACGTAAAATGCTTCTACGTAGCGATCGGCCAGAAGGACTCGTCGGTTGCTTTGGTGATCGATGCCCTCGAAAAGAGTGGTGCAATGGACTACACGACGGTTATCGTTTCGGGTGCTAGTTCTCCGGCACCGTTGCAATACGTTGCTCCGTACGCTGGTACCGCGATGGCAGAGCACTTTATGTTCAACGGTGGTCACGCTTTGATCGTCTACGATGACTTGAGCAAACAAGCAGTTGCTTACCGACAATTGAGCTTGTTGATGCGGCGACCGCCAGGACGTGAAGCTTTCCCAGGTGACGTGTTCTATTGCCACAGTCGGTTGCTTGAACGATCTTCCAAGCTTTCGAAAGAACTAGGGGGAGGATCGATCACAAGTCTTCCAATTATCGAAACGCTCGAAGGCGAAGTTTCGGCATATATTCCTACCAACGTGATCTCGATCACGGACGGGCAGATTTATTTGCAACCGGACTTGTTCTTCGCCGGTATTCGTCCTGCCATGAACGTCGGTATTTCGGTTTCTCGCGTGGGTGGAAACGCTCAAATCAAAGCCATGAAGAAAGTGGCTGGCGGTTTGCGATTGGACTTGGCATCCTTTCGAGAATTGGAAGCGTTCGCTCAACTCGGTACGGAACTGGATCCAGCAACACAATCCAAATTGGATCGGGGTTATCGAATGGTCGAGCTGCTGAAGCAAGCACAGTACCAACCGATGGAAGTCGCCGAGCAAATCATCAGTATTTATGCTGGTACACGAGGCCACTTGGATGAAGTGCCGGTGGATCGCGTTCGCGAATTCGAAGTTGGACTGCTGAATTTCGTTCGGGATCGAAAGCCAGAATTGCTTACCAAGATTCGCGAAGTGGCGGATTTGACGAGCGACATCGAGGAATCGATTAAGTCGGCTATCACAACTTACAAGGCTTCGTTCCGCTAAGCGATTGATCAAGGGTTCGTCAAGCTATGGCAAATATTCGTCAGCTCGACAAAAGACGCAAGTCTGTCAAAAACATTCGCAAGATCACTCGAACCATGGAGTTGATCTCGACCGGTCGTTTTAAGAAGGCGATGGATCGAGCATCGGCTGCGACGGATTACACCAAGCGAATCACGGCGATCGTTCAAGACTTGGCCAAGAGTGGCACCGAGGTTTCGCATCCATTGTTGGTGCAGCACGACAAAATCGACTCCATCGACATGCTGGTGTTGACCGCAAACCGCGGCCTGTGCGGTGGTTACAACGGGTCTGTTGTTCGGGCTGCAATCGCTCGCCGCGCAGAGATCAAGCAACAGATTGAGTCGGGCGAAATCAGCGTCAGCGGCAAGCGAGGAATCTCGGCCATGCGTTACGCGGGCATCCCGATCGAGAAGTCCTACACCGAGTTTGATGACAAGCCTTCGTTTAGCGCTGTTGCTCGAATCGCAGATGATCTTATCGAGCGGTATATCACAGGCAAAGTGGATCGGGTCGATGTGGCTTACACGCGATTCGTGAGCAGCTCCAAACAAGTTGCGATTGTCGAAACACTTCTTCCGTTCTCAAGTCTCGAGCTGCCAACAGCCTCGACGCCAACAGCCTCGACGCCGGGATCCGTTGAGGCCTCGTCCGATGGAGCTTCTGGAAACAAAGAGGATTACGAGTTCCTGCCTTCGGCAAGTGCAATCCTTGAAGAAGTTGTGCCTGCGAGCTTCCGGGCTAGGTTGTTCAAGTGCTTCCTGGACGCGGCCGTCAGCGAGCAGATTGCACGGATGGTGGCGATGAAGAGTGCCACCGAGAACGCCGGCGATATCATCAAATCGCTATCGCGACGCTACAACCGGGCGCGACAAAGCAAGATTACACAAGAGATCATGGAAATCATCGGCGGAGTCGAGGCTCTCGGCTAGTTTTGCCTTAAAGGTCGCAAAGATGAAGCACAGAAATCGCTTCCAATTGAAATTTGCAAATTCCCATCCTGGATAAGCACCCATGCTTATCCTGTTAACCACAATCTAACCTGTTTTTTCGAACGAGTGAATCATGAGCGTCGGTACAGTCAAGAACGTAGGGCGAGTCAGTCAAGTTATCGGCTCGACGTTTGACGCGGAATTCCCAGAAGGTCATTTGCCTGCGATTTACAATGCAGTCAAAATTGAAAGCGAAACGAAAGGGGTTAAGATCAACCTGACCGGCGAGGTGCAACAACACCTAGGCGGTGGTCGCGTGCGTTGCGTCGCTCTGGGCAGCACAGACGGAATGATGCGAGGCCTTGAATGCATCGATCTTGGCAGGCCAGTTACTGTCCCTGTGGGAATTGGAACGCTTGGCCGCGTTTTCAACGTTCTCGGCGAGCCAATCGATCAACGCGGAGAGGTAAAAGCCGACGACCATTGGCCCATTCACCGACAAGCTCCGTTGGTTTCCGAGCTTTCCACCAATACGGAAGTTTTTGAGACCGGTATCAAAGTTATCGATTTGCTAACGCCATTCGTTCGGGGTGGTAAGGCTGGTTTGTTCGGCGGTGCGGGACTGGGCAAGACGGTTATTTTGCAAGAGCTCATCGCTCGGGTCGCGAGTACACACGGTGGTTATTCTGTATTTGCAGGGGTGGGCGAACGAACTCGCGAAGGAACCGACTTGTGGCTGGAAATGCAAGAGACCGAGATCGGTAAAACAGGTCGCAAGGTTATCGAACAGACATGTATGGTGTTCGGTCAAATGAATGAGCCGCCAGGGTCGCGTCTCCGCGTTGCTTTGTCGGCTTTGACGATGGCTGAGTATTTCCGGGATGCAACGGGCAAAGATACATTGCTATTCGTCGATAACATTTTCCGCTTTTCGCAAGCTGGTTCCGAAGTTTCGGCATTGCTCGGTCGGATGCCTTCAGCTGTGGGATATCAACCTACGCTGGCGACGGAAATGGGCGCCTTGCAAGAGCGAATCACGTCGACGAAGAAAGGGGCTATTACTTCGGTGCAAGCCGTTTATGTTCCTGCGGACGATCCGACGGACCCTGCACCTGCGACCGCGTTCGGACAATTGGATGCGTTTATCTATCTGGAGCGATCGATTTCGGAAAAAGGCATCTACCCTGCGATCGATCCTCTCGCATCGAATTCGCGGATTCTCGACCCTGCAATCGTGGGAGAGCGACATTATACAATCGCGCGCCGCGTTCAAAAGACGTTGCAACGCTACCGTGAACTTCAAGATATCATCGCCATTCTCGGTATCGATGAATTGAGCGCTGAGGACAGGACTGTTGTTATGCGAGCAAGACGCATCGAACGATTCTTGTCGCAACCGTTCTTGGTCGCAGAAGTATTCACGGGCAAGCAAGGTGAAATCACCACCTTGGCCGAGACCATTCGCAGCTTTGAAGAGATTTGCGATGGCAAGTGGGACCATTTGCCTGAGTCCGCGTTCATGTATGTTGGAGCGATCGAACAAGTGGAAGCCCAAGCCAAGAGACAAGCGGCTGCGGCCAAGAAGTAGTTAAGAGCAAGAGCCAGAAGCATTTAGCAAGTAGTTAACATGAGCACCAACGACAAAGTTCACTGTGTAGTAGTCACTCCGGAAAAAACGGAGCTAGATACAACTTGCGATATGCTGGTGTTGCCGTTGTTTGACGGCGAGTTGGCTATTCAACCAGGTCGCGCCCCAATGGTGGGTCGGCTTGGGTTCGGTATGATGCGGGTGCGGGACGGGAGTACCGTGACGGAGTGGTTTGTCGACGGCGGTTTTGTTCAAGTTACGCGGCAGGGCGTCAATGTTTTGACAGATCGTTTGCTTAAGGCCGAGCAGATCGACCGCAAGGAAGCGGAAGAGGATCTCAACCGAGCGATGTTGATCAAGGCCAGTTCGCCGGAATCCCTTGCATTGAAAGAACGCTCCGTAACGCAAGCCCAAGCGAAAATCCGGTTGGCCAAGTAAGTTGCACGACGCTCCGCGTCGTGATTCTTGAGTGAGCAGCAGATCGAAACGCACCAGATCCGGGTGATTGCTCTGTCCAGGTCAAATTTTGGGGTAGCTGGACCATCTCGGATCATGGAGTACTCGGCCCCATGGTTTTTGTTCTCGAACATGAGTGTCAATCGTATCACGCAAAGACGCCAAGTCGCAAAGTCATGAGCGCTGTGAGTCGTGAGTCACAGCAATTGAAGTGCCAACCCAACGTCCTGTTGTTATCTCCCTTTGCACGCACTCGACGCATCAGTCACATCCGACGCGCTGCGGGAGTGAGGGAACGGCACCGATCACCCAGCGGCGGGGGTAGATGTATCCATCCCAGAGACGGCCGATCCGCTGCTTGGGTGCATCGGATTGTTCGTCGCTCTTCGGTCTGGGGTGCGTGGTGCTAGTCTTACGACTCTACGCCCCGAAATAGCCTGCCGACGTCGCAACTCAGCACCGATCCGAGAGACATCGTTTCCCTGCTCGGCCGCAAGTTGGTGGCGTATCGAGCGGATCTCTTCAGTGATTGGATTAGGTGTCATTTGCATTTCCTAAAAGTTCGTCCGGCGTACAGATGATTGGAGGCTCGAATCCCGAATCACGACAAACCGTCTCGATTCTCGTTCTGCGTGAAGCGTTGGCAATATGCTTGAAGTTCCATGTCAACAAGTATTTTACTCCGTTCGTGGCCGCAATTGCAATGTGATAGGCGTCGCGTGGTTCTGTTGCGGGAACGGCATTTTCAGCGATCAACGCAGCGGCGAGCGCATCCGCCTCATCCGTTCCATCAAGCAAATCCAGGGTTTTTACGGCATCTAATCGCTCCATTGCGAGTTTTGCGTTCCCGGCGCCACATTCATCGAGCACAAGCTGCGAGATGAACAGTTGGTAAAGTGGCGAGTGATTCTGCCACCATTCTCGGGTAAGTTGCTGGCGTGCGGACACTATCGGGTCTGACATCAGGCTGCCAGTCAAGTGCCCAACAATCGTCGTCTCGATGTAAATCGTTTCCATGTGACCATTCTATCGCGACGAACGGCCGCGATCAGCGAGGCCGAGGAGTAGACTCAACGCGAATCAAAATCGCTGATTGAGGGTTTGGCGTGCATCGCTTGGTTCGCCCAATGCTCAAGCGTTGCGTATGATCGCTCAGTATACTCGTTCTTGTCATACCTGTTTACGTAGTAACCGATCCACAGGGCTATGGCATCAATCTGGTCGAGCGTAATCAGTTCGCCCAGCGAAGTCATTCGCAGCCTGTCAAACTCCGAGGTTCCGCCGAGACTATACGTCCAGTATTCGGCAACCACATCAGCTTCTACGTGATCGTCAAGTTCGGCAGTCATGTAACCTGGCAGGTAGTAGTGCAGACCGACCACAGTGAGAAGTGAAAACCCATCAGCGCAATGTCGGTATTGAGTTGGTGTGAGATCCTTCCAGCAGCGGTCGCCAAGTATCTCGTACAGACGTTCAACGCTGTGAGTCAGTTGAATGGCCGTAGATGCTGCGGGAATACCGCAGATGGGAAATGCTTGTTGAATCTTGCGTTTGACTAGGAATCGCATGTTTTATGGGCGAACTTGTTTTTATCCCGGTTTGGGGTAGTTATCCCTGAAGCTATCGGAGTTATCCCTGATTTGTCAACTTAATTATCCCTGATTCAGGCCAATTATCCCGGTTTCAGTTTTGGCAGTCGCAGTGGATCGGTTTCAGTGATAACTAATAATCTCTGACAAGTCGTACCCACTTATTACAGGCGGAGTCCTGGCTAGCAGGCGCTTTTGACTTGGAGGTGCGAGTGTTTTTTGCGTCCGTATTTTCGTCTATGTTTGGCAAGGCGAGGGATGTACTAGATGAGAATCTTCCGGCTCCTCATCCCCCTGCCCCTTCTCCTCGCGAGGAGAAGGGGGGGACAGAGTTCATGGGACTTTGCACTCCAATAGTTCAAACTGCCGCTCGCCTTAGCTGTGAACAGTGGTTAGTTCCATCTTGCCGAAAGAGCTTCCTCCATGCTGGTGGTGCCGTCGATTACCTTGGTCAGTGCATCTCCGGTCAAGCTCATGACACCCTGCTGGCGAACCAAAAGCCGGATGGCGGATTCGTTTGCCCCGGATGCGATGGCCTCGGACAAGGCTCCGTTGCACGCGACGATCTCAAAGATTCCGCATCGCCCATAAAAGCCCGTACCTCTGCACTCACTGCAACCAACGGGTTCATAGATTTGACTTGGCTCGGGTAAGCCATATTCGGCGAACGCGTGACGTTGTTTCTCATCAGGTCCAATCACCCTTCGGCAGTTTAGACACAATCTTCGTACGAGTCGTTGATTGATGATGCCTGCCAATCCATTGGAAACTGCTTTTGGTGTTGCACCGAAATCGCGAAGAAGTGCGATACTACTAGCCACATCCCGAGCATGCAACGAGCTAAACACAAAGGCGCCGGAATTCGCCGCTCTCAGGGCGATGGCCGCTGCTTCCGTATCGCGAATCTCTCCGATGAAAATAACGTCGGGATCCATTCGCAGCAATGTTCGAAGACCACTTGTCATGGTAATGCCGTGTTTCTCGTCGACGCTCATTTGCCTCACGAACGGCACCGCGAATTCAACCGGATCTTCGATCGAAACGATATTGCGGTTTTGCTTGCCAAACGACTCAAGCATTGAATAGACGGTCGTCGACTTGCCCGATCCCGTCGGGCCAGTGACCAAAACCAGCCCTTCCTGTCCTTGTAGGATTTGCTTCACCGTGGATAGGCCCTGCGATGGAAATCCCAGTTGCTCCATGGGGAAATAGACGTTCTGTTTTGCGAACAACCTCATCGCCATCGCTTGCCCACCTGCGACTGGAGCTGTGGTGAGACGGACCTCAACATCGTTCAGCACGGCGGGTAGTTCAATTCGTCCTTCTTTTGGGTGAAAGGGATCCGCCTGGTCGACTCGGGCCAACGTCATGAATTGATGCAAGAGTTGCTCGGCGACTCGCGAATCTAGTTTGCAATAAGGCTTGACCACGCCGTCAATTCTCAATCGAACTTGATATTCCTGATCGTCCGCTGGATCGATGTGAATATCGGTGGCTCGCAAGCTCATCGCTCGTGTGATCATGTCGAGCGCGGCCGAGTCTCCGGTTCTTTTTTTAAGGTAGCTAGCGTCCGATGGATCCACGTCCACTTTTTTCTCTGTCTCGTCGCGGTTCACGACGACCACCGGGCAAGTTGCGCTTTTCATTACGGCTTGGGCAACGCTTCCAATCGCAAACCGCAGGATTCCCGATCTGCCACGCGTGCCGATCACAATAAACTCAATATCGTTTTTAGTAGCGCAGTCGAGGATCTCTTCATGGACGATCCCGCGAAGTACGTGCCGATGAACAACCGATTGCAACTCGATGGAGGGGAGCACGACCGCCTGCAGTCTCTGCAATGTATTGCGATCGGAATCGGAATCCATGTCATCCAAAACATGAACCAAATGCAGTTCTATTTCGGAGGGACGTCCGAGCTTGTATGCGGTTTGAAGAGCCCTATCGCTGTATTCGCTGAAATCATACGGAACTAGAATCTTGCAGATAGCCATCGCGAATCGTTTCCCCTTGGTTAATGTGATGTGTCAAATTGTTACACGTGCCGTCCCAGTCGCGCACCTTTCGCACATCCGTCCCTTGAAACGTCCAAACGAGAAGTCGAAAAAGAGAAATTTGCGATTGGCATTCGAATTCTACTGACAATTGCAAGTTCTGTTCCATGGCAGCGGGGCTCAGTCAGCATTCAATTGTAGAGCAGTTGTCCTCAACTGCTTGGAACTGCCAACCATTCGCTCCACCGCGACGACGGAAAACTAGAATACAATGCGTCCATCCCATTTTAAAATTCTGAATCTAACGTGATCTGCCCCCCGAGCGTTAACTATGTAGAGCAGTTGTCCTCAACTGCTTGGAACTATAAAAAATCGTTGCCTTGTTTGAAATTGATCTATGTCTGCTAAAATAAGACAGATTCGCTGCCGTATTTGGTGCGATTCGACTTTTTTTGAACGATGCGGCCGTGGATTGAGTTGGCGACTCAGTGTGGGAACAGTTGAGGACAACTGTTCTACAATGGACGCTTGCATTTGGCTTTCCCGTCCATATTTCTTCCATCAATAGGAAACGCGAGAAGATGTTTACAAACCGACGCGAATTTGTAAGTGCTTCGATTGGCGCTTGCTTGGCATTACCGGTGGCGTCTTTGAAATCGATCGGTGCCGAGATGGCACCGATTCCGATCATCGATACGCATCAGCATCTTTGGGATTTAATTGAATTCAAGCCACCCTGGTTGAGTGATGCCGATCCTCGCATTGCAGCCAAACATGACATGGCGGACTACCTCGCGGAGACGGCAGGGTTGAATTTGGTCAAGGCCGTCTACATGGAAGTAGACGTTGCACCCGAGCACCAGATTTTGGAGGCCGACTATGTGCTAGGTTTGATTCAAAGTGGCAAAACACCGACCGTGGCAGCGGTAATCTCGGGACGCCCCAATTCTGCTAATTTTCCGGAAGTCATGAGTCGGTATCGGAACAATCCTTTGATCAAAGGAGTTCGGCAAGTCTTGCACGCTCCAACGGCGGAGAAAGGACTATGTTTGGAGCCCCAATTCGTCAAGTCGGTACAGTTTCTCGGCGAGATGGGTAAGAGTTTCGATCTATGCATGCGGCCAACTGAGTTAGCCGATGGTGCCACTCTGGCTGAGAAGTGCCCAGATACTCGCTTCATTTTGGATCACTGTGGAAATGCGGACCCAAAAGCTTGGCAATCTAAAACCAAGCAATCGTCCGAGCCGATTCATTCGGTAGATCAATGGAAGAAAGACCTTGAAACGATGGCCAAGCGTCCCAACGTAGTTTGCAAGATATCGGGCATTGTGGCGCGCGCGCCTGCGGGTTGGAACTCGTCGGATCTTGCACCGGCTATCAATTTTTGCCTGGATCAATTTGGACCTAACCGCGTCATGTTCGGAGGTGACTGGCCTGTTTGCAAACTCGGTGCCAGCTTCGCTCAATGGGTCAATGCGCTCAAAGAAATCGTCGATGGCCGACCCATGGCTGATCAAAAGAAACTGTTCCACGATAATGCAAGAGCCCTCTATGGACTAGGGTAAACCGGCGATCAAGGTCGGTACCGCTAAGTTGGCGGGAAAAGAGTTTCGCCTATCTCTCGCAATGCTTGAATGCAAAAGCCGATATGAGTGTCCATTTCGACGCCTAACTCTCGCGCGCCTCTGTCGATGTCATCTCGACTTACCGCGGCTGCAAAGCTTGGGTTCTTCAATTTCTTTCGAACACTTTTTGGCTCAAGACCCGCTAGTCTCGTCGGGCGAACATGCGCGCATGCCACAAGAAAACCACACAGCTCGTCGCATGCATAAAGAGCCTTGTCCAACCGTGATACTCGAGGGCATTCCAGCATGTAGTCGGCATGCGATAGGATGGCGTACACGACGTCTTCTGGGTAGCCTAACGTTCGAAGAATCTTGCTCCCTTCGACGGGATGTGCGGGTGCGTCGGGCCATCTTTCGTAGTCAAAGTCATGCAGTAACCCGACAATCCCCCACTTGTTCTCATCTTCGCCGAACTCTCTCGCGTACCATCGCATCGCATTTTCCACTGCGTACATATGCTTGCGAAGTGATTCGCTCGCAACATACTCGTGCATTAAGTCTCTTGCTTGTTGAGTGTCCAAGTGCTGGTCCTTTGGCGATTCGGGCGTGTTCTTCGTTCAAACTAAGAAACCTATAGCGGGTTCACACCTCCGAGCCTCGTGTGCCAGCGATGCAGTGTATCCTTGGCTGTCTGAGGGTCGGCTTTGGTGTCCGCTGCAAAGTAACTCTTCTCAAGATCGGATATCTCTGCCAACAATCGGCCTCGATCTTCTTGCGTCAGCTTGGCCGAGTAGTTCTTGGCAAAGCGTTGCAAGGTAATCACCGCCGAGAAAGGTGTGATCTCCTTCGGCAGCCGCAATCCATCGTCTTCTTGATGGGTTTTCTTGCTCTTGTTTCGGATGATTAACCAGGCTACCGCAATCAAAGCGAGACAGCCGAAAATCAAACCCCAGATGAGAGCGGCGGGAGACTCTGCCACCGCTTGGATTGGGATTGTGTTTGAGTCGATTGCTACGAGATCCATGTCGACGAACTGTTCGGATTTGAGGGAACCCTCTAGCCCGTCGTTTAGCGTAGGAACGAGAATCTTGTTGTTGTTGGTGACAGAACTTGGCTCGAATTTGGCAATCCATTTGCGAGTCGTTGGCAATCGAAACAACCCATCGGAATCAGCCTCGACGTAGGTGTCGGACGACTCCGTCGCTTGAGGACCGAATATTCCGCCACGGCCACCTGCGGCAACTCCGAGGACTTGAATCGGCTCGGAGACGGTCTTGTCCCGATTCCATGTGTAACCGTCGACGGCACTTCCGAATCCTTTGAGCAATTGCTCGAGTTCCGGAAGCACGCCTCGGCCGGTCGCCGTAATTTCCAACGTGACGCCTTTGTCTTTGGCGGACTTGGCGGGGCGTGTGTCGATGGTTTGAATCACTTCCAAATCATGGATCGGACGCTTGACCTTGGTCGATCTGTCGATGGATCCGTTTGAGGTCGCATCGATGGCCACGCTGTTGGAGACGACGGGC
>JAIPFP010000101.1 GCA_021736575.1 Pirellula sp. | reverse complement strand
CCGTAACCCGAAGGCCACAGTTACCGCTTGAAAGTGATTCTCAGGAAAAGGGAGTTGTTGGGTGTCCGCTTCGATGAATTCAACTCGGTCGTGGGTCGGCAGCAATCGCCCCCGTTTTCGTCGAGCAATATCGAGCATTTCCGAGCAAAAATCGCTTCCCACAATCTCGGTTTGGTGACCCAAATGGCGTGCCATGGAAATCGCCAGATCGCCGGTTCCCGTGCAAGTGTCCAGAACCGGAGCGCCAGGCTTAAGGTTGAGAATTCTAAGAGCTTTCGCTCGCCAATGACGATCCACGTTTAGGGAGAGAACGTGGTTCATCAAGTCATAGCGAGGTGCGATCTCGGCGAACATCTTTCGAACGCGATCACCAGATTTATCGACCATGTGCCACCTGAAGTGAACCAATACCAACGGATGGAGTGCTGAAATATGCAACGTTGATGCATTGCGACCATACAATTGGACCGCATTTTCGCCCTCACCTTAACGACCCTTGGACAACTATCAAGGACTATTTATGCCGAACGTGGATTGGGGTATACTCTCCATGAGCCTTCAGGCGGTGTCTTAAGTTGATTGCGAGTAACAACTTAGTGTGCAAGAGTCACGAGACCTTTTTACCTTTTGTGCGAGAAAGTGCGCGATAAGAGAATGGGTGATTTAATCTCCAATGAGAATTCGAGAGATCCTACGCAATTGCGATCCAACCGATGGTTTGGACCAGATGACTTGCGCAGTTTCGGTCATCGTTCGCGTTTAAAAGGAATGGGAATCGACGACGCTGACTATCAGGGAAAGCCGATTGTCGGATTGCTCAATACTTGGAGTGATTTGAATACTTGCCATTCGCATTTCAAACAGCGAGTCGACGAGATCAAGCGAGGAATATTGCAAGCGGGCGGCTTTCCGGTGGAAGTGCCAGTCATGAGCCTCGGCGAGATGCTCATGAAACCGACGACCATGTTGTACCGAAACTTGTTAGCGATGGAAACCGAGGAAGTGTTGCGATGCCATCCCATCGACGCGGCCGTGTTGATGGGTGGTTGCGACAAGACCGTCCCCGCGCTCATCATGGGAGCCATCTCGGCTGACATTCCATCTATCTTCTTTCCAGCCGGTCCGATGCTCAAGGCGAGATGGAGAGATCAAACGCTGGGTAGTGGTACCGACGCTTGGAAATATTGGGCGGAACGATGTGCGGGGAACCTGTGCGACAGCGACTGGAAAGATATTGAGAACTGCATCGGCAGATCAGCAGGTACGTGCATGACGATGGGGACTGCCTCTACGATGGCATGTATCGCCGAGTCGCTTGGCCTAACTCTGCCCGGGGCGAGCAGCATCCCAGCGGTTGTGGCGGAACATAGTCGATTGGCGGTGGCAACCGGACGACGCGCTGTTGAATTGGCTTGGCAGAACATGACGCCGCGGAGTGTCCTGTCGCGAGCGAGTTTCGAAAACGCGATGGCGACGCAACTGAGCATCAGCGGTTCCACGAACGCGATTGTGCACATGATCGCGATGGCCGGTCGAGCCGGAATCAAACTAACTCTGGACGATTACGATGCTATGTCCGAGCGGGTCCCAGTCTTGGCCGATATTCGTCCAAGCGGACAGTATCTCATGGAGGACTTCCATCACGCCGGCGGTTTGTCAGGATTGCTATCCAGATTGAAAGACATATTGCACTTGGACTGCAAGACGGTCAATGACACAACGCTGGGAGAGCAAATAGAAGCCGGCGAAGTGATTGATGACAAAGTCATTCGCACGCGTGACAATCCTCTATGGGCGACGGGTGGAACCTGTGTATTGCGCGGAAACCTGTCGCCAAACGGGTGTGTCATCAAGACCGTTGCTGCGGATCTGCGATTGCAAAAACACACTGGGCCGGCGATGGTTTTTGACAACTATGCCGACTTGAAGAAAAGGATTAATGCGCCAGACCTGGACATCACGGCGGATACGGTCATCGTGCTTCGAAGCGCTGGCCCAATCGGTGCACCCGGCTTTCCGGAATGGGGCATGCTACCGATCCCTGAAAAACTGCTCAAGCAGGGCGTTCGAGACATGGTTCGAATCTCGGACGCCAGAATGAGCGGAACCAGTTACGGCACTTGCATATTGCATGTGTCGCCCGAATCGCACGTCGGCGGTCCCTTGGCGTTCGTTGAGAACGGAGACATGATCGAATTGGATGTAGCAAAGCGAAGCTTAATGCTCTTGGTGGACGAAACCACATTGGGCAAACGAAGAGAAACTTGGGTAAGGCCTACCGTGGCATGGACGCGAGGTTATCATAAAATGTTTGCGGATCACGTGACCCAAGCGCACGAGGGCTGCGATTTTGATTTCCTCCATGGCCATTCCTCCAACCAAGAACCGGATATTTTCTAATGTGGACTTCGGCAGTTACTCCTGAACTTCTCTCGAAAAGTGTGATTGCCGTACCACCCTTGGCACGAGATAGCTCACGCAAATTGTGTGCTACGGAAAACACCAAGATCATTCGGGCGATTGAGGCTGGCGGCGTCACGTCGATTCTCTACGGAGGAAACGCGGTTTTCTACCACATGGCCCTGTCGGAGTACGCACAAGTACTAGATGTCTTGCAACAAGCCGCGGGTCCAGAAACATGGATCATACCATCGGTCGGTCCGGCCTTCGGTACCATGATGGATCAAGCAACCATGCTGCGTGACTTCCAATTTCCGACTGCCATGGTCTTGCCGCAAAGGGAGATTGCAGACGAGACAGGGATCGCCACTGGAATCCGACTGTTCGCAGAAAAATACGGCAAGCCGATTGTGTTGTATCTCAAACACAATCGCTGGTTGTCGCCCGAAATCGTTTCCTCACTGTTTCGAGATGGACTCATTAGTTGGGTCAAATATGCCGTCGTGCTAGACGATCCTAGCGACGATCCTTACCTGAAGGAAGTGCTGTCGGTTGTTCCCGCAAATCGGATTGTTAGCGGCATCGGCGAGCAACCTGCGATTGTTCATTTGCGAGACTTTGGCGTCGGTGGTTTCACCAGCGGTTGCGTCTGCGTGGCACCCGCTCGATCTCAAGCGATGCTGCGTGCGATTCAAGCCAAGGACTTCGACTTGGCAGAACGCATTCGCGTCAGTTTCAGGCCGCTTGAGGATCTGCGCAACGCGATTCAACCTATTCGAGTTCTCCATCATGCGGTTGCCGCAGCAGGGATTGCGGATACAGGACCTATGCAACCCATGCTCGGTGAATTGGATGCGATGCAAATGGCTTCTGTTGCGCAAGCAGCCAAGGCATTGCGAGCTCTCAATGCTTCCTAAGCCAACAAAAGCTTGAACGAACCAAATAACTTTACAAAAAGCCAGCACATATGCCACGCGAACGTGTCGTTTTAGCGATGAGCGGCGGCGTTGATTCCAGCGTCGCGGCTCATCTCTTGATCCAACAGGACTTCGATGTCGTAGGCGTCTTCATGCGTCACGGTGAAAAATCTAGTGCTGCGTGCGAACTTGATTCCGGCAAGCCCAATCCCTTGCTCCCTATCTTGCAGGGGCGATTGGATCACAAGCAAGGGTGCTGCAGCGCAAGCGACGCCGCCGACGCGAGACGTGTTGCGGACAAATTTAACATCCCGTTCTATGCCCTAGACCTAGAGGCCGACTTCAAACGAATCATCGATTACTTCGTCGACGAATACCATCAAGGCCGTACACCGAATCCGTGCGTTCAATGCAATAACTGGCTCAAATTCGGACGCTTGTTTGATTACGCAGATGCGGTTGGTGCCAAATATGTTGCAACGGGTCACTACGCTCGAATGATCGCAGCCGAGGATCCGAGCAATCCCTTTGAGCTGCATCGCGGATTGGATGACGATAAAGATCAAGCGTATGTGCTAACCGGCATTGATCGCTCGCTCTTGCCTCGCATGCTGCTCCCGGTCGGTGAGTTTAGAAAGTCTGAAATTCGACAGATCGCTACCGACATCGGATTGCGAGTTGCAGACAAAAAAGATAGCCAGGAGATCTGTTTCGTGACATCAGGACAGCATGCTCAGTTTGTCCGCGACAAGAATCCAGTGTCTACCGCCGGCGAAATCGTTACGTCCGACGGCCGTGTTGTCGGCAAACATGATGGAATCGAAGGTTTTACCATTGGTCAACGAAAGGGAATCCGCGTCGCAATGGGCTCTCCGTATTTCGTTACCGCGATCGAGCCGGCAACATCCCGCGTTACCATCGGACCTCACGAAGAACTTGGGCGATCTTGGTTGCAAGCGGCTGAGGCAAACTGGCTAGTCGATTTCCCGACGGATGAGCCAGCGGACGTGGAAGTTCAGATTCGTTACAACTCAGCTCCGGAGAATGCAACCGTTCGCAGGCTACCGGGCAAGCAATTTCAGGTGGAATTCCACGAACCGTCTTTCGGTGTTTCACCAGGTCAATTGGCCGCGATTTTCATGGGAACACGCGCAATCGGATGCGGTTGGATTCAGAAAACACGTTGAAACCTGTTGCCAATACCCAACCGTTCTGTTCACAATAGCTTAGATGAAACACCAGCTGTCTATTGCTTTGATCCAACTTCTCTTTCAATTTAAGCAAACCTAACATGACTTTTTTCCTCGCCCAACGCAATCTTGAAGGTGTCAATCTTCAAACATTCTTAATGATCGGTTTACTGATCGCAGCGCTTATCGGGGGATTGGTTTGTACGGTTGTCCTCTGGAATTTCGGAAGTCTTTGGCTGCAAGCCAAAACGAGCGGTGCGGACGTAACCATGTCCAGCCTGGTCGGAATGTACTTTCGGCAGGTACGATCGCAAGTCATCGTCAATGCCAAGATCATGGCCGCCCAAGCCGGCCTCAACATCGATCGCCAAAACGGAATCAGTACTCAGCATTTGGAGGCGCACTACTTGGCCGAAGGAAACGTGATGAACGTCATCAATGCCATCATTGCCGCCCACCGAGCGGGCATCGATTTGGATTTCGATAGGGCCGCCGCAATCGACCTTGCAGGACGCGATGTGCTTGATGCGGTTCGCACTTCGGTTCACCCTCGCGTCATCGATTGTCCCGATCCCAAGCACAGTGGCAACGGTTTCTTATCGGCGATCGCCAAGAACGGGATTGAATTACGGGTCAAAGCGCGTGTTACGGTTCGGACGAACCTCGAGCAATTGATTGGTGGAGCAACCGAGGAAACGGTGATCGCTCGAGTTGGGGAGAGTATTATCAGTTCGATTGGTTCTTCCGAAACGCACTTGATCGTTTTGGAAAACCCAAACCTAATATCGCGGACTGTTCTGAAGCGAGGGCTCGATAATCAAACCGCGTTCACCATCGTGTCAATCGACATCGCTCATATCGAAGTTGGACAAAACATCGGAGCAAGATTGCGAGCCGATCAAGCCGAAGCGGACGTTCGTATGGCTCGAGCCCAAGCGGAGCAACGCCGTTCAGAAGCAATCGCTTCCGAGCAAGTCATGAAAGCCAAAGTGGCTGAAAATCGAGCAAACTTGGTCTTGGCCGAAGCAGAAGTTCCCAGGGCAATGGCACAGGCGTTCGTCGCGGGGCATTTTCAGTCGCCTGTGAACGGATAATTGGCCAATTCCTGACATGCCCCCGCAAAGAGGCACGAGGATGTCTATCCAACCGGTGTCGATCCTCCCACTCGCTCGCTTTCACATGTTCGGCCGGTCAATCGCACCGAAGACGGCTAGCAGGTCGCCATTCCGTACAGTGGACAGCTACGCTCGCGAACGATATTGACTTATTGCTAAGGAATTTGAGATAGAGCACGGGGACGAGTGGGCCAAATGATGGTCTGCGCGAATATTTTCCGACTCATGGCAGGATCTCGAGCAATCGATGAAAAATTTTCGGACGGCGATCAAGGATTCACTTCATCATTCGCCTGCTATCCTCCTAGCGACTTTGTGCTCCGTCGGTGTGGCTGTTCTATGGGCTTCGAACATCGGGGCACTTTCGCCCGTGATTAACATGACTCTCAAGGGAGAGTCGATGCAAAGCTTCATGGAAAAAAGTATCGAATCGGGCGAAGAACGCGTTAGGAAATGGGAGTCAGAACTCCTTGTCGCTCGCGAAAAAAGCGAGATTGGGGATGAACGCTCCCTCGAGAAAAATATTCGGACAGAGCAAGCGAACCTAGCGTGGAGTCAATGGGGTCTCTCCTGGGCAAATGCACTTCTGCCACGCGATCCGTTTCGAACAATATGTTGGATAATGGGGCTGCTGATCGTAAGTACTCTCGTCAAGCACTTCTTGATGCTAGCAAATGATCTTCTCATCGGCCATGTGTCAACGAGTATCGTCCGAGCATTGAGGCAACGTGTTTTTGATGCTGCTCTGAGCATGGACCGCAAGACCTACCAGACGTTTGGGACAAGTGGGCTGCTGGCGGCGATTACGTCTGCGGCAGATGGGTTGGCGGCCGGATTGATGGCCGTTTTCGGAGCGGCGGTGCGAGAACCGCTGCGAATCGGTGCGTGCCTCATTGGTGCCAGTATCATTAGCTGGCGACTCTTGCTTCTATCCATAGTGCTTGCTCCGTTTCTCATCTTGGTTATTTATTACTTCAACCGAAAAATACGAGCCGTTGCTGCTTCGATTATCAGCCGCAACGCTGGATTCCATGAAGTCATGCTCGAAGCGCTGAGCAACGTCTTTACGGTCCAAGCATTCACGATGGAAAAAAAGGAACGTGAGCGATTCAGCGAATGCACAGACGACATGCGGCGCATCAGTCTTAAGATGATCTTCTACACGGGGCTCGGCAAGCCGTTTACCGAATTGATCGGCGTGGGCATGGTCGCGATCACGATTTGCGCAGGAGCGTATTTGGTTGTGAACAAGCAGACGCATATTTTCTACTTGCGCATCTGTGACAACCCGATGTCTGTCTCGGATTTACTGACCTTCTTTGGCTTCTTGATCGGGGCAAGTGATCCATTACGAAAATTATCTGGTCTTTCCGTTGCTATCTTTGGCGGTACGATGTCCGCAAATTTGCTTTACGGTATTCTCGAATCGAAACCTGTGTTAGTCGAACCCGAGGATCCGATTGTCTTGCCTGGGCGTCACCACTCCCTTGCTTTGAACAACGTTCGATTCCACTACAATATCGAACAACCCATCCTCAACGATGCTCAGCTTGAGATCCCCTTCGGAAGAACCATCGCAGTCCTTGGTACGAACGGAAGCGGCAAATCAACCCTTATCCAACTTCTCTGCCGCTACTACGATCCCGTATCGGGTAGTGTCTGCTTGGATGGCGTCGACTATCGCAACTTGTCGATTCAAGATATTCGCAGACGTGTCGCGATGGTCAGTCAGAACACCGAACTATTCAACCGTTCGATTATTGCCAACATTCAATACGGTAGCCCCGAAAGCACGCGTGAAGAAGCGATCGAGGCCGCCAAGTTAGCACATGCTCATACGTTCATTGAAAGCGCGCTCAGCGATGGATACGAAACGATTGTCGGCCAATCGGGACAAAAACTAAGCGGTGGGCAGCGACAACGTATTGCGTTAGCAAGAGCCATCCTTCGCAAACCAGAAGTCCTTATTCTGGATGAATCCACGAGTCAAATCGATATGGCAAGCGAGCTTAAAATTCGAGAAACGCTTCAGGCAATGAAAGGTCAAATGACAATCATCATCATTACGCACCGAGAAGCACTCATCGCCCTTGCCGACGACGTCTATCATATGCAAAACGGTCTCTTGACAAAGTCAGCCAAGAACGCCGAAACAGTCGCGGCATAACTTCAAGCTAACTTCTAAGGCGAGCGGCAGACAGAAAACTACCAATCATAACCCGATACGTGAGTGAGGGACTTGCGAAATCGTCCCTTGCTTACACGTCGGGTTGGGATACTGCAATCCGTCGCTCGCTTAAGAGCGGGCCCGCCGATCCTTTGTTTGGACGGGACAAATGGTCCCATCCTACCCTCCTTTTCATCCGGTATTTTTCGTGCTGCCGCTCACCTTCCAACTCTCGCCTGGCCAATCGGGACGCTGTTCGAAATACTGGCATATCTTCATCAATAAAGGGTCAATTGTCTCCAATTGAATTTGGTGTGGTGGAGACCAATCGAACCAAGCATACCCCAGGTGCTCGGTCGGCACGATCAATCGATCTTGAGTCAAAAGTCCTAAGTAAATTGTCAATTGCTTTAGCTGTTTACGGTCGCCATTGCGTTTGTACGATACCCAATACTGGCTTTCGTATAGGAAGTCTGGGTCGATCCAAGTGTCTGACTCGCTTAATCCCGTTTCTTCGCAGAGTTCCCGCAAGGCTGCTTGCTCCTTCGTTTCTCCTGGATCTAAATGCCCTTTTGGCAGATCCCAGCGACCATGGTGCTTCATTAATAAAAATTGAAGCAGATTTTGCTTTCGAAAGAGCAGAAACCCGCTTGAAAATAACTCCGGTTCCATGACTAATACTGGGGCTAGCGAGAACAAGTTTCAATTCCACCGCACAAAGCGATTGAAGTCGATGAAGATATACACGAAAACCGGGGACGCGGGTACAACAGGGCTCTTTGGAGGTCCACGCGTAGCGAAAGACGATCGTCGCATTTGCGCCTACGGATCGGTCGATGAACTCAATGCAGTCCTCGGCATCGCTCGATCGACAGGTCTTGGCGAAAAACTCGATGGAATCATCAGTTCTGTTCAACACCATCTCTTCTCGATTGGAGCGGAATTGGCCACTCCGAATCCTGAAGAGCACAATCTAAAATGGGACGGAATTTCTCATGTCAACGAAATGGAACACGCTATTGACGAACTGGAAACAAGCCTAAAACCATTGCGGAATTTCATTTTGCCAGGTGGAAGTACTCAAGCGGCTCATCTGCACTTGGCTCGGACGGTTTGCCGCCGCACAGAACGCGAGATTGTGAGCTTCACACGCGATCGAAACGTCAGCGATGCATCGCACATCGTCGTATTTTTGAACAGGTTGAGCGACCTGCTGTTTGTGATGGCACGATTTGCAAACCACCAAGCTGGTATCGCCGATGTAGCGTGGGTTAAGGGTTAAGGATTTTTAAGGGTTAAGGATGGCAACACACATCGCGATCATCGATTTTGAAACCGCCAACAGTCGCTCGAACTCGGCGTGTCAAATCGGCGTGGTATTGCTAGATAATTGGCACATTGTTGATGAGCGAGAATGGCTTATTCGTCCACAGCGGATGTATTTTTCGCCGCAATGCATTCGTGTTCACGGAATCACGGCTCGCGATTGCTTAAACAGCCCTCAATGGGATTCCGTTTGGAGCGAACTTCACCCGTTCATCGACGGGCGTGTCCTAATTGCACACAACGTGGGATTCGATGCGGCTGTTCTACAGGGCACTTGCCAAAGCTACGATATCGCTGTCCCGCAATTTGATTTGCAATGCACTCGACTCATTGCCAAACGAACCTGGCCCGGTCAAGCAGGCTATGGACTCGCGGCGATTGCCGAACGACTCAACATTCGATTCCGCCACCACAATGCACTGGAGGATGCAAGGGCCTGCGCTGGAATCGCGATGGCAGCGGCAGAAACGACAGGGGCCAACGACTTGGACTCTCTGGAGGACAAGCTCGGATTGACGCGGGGCCGGATTTGGGTAGACCAAATTCGACAACCTCGTACGGTTCGGCGAACGCGTATTGAAACGGTGGCAGAGCCTCAGGCCCGCTACCAACCAAAACTCTTTCGAACCGATGGCACCCCTACGAATTCCAAAACCGAACACATCCGACGAACACGTTTGCGTGCCGACGCGATCCTGGCAGGTTGCGAGGATTCGCGACCTCTCGCCGGAAAACACGTCGTATTGATGCATTCGTTGCTAGGAATGCAACGCGAAGATGCGGTTTCATTCTTGGTCAAATTGGGAGCGACGGTGCAGGACAAGATCAACCTGCAAACGCACTATTTGATTATGGGCACGATCAGCGAAATGGACGCCGAGACAGCACCGAATTCTCTACCAGCGGAAGTTGAATGCTCCAAACACAACGAAAACGAGGCTAAAGTCGAACAAGTTGCTCAGCGAATCCAAGAGGGTCAACCCATCCGAATTCTGTCGCAAAGGCAGCTTTTGGCGTGCATTCCCTCTGCCTTAGCCATCGCCCGCGGCGATGGCTAACTAGCGGAACAACGCAATCTGTCCGGTGAGGTTTCGCCTGAGAACACTTGTTCCCACCATCCAAGCTACTTCTCGGCCAAGCTACTTCTCGGCCAAGCTACTTCTTGGGCTCCATCGCACCACTCTTGTACTCCAGCCAGTATTTGTCGAGTTCTTTGCGAATCATGCTGCTCATTAAAAACACGCCAATTAAGTTCGGAACCGACATCGCTAGGATCAGCATGTCGCTGAAGTCCAAAATGTTTTCCGGCGTAATAATGGATCCGAGGAATGTGAAGACAAGGAACAAAATCTTGTACAACATCGACCACTTTTGACCGAACAGAGATACGAAACATCGTTCTCCATAATAGGACCAGGATACGCAAGTCGAATAAGCGAACAAGAACACCGCTAGATAAAGAATGTATCGGAACCAGTCGAAACTAGCATTCTGGGTGAACGCAGCCAATGTCACCATGGAGCCTTTGCTGTCGACCGCCAATTGTTGCACTTCCGGTTGACGATAAACACCGGTGCAGACGATGGTCAAAGCGGTCAACGTGCAGACAAGGACTGTATCGATAAACGGTTCGAGCAGGGCTACCATGCCTTCGCTAATGGGTTTGTCGGTTTTGGCTGCGGAGTGTGCGATCGCAGCGGAGCCAGCACCCGCTTCGTTGGAAAACACAGCCCGTTTGACACCGATCACCATGACACCCAAAAAACCACCGTACATCGCGGTTGGATTGAAAGCACCCGTCACGATTTCTTGCACCGCGAACGGCAAGTACTGATAGTTGATGCAAAGAATTGCGATACAAACCGACATATATGCGATGCACATGAATGGAACGACGGCACCTGCGAAATTGCCGATTGATTTGATTCCTCCGATGATGACCACTCCAACCAGAACCGTCATGATCAACCCGTAGACCCAAGGATAATCCTCTAAGAAAGCAAAGGCAGGTTCGGTCTTGAGTGCATTGAGCGACTGGGCCACTTGATAAGAATTGCCACCCCCAAACGACCCTCCAATGCAGAGGAAAGTAAAGACAATCGCCAGCACGCTTCCTAACCAACCTAGGCCCATCTTGCCAAGTCCCTCGCGCAAGTAGACCATCGGGCCACCCAACACGAGTCCTTGTTCGTCTTTGCTGCGGTACATAACAGCCAGTGTGCATTCCGCGAACTTGCTGGTCATTCCAAGAAAGCCGGATACGATCATCCAAAAGGTTGCACCTGGCCCGCCCACACCGATCGCGATGGCAACACCCGCAATATTGCCGAGCCCCACTGTTCCGGACAAGGCGGATGAAAGGGCTTGGAAGTGGGATACGTCTCCTTGATGGTCCTTGTCGTCGTACTTGCCTCTGACCAATTCAATCGCATGCCAAAACCCCCGCAGATTGATGAACCCCATGCGCAACGTGAGGAAGACACCCGCACACAGTAGCCAAACCACGACGAACGGAATACTCACTCCGAGGGCAGTTTTCGTCCCGAAGTCAAAAAACAAAACCGCCGCCATCGGCTTCACTAGATATTCCCCAAACATTCCATCCACTGCGGCGATCCAGCCTTGAGGCGGTTCGGAAGCAACCGTCAACTCACCGCTTTCGATCTTGGCATCCCTTTCCGCTTTGGTCCTATCCTTGGTCGAAATCGGCAATCTATCAGGCATCGGGATCGTATGAGGATCGATTTTCGTTGCGGATTGCCGTGCTGGCTCGGTTGTCGCCGCTTCCTGCATCCCAAAGCTCGACGCAGTGAGATTGATATCCATCATTGGAAAAAGCAACGCAAGACAAAAAACGCGATGCCAAGAAATGCGGGTGCACGAAATCATCGAGGAAACCTCAATAAAGGTAAAAACGGGAGACATGAGATGTTGCCTAGGTCGCCGTGCGTGCGGAGAGAACTGCGCCCAAAACCAAGCCGACAAATTCTGGGCTGTATGCTACACAAGTCTTAAGAAAGTGCTAGCAGTCAATGTTGATTTTTGCTCCCCCCAATCCAGACTAGGCACCATCGCTCCAATCTTGTATCTGTCAAGTCGCCAAAGGATTGGAGTAACTATGCAAGTTGAATTTCGAACTGAGTCGGATCGATTTCGAAACAAGTCCGCAAAGGCCGTGGCTTTTACCATGTTTGCAGTATTTGCGCTTGGCGGATGCCGAGTCCTTGAACCAATGCCGATTTCCATGGTTCGGAACAACGTTCCAACGAACATGATCGCGGACAACGAACCTCAGTTTGAGCGAGGCAAACCTCGAACCGTCATCGATGGATTCGGATGGGTTTTTGGAATACCTTCGAAAATCATGTTCTGGAACCGGAAAGTCGAAAATCATCACGTTTCGCCTGAAACAGAAATGCGGATGGAAGAATATCTTGTGGCAAATGGACTAAGTGATATCAAGGTTCGAATCAACCAATATCGGCCATTGGATGACTGGCACCGTTTGACTCGCAACACTTCCATCGCATGGCCTTGGCGTTACACGTTTGGCGCAGTCAGTACATTGACTGAGACCATTGTGCCCGGGCGGCTCTTCGGTGGAGACCACTACAACCCTTACACGGCGACGATCCATCTCTACAGTGACCTGCCGTCGATTGCGATTCACGAAGCCGCCCACGCCAAAGATTTTTCGAATTGCCGCTACCCAGGCAACTATGCGGCCATATACGCATTGCCATTTGTACCGTTGTGGCACGAGCGAATCGCAACCAACGATGCCCTGTCCTATGTTGAAACCAAGAAAGATGCACGCCTCAGGCGAGAAGCGTACAAAATCCTATATCCTGCCTATGGTACGTACGTAGGTAACGTGGCTGGATACGGTTTCCCAAAGTATTCCTATCCTATTTGCTTTGGTGGTGTCTTAGCTGGGCATGCGGCGGGGCGGTGGCATGCTTCGAGCGGCTTCGATAGAGTTGAATGAAGCATAAGCACATCCGCATATTGTTTTTCGTACCAATTAGCCGTTGGGCGCTAGCCCCGGTTTTCCAATTGCTCGACATTCGTCGAGAACCGGGGCTGTCGCCCTTCGGCTATCCGTTTGTTTCACTCGAAGACTAATACCGATGTGCTTAGTACTCAGTTCACTTCATATTCAAGAAGCCGTTCAGCAGGTTTAAGTACTGAAAGAAAATCATGAAAATAGCCGCGATGATGATGGCAGCAATCATGAACCAGATTGCGACACCAGCGAGGATCGCAAGTTGCTTCAGCGCAAGTTGTGCCTTCTCGCGATAGACGATTGCCAACCTTTCTAATGACTCGCTATCTGAGCCGCTCACCTCGCCAACCGCTACCATTTGAATGAAATCCGCAGGCAAGAGCTTGGGCGCGTCGAGGGCTTCGGAAAAGGACTTGCCTCGCTCGATTTCTCCCAATGTTTGTTGCAAACCCGATATGTAGTAAAAATTGCCGGTGCTCAGCAAGGAATCGCGAATGCTCCGCTTGGCTTCGACACCAGCCCCTAACATCATCGATAGGGTCATCGACAATCGAGACAATGCAGTCGTCGTAAACACCGTACCCACGACGGGGACGTTGCGAACCAAAGGCACAAGTGTCTTGTGACATCCAAACCAATTCTTCCAGATTCCGAACGCGATGACTCCGATCGTCCCAAAAAACAGGGTCACCGCAGTCAAGAATATGGCAACGCCAGAACCGCCTCGCAAGCCGATACCCGTCAAATCAAATGCCTTATCGTTGGCTGACCCCGATTTGAAGAACCCATTGACATAGATCATGATACAGCCGATCAGAATCGCAATGACAAGCTGTATCATCGGAAGACTAATCTGCGACAAGAACTCACTGCGCGTCCGTTTGAGATCCTGGTAGTAGTCGGCCATTTCGCGAAAGACGCGGTCTATCCCTCCCGCATGTTCGCCAGCATCGATCATCTTGATCAACAGCTTTGGAAAGTAGTGCCCTTGATGGGTCATCGCGTCGGAAAGTGTATGTCCTTTGGTCAGTTCATCCGACAAATTCTTGGCAACCTCACGATGTCGAGCGGAACCTGTTTTGGATTCCATGTCGAGCAGCCGAAGCAGATCGACTCCCGCCCGAAGCCCTGTTGCCATACGCCGACAAAACCCTTCCAAGGACTTGAGGGATATTCCGCCAAGTATTCCCTCAAGCCCGCGGGATGTGGTTCTTTCCGCGCCAGGAATTGGCTTGGCACTCAAAGCGGTTGACGGCGAGCTGGAAGACATAGCATCACACACGGATCGTGGAAAAGTGAAAAGGGTTCAAGGCGAACACCCTCATTGTTACTTGTTCAGTAGCGTTTGGCTAGCAAGCGCTTTGGCACATTCTGAAACGGACGACTAGTTTATCGACGATCACCCCATACAATTTCACTGAATCGGGCAGACGTGTTGCCTATCCTGCGATCATCTAACGAGCTAACCGAGAACGATGCCTGACCGAGCCCAACACCCATCATCACCTTTTCCGGTGAGCGTTCCCCAAACGGATCCATTGCATCTAAGCGGTGTTTGGCGAATGGACAGTACGGAGCAAGCGGCCGCATTGCTGGCAGGGACTGAGCCGGGTTATGTTTATCGACGCGAGGGGCACCCCAACGCGTCTTCGCTCGCCGAAGCACTTCGAGTCCTCCATGGTGCAGACCAGGCAATCGTGACTGCGCAGGGAATGAGCGCCATTTCGATTGCGGCGCTCGCGTTGCTCAAGCCCGGTGATCGCGTATTGTTGGGTCAACCTCTCTACGGCCGCACGTCGTTTCTAATCAAGAATGACTTGGCGAAATGGGGCATTGAGTTTGAAGATGTGCTTGCCACCGATGTGTCTGCCTGGACGAACGCGTTTCGAAAGCCAGCTCGGATGGTGATCGTTGAGACCATCACCAACCCAAGACTCTCGGTACCTGAAATCCAATCCATTTCTTCGATCGCCCACCAACTCGGCGGTCACGCAAATTCAGAGTCTGGAACCGTCGTCCTCGTCGACAACACATTTGCGACCCCAGTCCTTTGCCAACCACTTTCGATGGGAGCAGATCTGGTGATGGAAAGCTTGAGTAAATTCGTTTGTGGGCATGCGGACGCGATGCTAGGACTCCTGTGTGGGCGAAATGAAGTTTGGGGTCACGTTCATCAAACAATGGTTTCATTCGGAATGACAAGCAGCCCGTTGGATTGTTGGCTAACCCAACGAGGACTCGCCTCTCTGCAGGTTCGGATGGCTCATGCTGCATCCTCGGCAATGGCATTGGCAGTGGAAATTGAGGGGCATCCTTGCATTCGCGTGCTCGACTATCCTGGGCTTGCGACACACGCCGACCATGCTGTCGCTTCAAAACAATTTCGCGGCTCGTTTGGCAATATGCTGACGCTAACATTGCAGGGTGGATTGCGATCTGCACAACGGTTGATCAGCCTACTATCTCCTGATATTCCGTTTTGCCCGACGCTAGGTGAAGCCCAAACAACCGTTAGCCATCCTTGCTCGACAAGTCACCGATCCTACAGTCAGGCGGCTCTCCATGAACTAGGAATCGACGAAGGGACACTGCGATTTTCGATAGGCCTCGAACCTAAGGAATGGTTGGTTGGAAAGATAGCGTCGGGACTGTCGCAAATTAAAGCGTAGTGTTTGTAGTCGCGGAATTCGTCCGCGTTCATCGGCCCACGCAGTTGGTCGGCGATGCCCCAGAGTTGTTGCCCATTTGTTTTTGGTTGGTGACGTTCATGACTTGAAAAAAAGAGAGGTCTCACGCAAAGACGCGAAGACGCAAAGGATGGAAGAACGACGGAGGCTTTTCTTCTTTGTATAAAAATCTTTGCGTCTTGAGCGAAGCGGGCGTGACATTCATGGCGTTTCCTCTTCATTCTCTTCCTTCTTTGCGTCTTTGCGTGAGATCGTTCCCTGGTTTGGCTCCGCAGGCTCAGGCGAATGGTGCCCCTGGGTTGTTGCGTAATGGTGCGACCACAAGATAGGCAATCTAGGCCGATTCGTCACAATGCGAATTCTGTATCGATTGCTTGAGATGTTCTGGAATTGCAGGTTGTTACGACCGAAGAGACTCTAACTAGCAAAGGAATTGTTGAGATTTAGCAATCAAACTGCTACCGCACCACAAACGCCAATCGGAGCCTCGAAAATCTTCATTCTCAAGCGAAACCTGGGAACGATGGCCTCAACATGGTCGTTTTCTTGGCGGCTTGAATTCACAGGTTTCATGTGCGTTTTTTGGTTCGCGTTCGCAAGCTCTCCATCCGCATGCCAAGAACTGTTGTTAGACACGGCGGCCACAGCGCCACCGTCTCTCGAATCGGAAATCGAATCTTTGAAGTTGAGGCTCAGCGATCTTGAGTTGGCTCAGAAAGTCACCACGCCAACGCTTGCAAACTCAAAAACCAAGCCGAATGAAACTTCAGCCAAGTCCGCAGAAGCGAAAGACAAAACCAGCAAGAGAGATGTTCCGGCCGACAAATGGGCCGTCACGCTCGGCGGTCATGTTCAGTTGGACTACATCAATTGGGCGCAGGCCGATCCAGCCATTCCTAACACATTCGACTATTTTGAATTCCGCCGTTTACGATTGGTTGCCGATGGGGTCGGATACGGAGTTTTTGACTTTCGGTTGCAGTTAACGTTAGAGCCGGAATCCATAGGTGAAAGCCCGGCGGGAATCGTTACCTCGCCCGAGGTCAAGGATGCCTATCTTTCGATGAATGAAATTCCATTGCTTGGACGAATGAGGATCGGAAACTTCTTTGTCCCGTTCAGCTTGGAACAGGTGACGAACGACACAAACAATATCTTCTTGGAGCGATCCATTCCCACGCAAAGTGTCTTCACACCCGATCGCGAAGTAGGCCTGGCGTTTTACAATTGCAACGAGAACAAAAACATCACATGGAGCAGCGGTATTTTCTTCGACAGTATCAGCGAAGCCTTGAAGGAACGAATCGACGACAATCAAGGGTACCGATTGAGTGGTCGGCTAACTGCATTGCCATACTATGACGAGGCGAGCAACGGTCGCTATTTGGTATACACAGGTCTCGGGATCCTACACACGGGCGATCAAGACAATCGCGTTCGAATACGGGCTCGCCCTCAGATACGCGAGGGGACTCGGATCATTAATAGCGGAATACTGCAATCAGATACCTACACGATTGGTAACTTTGAATCCGCGATTGTTTGGGGCCAATTTACCGTTCAGAGCGAAGCGTTCTTAGCCAACTATCACTTCCTCGATGGCCAATCCAATCATGCCAGCGGAGCGTATTTGCATACCAGTTATTTCCTCACGGGCGAAAATCGAATCTTCGAACGCTTCGGCCAACATGGGGCTCAATTTGGACGAAACGTACCCAATCAAAAGTTCTCATTGAAGCCGGGTAGCAGTGGCATGGGTGCCTGGGAGTTGAAATCCAGGTGGTCCCATTTGGATTTAAATAGCCTCAACGCTGGTCAGTACAACGATTTCACCTTTGGCTTGAATTGGTATTGGACCGACCGAGTCCGAATGATGTTCGATTGGATACACCCCATTACTAGTCAGCAGGCAATCTTCGGAGCAACCCAGTCCGACATCTTAGCAAGTCGCATCGATTTCAACTGGTAAATCGCTCCGAGGTCGACTTATTTGCGTTCTTTCGCGGACCGGCTGTGAATGGGTAACCCGTGCCGGTAAGCGAGGAGCCGACAGCAATTCCTCGCTCACGGGCACGGGTTATCAAGAAAGTGGTCCATCAAAAAACACTCGCCGAGTTGGGATGTTTCGGTTTGCCTCTCGCCTTGGTATCTTACAGGATCGCATTTTCTGTCCTCGCTTTGCCCCCAGAAATTGCCGTAGTTAAGAACGCAGATTGCCTGCAATCCAATCACCGCTATCAACTGAGGAACCGAAATGAGAAGAATTCTTTTTGGAATCGGAATAACTGTTGCCGGAGCGTCGCTCCCCGAAACTCGCGGCCAAGAAGTCGCATCCCCCCCACAAGTGTCGAAAAATGCCGATGGTTCAAGCTTGGATGCAGCCGCATTTAACGAATTGCTCAAGCAGTCGAAGTGGGAAGAAGCGGGGAAAATGATCGACGAGGCAATTGCCGAATCGCCCGAGTCTGCCAGATTGTTAAGCCTAAGTTTGCAACTTGCTATGCGGTCGATGCGGGCTGCACCCGAAGCTGCCGCTGAACGGATGGCATCGCTCATTGAATCATGGTGTTCCCAGAAGGATTTGACGGCTTCCTCCGCCCGCGAATTGCAAATGGCAGCGAGCAACTACAGCATGATGCTTATGCAAGGAGCAAAAAAATCGGAATCCCTCGACGTGGCTCAGCGCGCATTAAACGCTCTTTCTGCGGCAGGTGACTCGTCGCGATCTTCGAAAAGGTCCATGGAATCCCTCTTAGCTCGCCTATTCATGCAAGCGGAAAAGCCGGAGGATGCAATCGCACTCATGCGCAGTTCGCTCGATGAAGTCAAGAAGGGTGTACTCAGCGGAAACGATGAAACCATCGATCTCGTTAGCGCCACCAATACCTTCGGATCTTTGTTTGGCGATACAAACAAAGAAGAAGCGGCCGAACGAAGCAAGTTTGTTGAAGAGCTCATTGCTGCCAAGCTAGATTCACCCTCGGGCAAGTTCCTGGACCTAGTGGCATTCAACACTCTGAAATCATCCGAAATCTCTAGGCTCGTTTATTCCGACCCAGAGCAAGGAGTGAAGATCGCAAATCAATTGAAGTCGAGGCTTGATTCCTTCCCGGCACCGAAACCGGATTCGAACGAAGAGAAACAACTAGGTGCGTTTCAAAAAAGTGTCGAGTCCATTCTCTCTAGGCTCGCTACTTCGATTGCCCGGCTCAAGCTCGTGGGGACTTCTGCTCCTGAATACGAAGCCGAATCATTCGTCGGGATGGATGCAGTCACGCTGGCGGACCTCAAGGGCAAAGTCGTTCTCTTGGACTTTTGGGCTGTTTGGTGTGGTCCATGCATCGCAACCTTTCCACACTTGAGAGATTGGCATGACGCTTACTCGGATAAGGGATTGGTCATTTTGGGCATCACTTCCGATCAAGGCTACAAGTGGGATGAAGCCAATCAGCGAGCTGTTCCGGATAAGGGTAATTCCCATGAGGACGAGATGGAAATGCTTGCCTCGTTTCGCAAGCACCACAACTTAAGGCATGGATTTGTCGTAACTCCTAAAGGAGGCCAATACAACAAAGCACTAGCCGTCTCTGGCATTCCTCAAGTCGTCTTGCTCGACAAGCAAGGCAAGATTCGGTCCATCAAAGTAGGTTCGGGGGAGAAGAACGCCAACGAACTCGAAGCCGAAATCAAAAAGCTGATCCAAGAGTAAAAAGGTTCGGCGTACTGGGCTGTCGTACTGGGCTGTCGTACTGGGAAGTGGTGTAAGCTTCCAGCTTTCCATCCGCGATGTATCGCATGCTGGAAGCTCACCCCAAGTCACTTGCCAGGGATCGCCCGCGTTGGACACGAAAGGGCATTAGGTCGATCTCGGTCTTATCGCCATTCATCCACTGGTACATCAGCAGAGCTGTTGCGGTCGACCAATGCAAACCGTGCCGAAAGTGCCCGGATGCAATAAATCCGTTTTCCATTGGATGGAGCGTCCCAAGATACGGATAGGTATCAAACGAGCCAGGTCTCAGCCCTGCCCAGGTTCGTTTGATATTCGCTCTAGTCAATGCTGGACATAATGCCTCAGCCCACGACTGCAAATCAGCAATCATGTTGTCTGTTGTTCTGGCGTCAAATCCAACCTCCTCTTCGCATGAGCCTGCTAACACGTGCCCATCGTCGCGCGGGACAAGGTAGCGATGCCCATCATTGATCACCGTCGTAAAAGCCGGTTTGTCCAATTGGTAAAGGACCATCTGACCTCGCACCGGCAGAATTCCGGTTTCTATTCCCAAGGGTCCAAGCAATTGCGAAGCCCAAGCACCAGACGTGATGCAATAGCGATCTGCTCGGAATTCTTGGGACCCGGATTTTGCCGAGAGGATTCTATTCTGGCTCGTCTCAAATCCATCGATGCGAGCTTGCTCAATGAGCGTCACTCCTCGTTTTTCGCAAGCCTGGATCAATGCTTGCAGGTGGCTAGGATTTCTCAAACGGCAATCGTCAGGGCAGAACCAACTTTGTAGATTTGGAGTTGATCTGGCCATCGACTCCATCGACGCAATGCGAGCGACGAGTTGGTCATTGGACCAAGATTCATATCGGATACCGTGTTCGTCCCACCACATGCGATTTGCAGAGAGCGTCGCCCGCTCGGCTGCGGTTCTTGCAAGATAGACACCGCCACACTGACGGTACTCGTTATCGATACCTGTTTCGAGAAGAAGCTGCTTGGCCCAATCGCGATGAAGCAGATGGGATAGCGATCGCAATTGCTCCAAAGGGTCTAGGGCAGCAATCGTCGCACCGGCAGGCAGAATGCCTGCGCCAGCCCACGAAGCCGCCTGTCCCATCCCCATGGAATCGACCACCAGAACCTTCCAACCATGCTGAGCGCATTGGTAAGCAATCGATAGCCCAATCACACCACCGCCGCACAGCATCAAGTCGAATGGTTTCAAAGATGTTGCCTGCGTGATCCCAGTGCTTTTTCTCCCCCTCGCCCCGCTTCGGAAACTGCTGATTTAGTGGATTTGCCGCAGGCAAAGGCTCTATCACAACCCGAAGCGTTAGCGAGGGGCA
>JAIPFP010000100.1 GCA_021736575.1 Pirellula sp. | reverse complement strand
CGGCCACTCTGGCAAATGCCCAGTCAGAATTTTGTATGCGATCAGGCCCAGCGAAAAAACGTCCGAGCGAGCGCTCGGGCGTCCCATGGCTTGCTCCGGTGCCATGTACCCGACCGTGCCTGAACCGGATGCGATCATAGTCTTGACAATCGTTCGCTGGGCTACTTTGGCGATTCCAAAGTCCATCAACTGAAGCCGACCGTCGGACAATAGAATCATGTTCTCGGGCTTGATGTCGCAATGAATAATTTTGTTGCGATGCGCATAGGCGACGCCATCGATCATCTGCTCGATTAGCTGAAGGGCGGTGTCGAATGCGATGCGATTCTTCAGTCGGTCTGCCAGTGTCCGTTCACCCAACCGGCAAGTGATAACGAATCGACCATCGATAAAGCTAGCATCCTTGAGGGGGAGAATATTAGGATGATCGAGCTTGGCTACCAAACGTGCTTCGCGTTGAAACGTATCCAACATACTTGCGGTAACGTTGTATTGATGCGGCATCTTTAACGCAACGCGCACCCCTTCGATCGTGTCTAGGGCTTGGTACACATAGGCAAAGCCACCTTGAGCCAAGCGGCGTTCAATGCGATATTTTCCTAGACGCTGGCGAACACGCAACTGACTCGAATCACTTCGTGTATTCGCCATTACACTGAAACTCTGTGCAATCATAAAGTATTGGAGATACGAGTAACGAGAAGTGATTGGCGAAACTAACGTTCATCATTGGATTCGAATGAACGTCGTGGGTGCCGATACTCCAAGCGTCATTCTATTCATCGGGTTCGCAAAAAGCGCATATCTTCGTCGGAAAAACCAGAAGACTTATCGTCATTGTGCAGAATAAGCCTGCCCAACAATACACCGGAATCGGCAGATTCTTTCTGAACTCGTCGAATAATTGATAAACCTTAGCGGTTCGCGCGAAAACGAGCGACAAATGGCGATCGCTTTAAGGCGAGCGGCAGATTGCAGTATCCCAACACGAAGCGTAAGCGAGGGACCATTTCGCAGGTCCCTCACTTACGTATCGGGTTGTGATCGGTAGTTTTCAGGCTGCCGCTCGCCTATTTGCGGATCAACGCGAACGGCACGGCGGAGCGTGCCTGCTACCTTGGTCGGCTGTGTCTATAAACTTGCCTTGATCTCTTTGAGCCGGGCTGCATCGGGGCTCCGTTTGTAGTATTCGTCGAGCGGATAGCACCCGGACGCCAAGCCGTTTCGGGGGGCCGTGGTACAGTCCGAAAACGTACGGCAAACCAGCTTTCGCTCGCTTTTACTCAAATAAATTGAATCCATCAACTGCTTCGGATACGACAATACCATTCGTCCCATGCCTACAAAATCGATTTCATTGCAACGAATTTGTCGGTGCGCAACATTAGGCAAGAATTCTTGAAGATACGAATATCCAGATCCGACCATCAGAGTTTTTGGAAATTTCGCTTTGAGCTCTTTGGCCACGCTCAAATGGCGAGCGACGGAGATGAGCGGGTCTTCGTGGGGTTGATAGCCATCCGATGGGGGATATGCCGCTGGCCTTAGTATGTGTGGCGTATAGTAGGGACTTCCCGCCGAAAGATTGATTAAAGTGACATTGTTGTGGGCCAGTTTTTCGATGAGCAAGCAGACTTCTGTCAAATCCGATTCAAGAGGATTCGACTCGTCCATGCCAAATCCCCATACGTAGGGAATGTATTGCTGGAAGTCGACCGGCATCCCTTGGCCGTGTTTTCCAGCGGCAGCCGTGACCGGATTTGGCATGAATGGGACCGAGTCGAAAGCGCTAAGGCGAACGCCAATTCCGAGTCCAGGGACAGCTTGCTGAACGGCTTGCACAATCGAGAGCAGTAGACGCGAACGATTTTCAAACGAACCGCCGTAAGGCCCCCGTCGCGTTTTTGCTCCTAGAAACTCGTGGAGCATATATCCGTGACAGCATTTGATGTCCACAAAATCGGCACCTATGGACCGAGCCAGCACAGCGGCCTCAGCATAATCGCCGATCAGATCGTCGAGTTCGGTGTCCGTCCAAACCATGGAATCGCTGTTGACTGAAAACTTTGCATCGAGGATCGGATGTCGGTATGCAACCCGTGGCTCCCATCGCTTTTTGTCGTTGGGGCGACAAAACCGTCCTGAATGGGTCAATTGAAACCCGATGAGTAGGTCGTCCGTCTGTTCATAAATCCCTTGGTGGCTCGCGATCAGAGTGGTCCTCAAATTCGCGATGGCCGCTTGATTTTCCGGCAGCAGGATCAATTGATTGGGGTTTGCGCGACCGTCCGGTCGAACCGCCATCGCTTCGCCCCCCCAAATCAACTTTGCTCCGCTTTCGCCAAAACGACTCCATCGACGAATCGTGGCTTCCGTCGTTCCGCCTGTATTGGTTCCGTCCCAACCTTCCATGGGCTGTATCGCAATGCGATTTCCTGCGATCATTGAATTCCAGCGAATCGGCGTCAACAGCGGGGAGCCGCTGCCTACCGTCAAATCATCGTCAATCGGAAGCTCAATGCCTATGGACTCAGTGTGCTTACGAAAATCATCAACTGATTTCAACGAGGTCAATTTGGTCAAGGAGTATGTCATAATAGTAAACTGCGTTGACTTTTCCGGTAAAATGGACTTTTCGTTTAAGTTAAATCACGAGGACAGCCGAAGACCTAATGGGAAGCCGTGTGGCCTACTTATTTCGAGTCGTTTGTTTTCGGATTGTTGATGATGAGCAGATTTTTTGAAAACGCTAGCAGTTCCGCCGGGCAAGCCGTGCAAGACGGGCAATTTGAGCAAAACAAACGGGCTTCGGCAACCATGATGCTTTGCGCATGCTTGCTCTTTGGAATGTCCAGCGGTTGCTCGACATTGCTAGGCAAGACAAAAGGCCCACTGGACAAACTCGATATGACTGGACTGAAGCAAGCTGGCTACACCTTCGGGGAATATGGCGCGCACAAGTCTTTGACCACCGAAGATGGGCGACCGGCGATTGTGCTGGAAGTCATCAACGGAAAACGACACTTTGAGAAAATTCCGATGGATCCAGGCAAGTCGCTCTTTGTCGCGGACCTGATTCGCGATGCAAAGCTTGAAAAGAAAATTGGCAGACTTCAAGCAACCGTACTCCGACCTGACGGACGCAATAAACCACCCATTCGGATGGAGGTGGATTTTGACGCAACAGGAAAACGTGTGATGGAAGGTCAAAACTACTCGCTACGCCCAGGAGATCACGTCGTGGTCAGTCACGACGAACGCAACTCGCTGTCCGCCATGATGCCCAGCTTACCGTTTATGAAACGGTAGATGTACATGGAGATGGGTTCGGCAGGTCAAGGCACATTCCTAAGCATCGCAACCACGGTATCCGGAGTCTTTTTGGTAATGGCCATGGGCGGGCTGGCCCGTTATCTCAAATGGTTCACCAGCGAAGTCGACCGTTCGATGGCGGGCTTCACGACCAACGTCTTGTTGCCTTCCTTCTTCTTTCATCGCATCTTGACTGATCCCAAGCTTTCCACAAGTCTTGGGGCCTGGACCCCTGCATTGTTCGGTTTAGGCCTGACGGTCATTGGGTTTGCGATTGCTGCATTGGTGGTCTATCTTGTCGGACGATGGTTTGGCTTGCATCGAGAATCGGATCGCAGAACCTTCATATTGTGCACGGGGCTGGCCAACTACGGGTACATTCCGATCCCACTGGCAGAAGCGTTCTATCCTGGCTGCATCGTCACATTGCTTGTTCACAATGTGGGAGTCGATACGGCGCTCTGGAGCGTTGGACTGTTTATCATTTCAGGACTTGGTCTCAAGAAATCCTGGCGTCGCATCCTTTTTAGCCCGCCATTAGTGTCGGTTGCCACCGCGTTGACGATTCGGCAGCTCGGCTTACTGCCCTATCTTCCCCAGCCGTTGCTGCACATGAGTAATCAGTTGGGGCGATGCTCGATCCCAATGGGGCTCGTTTTGAGCGGTGCAATCATCTTTGATTATGCAGGCAAAATAAAATGGTCCGAGGCATGGGGGCCGTTCCTTTTGGCATTCGCAGTCCGAATTGTTCTGTTGCCGATCACCTTTTTGACGGTCGCCAAATTCGGGGGGTTGTCGAGAGAATTGCAAGAAGTTCTGCTGTTGCAAGCCGCGATGCCAGCCGCCACATTCCCTATCGTGATGACGCGGCTTTACAACCAGAGCCTCGAGACCGCTTGGACGGTTGTGGTGGGCACTTCGCTATTGGGAATTGGTACGATTCCTCTATGGATGGTCGTGGGCGCATATTGGCTCGGCTTTTGACGCGGATTTGCGAGAAGAATTGATTTTTCGGTTTTGCCCCATGGTCCTTTGTGGAATCTTTCGTCACACTTAGCTCGATTCGAATCGAATTTCACACAGGAAAGAGAAAAATGCAGTCAGATGATGAGATGGAATCGCGGTTAGATTCTTTAGTTGAAGCTATCGAAGCGGAAGACAAAGAAGCGATTATGACATGGATCCGAGGGGAACAGTTTACGCTCGTTTCACTTAGCAACGACGAAGATTCCTTGTCAGCCATGATTTTGGAGACCGAGGAGTTTCCTGCATTGGTGGCGTTCATGAGCTCGGAGCATGCAGAGGAATTCGTCGACTCCATTGCGGATCAAATCGAGGGCGAAGAGGTCGATCTCTTCGAAGTGTCGGGCGAAGATCTGCTGACTCCACTTGCCAAAGAATTCGGGTTGCTCATTAATCCCGAGTCCGATGATGCGGTCATGATTGAACCAGCACTTTTGCAAATGGAATCCGATGAATAAGGTGGTCATCGTTACCATCGAGGGGTTGGGTACGAATTTAGTGGGCTGCTACGGCGGCTCCATTGGCCCAACGAAGAATTGGGACCATTTTGCTGCTCACGCTATTGTTTTCGATCAATTCTGGGCCGATACGCTTCGCCCCATCGATGTCCTCGAATCGATGTTGCTCGGCGAGCATTTCGCAAACCGGTCCAGCAGGTACGCACCCGAAACATCCGAAGCCATGTCAACGTTGTTCGCTCGTGCGCTTCTCGTTACCGACTCCTTGAACGTCATTGAACAGATGTCATGCGACTTCTTTGGCGATATGCTGCTGGTAGAATCGCAGACGGATGACCCCAGGACCGATGATGCCGACAGTGCAGATGACGATGACCGGTGGGGAGGCGATGAAGCTTGGGATGAACATCGCGAAAGTGGTGACGAATCATCGGACGATCCATCAAACCAAGAAACATCCACCCAAATCGCTCGCTTATTCGAAGCGGCGCTAGGTCGTTGGGCGTCCGTGCTCGAAGAATATCCCATTCTGTGGATCCATTCTCAAGGATTGAATGGCCGATGGGATGCTCCCTACGAATACCGGAGCATCATGTGCGACGAAGGCGATCCTGATCCACCGGTTGACACAACCCGGGCTCAACTCAAACTCGCGCCAGACACAGATCCTGACTTGGTGTTCGGCATGGCATGCGCGGCAGGCGGTCAAGCGATCGCGATGGATGATGCTTGGGGAATGATAGAGGAAATACTTGAGCAACTCGGCATCGCAGAGGAGTGCCTGCAAGTGTTGGCTGGAGTAAGCGGTTATCCGATGGGCGAACATGGATGGGTTGGCTACAGCCCTCAATCGCTGCACGCCGAAACTCTGCACGCCGAATCTCTCCATTTGCCTCTGATTGTGAAACCTGCGAATCGTCTGGAGTTAGGTGTACGAGTTCCATTTATGGTCCAGCCGAATTCGCTACGGAAAACCGTTTCCTCTTGGCTCAGTGCGGAAGACTCGCTCAGTGATTCGCTCAGTGATTCGATCGGCAGCGGCATCGACTTGGTGACGAAAACAGATGCCCTGCCAGCCGATCAATGGCCTTTGGGAAAACAGCTTGCCTGTTCTTGTTTTGAAAATCAGATCCATATGGCGGTAGCTGCATGGAGTTGCAGGTGGTCAGACGCGGAAAACGGTGGTGATCGCGTTGAATTGTTTGCAATGCCGGACGATCGATGGCAACAAAACGAAGTATCGCAGCGCGCAGTCGCGATCGTTGGAATGATGACCGAACAACGGGAAAAATGGTTGGCTAGTATCGTTGCCAACGGCAACACGCAAATGGAGCCTCTTCCCGGCGATTTAACCCACCCCATGAGATAAAAATTTAGGCATCTGGCATCTGGCATCTGGCACGGGCATCTGGCACGGGCATCTGGCAAGGGCATCTGGCAAGGGCATCTGGCAAGGGCATCTGGCACGGGCAGCGCGAAAGCTTCATCTTTACCCACATCCATTTTCGATTTCCATTGCAGTACAATCGTGTAAGGCCCTAGATAACCATTTTGATACTCAACCAGGAATGCTATGAAAAGCTTTTTATTGCGATGGATAAACTCACGGCTTTGCGCTCGCTTTGCACAGATTGTTCTTGGGTTCCTGGTATTGGAAAATCCAACTCTGCAAGTGTGTGCTCAAGAGTCTGTTAGCCCGGAAAGCACGATCCGTTTGCGATATCAAAAAACGGAAACCATGATCCCAATGCGGGATGGGACTAAGCTTCACACCACGGTATTCAGTCCTCGCGATACCACTCGTACGTATCCCATCCTGATGAAGCGGACGCCTTACGCATGCGCACCCTATGGAGCTGATTCCTATCCCGCATCGCTCGGTCCAAGCGAGCACTTTATGAAAGCAGGATATATCTTCGTCAATCAAGATGTTCGCGGAAGATTCATGTCCGAAGGAACGTTTCAACAAGTCACGCCGCATATTGCAAACAAAAAATCGCCTACCGATGTCGATGAAAGTTCGGATACCTATGACACCATTGCATGGTTGATCAAGAATAGTCCCAATCACAATGGCCGGGTCGGTATGTTTGGGATCTCGTACCCAGGTTTCTACTGTTCAGCCGGGATGATCGATGCACACCCCGCGTTGCGGGCCGTTTCCCCGCAAGCACCGGTCGGAGATTGGTACTTTGACGACTTCCTTCATAACGGCGCCTTTTTTCTTGCGCATGCATACCGTTGGCTCAACAACAATGCTCAGGAACGAACGGGACCAACAACCGAACGGCCCACCCCGGAGGTGTTACCCTCCAACGACGGATACAATTTATTTCTCGACGCGATGACCATCGAGGAAATCAATCGTCGCCATCTCAAGGGCAAAGTTCCGTTTTGGAGCGAGATGATGGCGCATCCCAATCGGGATGAGTTTTGGAAGAAACGCGAGATCCTGCCTCACTTGAAGAATGTTGCACCAGCCGTCATGGTCGTAACGGGTTGGTATGATGCCGAAGATCTTTACGGTTCGTTTAAAACGTACCAAACGATTGAACGTCAGAATCCAAGTATCAACAACGTGCTCGTCGTCGGTCCTTGGATTCACGGGGGATGGGCTTCGGGGGATGGTGACAAGTTGGGTGCCGTTCCGTTTGGCTCAAAAACGGGCGCCTTCTATCGGGCCGAAATTGAGTTTCCATTCTTTGAGAAGTATTTAAAGGACGCTGAGCATTCCGCTCCGGCAGAAGCAACCGTATTCGAAACCGGCTCCAACACCTGGCGAACCTTTGATCATTGGCCACCCAACGAAGTATCTGTCAAACAGTACTTTGCCAGAGAACGCGGAACTCTTTCCACAGAGGCTCCCAATGGGATCGATGACCTTTCCTTTGACGAATTCGTGAGCGATCCAGCAAAACCCGTTCCGTACACCGAAGCGATTACCAATCGTATGACGGTGGAATACATGGTTGAGGATCAACGGTTCGCAGCCAGGCGGGGAGACGTAATGGTCTATCAAACAGAGCCCCTCGAATCGGATATGGTTTTCGCGGGGCCACTCGACGTCGACCTTTGGGTTTCCACAACCGGTACGGATGCGGATTTCGTCGTGAAGTTGATCGATGTTCAACCGGACGGTACAAATCCCGCCACGCTTCCGAACTACCAGATGATGGTTCGAAGCGAAGTGATTCGAGGGCGATTTCGCAATTCGTTCGAGCTTCCCGCCGCTTTTGAACCGGGCGTACCGGCCAAGGTACACATTGAGTTGTTGGACATCTTACACCGATTCAAGAAAGGGCATCGCATCATGATCCAAGTGCAAAGCACATGGTTTCCGCTCATCGATCGCAACCCTCAAACCTTTGTTCCCAACATTTATCTCGCTAAGCCCGAGGATTTTCAGAAAGCAACCCACAGAATCCTTCGATCGTCAAAGCATCCGACCCATATCCGAATGGGTGTCCTTACCAAATAGCAGTTAGATTTCCCATGCAATCGCAACTACCGCAACCATCCGTTCTGGCCTTGTTCGCACATCCCGATGACATCGAATTCGTGGCAGCCGGCACGTTGCTGCTCCTGAAGGACCTAGGATGGCAGATTCACTATTGCAACATAGCCAACGGCTGCGGAGGTTCGGCAACTACGAATCGTCTGGAAACGGCAGCAGTTCGACTCAAGGAATCGCAACTTGCGGCGAAGATTCTCGAAGCTTCGTTTTACCCTCCCATTTGCGATGATCTCGATGTCTTTTACAACTCGGAGAACTTAGCCAAGGTCGCAGCGATTGTCCGATTGGCCAAGCCCTCAATTGTTTTGACGCATGCGCCCGTTGACTACATGGAGGATCATACGGAGACATGTCGGCTTGCCGTAACGGCGGCATTTTCAAAAGGAATTCCGAATTTCATTTCCGATCCACCCTGCAGTAGTTTCGATGGAGAGGTTGCCGTATACCATGCTCAGCCGCATGGCAATCGCACGCCGATGGGCGAACTAGTTTATCCGCAGTTCGCGTTCAACATCGATTCGGTAATGAATCGAAAGCTCGCGATGCTGGAGTGTCATCGATCGCAGCAAGCGTGGCTTCAATCGACACAGAAGATGAATTCCTATTTACAGGCCATGATCGAATTGGGCCAGCAAGCCAGTCGTTTGGCAGGCATGGATTGCAACTATGCCGAGGGCTGGCGAAAACACTGGCATCTTGGGTTTAGCGGTCCCGAATTCAGTCCGCTGGAAACCGCATTGAAGGCGCACTTGAAATAATTCGTTTTGAACCACGAAAAACACGAAAACAAAAGGGAACGACAGGTAGACTCATGAATGCAGCAGCAAGTCGGTTTTCTCCCCGCAGTTTTCTCCCTGCAGTCGTCTGGTATGACGTTTCAGTTCGCAATTCTTGCACTCGTGGACTTTTTTCTCGTGTGTATTTCTTTCGTGGTTTTCGTGCTTTTCGTGGTTCCAGAAACTTAAAGTGCCAGTCGGATGATGGTTGCTTTTGGGTATGCGCCAAAGTTGACTAATAAGCCAAGTTTCATGGGGGTTGTTTTCTTGTAGTTGATTACTTGTGCTTTGTGCTCGGGAGCAATGTCTTTGACGGCTTTCAATTCAACGACTATTTGCCCGTAGCAAACAAAATCTGGGATAAACTTGGTTTTCAGCGGTTTGGATTTGTAGTGAAGCAGTAATTCTTGTTGAGCGACAAAGGGAATGTCTCGGCTGTGCAACTCTAACTCCAGACACTCCTGGTAAACTGATTCCAGAAAGCCGCAGCCCATTTCTCGATAGACTTCGAAGATTGCGCCTTGGATCGCGTAGCTTTCTTCTTTGAAAAGGATTGTTTCGCTCATAGAGCTTTTTTCATAACCACGAAAGACACGAAAGACACGAAAAGACTAGAGAACGAAAGGAACAGTCATGAAAGCTGCAGGAACTCGAGCCTCCCTTGCTGTCGTCTGGTATGACGTTTCCGTATGCTACTTTTCCATATGCTACTTTTCCATCCGTGGATTTTTTCAAGTCTATTTCTTTCGTGCTTTTCGTGCCTTTCGTGGTTCATTTATTTGGTTTCGCTCACTTCGTCAACCATTGTGAAGTGGGATAGAGTTTGGACAATTTCGATTTCGCTTCGGTTGCACGTTGATTCTCTCCCACCTTGGGCCAAAGCTGCGACAACCAATACAATGCCTCAGCATGAGCGTCGACTTCGCTTGCATACAACAGATCTGTCTTCAGAAAAGCCAAAATGGCCTCTTCGTGCTTGCCTGCCGTTTGGAGGATATTGCCCATCGTGTTGTACAAAGCAGAAAATAATTCGGCGTCGGCGGAATCGCTCTCATCCACGATTTTTTCGAGTGCTTGCAACGCTTGATCTGCTTTCCCTTCTGCTGCATCGCAACTTACGGATGCAACATTTGCTAACTTCTTTAGCTTCAGGGATGCCGGGTCGGATACTTGGGCTTGCGTTACGGCAGCAAACTTGGCCTTGGCCTCGGCTGTTTGGTTGAGCGCCAGGAATGCCTTGCCTGACAGGTATCCACCTTTTACTTTAAGGTCGGGGAAAGGGGACCCTGCGAGCGCGCCAAAGTACTTTGCGGCTTCATTCGGAGTGCCAGTCGCCATCGCCAGCTCCCCGAGCTTTTCCGAGGCGGAATAAAACAGATGCGAGGTCGAGTTTTCTTTTGCCCAATTGAGGAGCAGCGTCTTGGCACCGGCGGCATCCCCTTTCCCTCGCAGCGCATTTGCCGCGGCCAAATAGCCTCGAAAGAACTCATAGTCTTTTTTGATTTCGTCGCTCTTGATCGATGGCACGTCAATTTTCTTGAACTCATCAATTGCCTGATCCAAATTTCCTGCCCCGATGAGGTCTTTTGCTCGCGTCAATTGCTGAGGCTCCCCATCGAACACAACGCGTGCAATTTCGTTGGATGGGAAATTCTGATTGGCTCCGCGAACTTCGATGACAACTTTATCGCGAGTGCGTTCAACAATCTTTCCTTTTACCGCAGCGCCCCCTTTGAGCGGGAACACCCGATCGTCTTGAGCGAAGGCACTGGGCGAGCCAAACGCCGTTGCGAGAGCGAGGCAAGCGAGCGCGGTGGCTTTAGGGATGGGAGTCGAGAGTTTCATTTTTTTTGCGAGGAAGGAGATTTGGTAGTGATTCGTAGCCTTGCGACATCGGTAACAAGCACAGCAGCAAAACAATGTCATTTATTGGTACTGTCGGGCTTGGGTGGACTGGTCTGTTTGAATTCGTTTAGACCAATGGTTGGTTTGCCCAAGTCCAGTTGCAGTTCCAGCAACAGCTTTGAAAATTTGGGTTCATGGTCTGGGCCGCCCAGTTCAGGAAAGTTTAGCATAGTTTGCCGTATATCTGCGACAGCACGTTCTAGGGCTTTCTTTCTTGGATCTCCGCTTTCCGTTAGAGCGATCATGCGTCGGCACTTAGCAATATTGAGACGCGCTTCAAAAAAAGTGTCTTTGAAATCATTGATGCGGGCCAGAGTTTTCTCGCTTATCTTTCCCCAGCCCCAGACCATCTTGGCCTTCTTGTCATTTGGCTCTGTGCCGAGCAGCGCCATCTTCAGCAATTCTGGATCCTTTCCTGCGGACCATTCTTGAAGGTTTCGGGCTGCCTCAACTTGAATCTGCAAAACCGTTTCGGATTTGGTCAATGCTTTCACGAATAGTTTGTGGGCTTCCTCGTGTTTACCTGCACCGCTTTTTGACTGAGCCAAGCGAAACTGAAATTCTTCGGGCTTGCGACCGGCAGCAACTAAATCCGCTTCCGGCTTGTTAGCGATTTTGCTAAAGGCTTCTTCTGCGATCAACATCAATTGCTTTCCATTGGGCGCCAACGCTGGCACTTTCACCATACCGGATGCGAGATTTAGGATGGAGGTTCCGGCAGAATCAAGTGTGCCGACATCCGAACTGAAGGAAATCAGTTGTTGGATGAGGACACCAAAGGCGACTCCCAGTTTGGCTTGATCATCCATGTTTTTTGTCGCTTCCAATTTGGATTTGATTTCGACAGCCAGATTGCGGAGCGAATTGGTTAGCAAGGAGTCATCGGCTGCCGATAGATCCTTCATCTTTTGAACAACACGCGTGACTTCGTCGCTTGAAAGCGGCCCCTTGCCTTGACCAGCCGCTTGAACCATGGCTTGCAGTTTGAGCCGGTACGCTTCGAGTTTGAGTGATGGCTCTAAATCCGACTTGGTTTCGATCAGAAGGATCGCACCTTTTTGTGGATCATTGAGTACGGACAGGGCTTCGTCGATTCGGTCGGTCGAAAGATAGATGCTTGCGAGTGTATTCACACCTGCGATCACGTTCTTGTCGGTTTTGGCTGGAACTAAGTTTTCCCAGGATGAAGCTAATAGTTTTTCGGCCCGTTGCTTCAAGCTCGCATCACTTGCCGTTTCCTCAGTTTTTTCGGAGCGATGTTTTGCCGAGTTAGTGCGATACTCGCTCCAAAGAATCTTCCCAAGAATGCTTACGCTCGAGCCACCTTTGCTTTGCCACGTAGCGATATAGTTTTCGGCCGCATCAAATCGTTTATTAATCAGTGCCAGCTTCACGAGTAGTTCCACAGCACCTTGAGCGTTGTCGGAGTCCGGCGATATTTCAAAGAGCTTTCCGGCTAACTTTTCAAGGGGGGGAACCAAAGCCATCTGCCGTTCTGACGGAGCTTCGACGATTAGTTTGTTTAGCCCAAGCAAAGCAAACCCACCTGCATTTTCGGCTTTGTCTGCTCCACTTGCGGGTACAACCAACTCCTGAGCGATCGCGACGGATTCCCAATACTGGTCTGTTCGTAAAAACATATAGGACAGCAGGTATTTGGCTTCGAGCAACTCACTGCGATCGTCTTTTTCCCGAAATAATCGCAAGGCGCGTTCGTAGAGTTCAATGGCTTGCATCCGATCACGCAGCGAATCCTCCTTGATCTTTTTGACTTGATCACCGACGCTTTGTTTGGTCTCGGCATCTGCCTTGACGAGTTGTTGTTCAAGAATGGGCAAGGTCGCGTCCGTCGATTCGGCTCGATCCAACCGTTCACGCCCGGCTTTGAACGCTTCGGCAAACGTACGTGTTTCCGGAAGCTTAGTGTCTATTTTCTCGGCGATTTCTATTCCGAGTTCGCTCAACAATTTCTTGGCCTTGCGAACGGTTTCAACGATTGCGGCGTCTCGTGCTCCTTGTTTTTTCACAATGGCTTGCAGCATTTCGCGAGCGGCTTTTCGATTGTTTCGAAACTTGTTTTCGTCTTTTTTCTCTTCGAGTGTTTGCGAAAATGCCATGCGAGCTTCGGCAACAGCAAGCTGCAAATCAATCCATTCCGGTTCATTGCGATCATTGGCGGTGGCTTGCTTGAGCGTTGTTTCGCCGCGGTCGATTGCCGCTTCGAATTTGGCAGACTTTTCGGTCGAATCCAATCGTACTATGGCTGCGATGGCCTGCACTTTCCACGTGCGAAATATGCCGGGTCCTTCATTCTCAGAGACGCGAGTAAAGCTTTCGCGTGCATCATCGATTTTCCCAAGTTGTCGCTGAACTTCACCGCGATACAGCAAACTCAACATTCGACGTCCGGCTTCGGTTGGGCCGGTCGTTTTTTCGATGATTTGAGAAAGCGCGGCTTCCGAATTCTCAAGCCACTTTCGCCAATCAGCGGACTGGGGATCGTAGGTTTGGCTCATGAACTCCATCATTTTTGCGTTTAAGATTTGAGCCCCTCGGTAATCTTTTTGATACTGCTCTCTTCGCTCTTTTCCCTCCGTATCGCTGGCTTTGATCTTGTCCCCCTTCATGGATTCAAGAATTGGCTTTAACTCTTCGATAATTTTGGCGTAAAGCCCCATCGCTTCGGTGTAGACATCGCGAGCTTTAGACCGAAGCGTTGTGGCGGATTCTTTGTTCTCGTCCTTCTTGCTGTCGGACAAAAAGGTCTGCGCTCGTTCAAGCAGTAGATCGCCAAGCTTTGTTTGAGCTTCACTACGCCTTGGGTGCGTTGGCGAAGCGTCCAGGAATTGCTTGTATCCTTGTTCGATCGCAGCGATGCGTTCGTCGCGTTGCTGCGGTGTTTTCGCATTCTTGATAGAGTCTTGCAATAAAATGTTGCGCTCGAGAGGCAAGTCCCCCTTCATGCTTGCGGGCAATCGATCCCTGGCGGCACAGAGATCAAGGTACTTTATGCCCGTCTCGGAAAGTCCTTCGTCGCGGAGGCGCGCAAGAAACTTTTTCACCGGTTCCTCAGCATGAATCGATCCAGCGAATAGGAAGCTAATTGCAATCGCTATGAGAAAAACATTCTTCCAAGTACGAAAATGAGTTTTCATTGGACCTACGATAAGGGACGAGAGTCTTGGTTGGTTCGCAGAAGATGTCATGAAGAGCTCCGAGGACGAGAGAGCGGCTTGGATCACGAACGCACTCGAGAATGACGAAACGACCGCCAAGCTGCTGAGCATCCTCAATTATAGCCGAGAATTCTACCTGGATAGATGCTCCCTCAGGAATCCCGTTCGCCACGCATTGGAAACTCCCTTGGAGCTCGCGATGGCGGCAGAGGTTCAATCGGGGCAGCGGACCAAGGAGAACTATCCCAACGATAGTATTCATTCCGTTCTTGCGTATGCTCGGCTTCGGTTTGAAATTCGATGGAAAGCTCAACGGAAGGTACCATCGGCTCGCCGACTGGCGGTTCACCAAATCCTTTGATCGAACCATCCGTACAAACCTCATTTTCGAAAGCAGCCTCCCGGAAGACTGCGTTGACGTTTTCAATCCGGTTGGGATCCGGCTCAAGGTCCGCACTCTCTTTGCGAGCGTTCTCCTCTGCATGTTGCAATTCTCTCGCGTTCTCCGCACTGTAATAACACTCGCGAATCTCGACTACGACGTCGTTCAAACGCAACCCATGCTTGATCGCGATGCGACTACAATCGTCATACTCGGGTGAGAAATCAATCTCACCGCTTGGCAACTTTGAGACCTTACCAGCAACAATTCCCCAGGGACTTGACACGTCGACGATGGCTCGCGGCAAAATGGTGCGAGCTTGCCTTCGATATCGTAAGCCAAGAGTTCCAGTTTGTTGAAACAAAATCGATTCCATGGCTTGTCGATCTTCAGGCCTAGCCAAAACAGTTAGCAACGTGCCGGGTCGATTTTTCTTCATCTGGATTGGCATTGTGAAAACATCCAACGCACCAACTTTCCAAAGCCGTTCGATTGCAAATCCGATTTGCTCCCCCGACACATCGTCCAGATTGCATTCGATCACGAGAACGGAGTCTGATTGATGGGGTTTCGTTTTCAAAGCGCTGCCAACGAGAATTCGCAAGAGATTGGGCCGGTCGGGCATGTCTTTGTTGCCAGCACCATAACCAATCCTCCCTACTTGCATGGCTGGCATTGGGCCAAACTCTGCCGTGAGTTCGGTGAGAATAGCTGCACCTGTGGGAGTGGTCATCTCGATTGGAATCTGAGAAGGTGCAATCGGAACTCCGACTAACAGTTCCGCTGTCGCGGGTGCAGGGACGCTCACGGTGCCATGCGCGATCCGAATTTGGCCAGCTCCAGTCGGCACTGGGGAAGCGTATGCCTTTTCGATTTCGAGCATATCCCAAGCCACCGCCACCCCCACCATGTCGACGATTGAATCGATTGCACCGACCTCATGAAATTGAACTCGATCCATGGTTGTCCCGTGCACTTTCGCTTCGGCCCGGGCAATTCTTTCAAAGAAACGCATGGCCAAATCTTTGGCTTGAGAAGGCATTTTTGCACGATTTATCAAGAGATGGACGTCTCTCAGGTAGCGATGTGCATGCTCGCGAGGCTGGTCGATGCAAAGCAATTTTCCGCGAAACCCTCGCCGACTGGTGTTTGAAACGGAAAGCCTTACGTCACCCAGCCCCATGGATGCGATCGTTGCTTGGATGGCGGGCAGGTCCGCTCCCGCATCGATGAGAGCGGCCAAGGTCATATCGCCGCTGATTCCGCTAAAACAGTCAAAATACGCAATTTGCATGGTGTCGGCTCGTGTCGTTGTTTTCCTCGTGGGACCGTGTTGGATACACTATTCCAGTGTATTTGGCGTTGCCACGTGGGCGGCCATCGATATACTACGCGATTCCCGAGACATACAAGATAGTCGAAAACGCGTTGAAGATCATGCTAGGCAACTCCGCTGTTCGTGCAGTCGGAAGTCAGTCCGAACAGATCGAAACCGGCCATTCGGTTGGCAACGGTCCGTTTTGGGGTTCATCCGCATTGTTCGTTGGAGTTTGTGAAAATGAAAGTAGTTTCGTCCATTGGGGCGCTTAAATATCGTCATCCCGACTGTCAGGTGGTCCGCCGCCGGGGTCGCATTTACGTGATTTGCAAGAGCAACCCTCGTTACAAAGTTCGCCAAGGTGGCGCGAAGAGCAAGCGACGTAAGCGATAGACTGAAAGACAGTAGCTTTTCGCATCGGTGCCCCTTATGAAGCTACGAATCGGAGTTATCGGGCAAGGTCGCGATTGGCAGTCACGTTATCTACCTGCACTTCGCTCGATGCGAGATCGATTTCAAGTCGTTGGGATCTACAACAGCGTTTCAATGCTAGCGGGCGCCGTTGCGCGCGAATTGGATGCCGAACGTTTCGATAGTTTTCGAGCCGTTTTGGAGAGTTCGTCCCTTGATGCCGTCCTAGTCCTAGAGGATGACTGGTATCAGATGATGCCGCTTTTTGCCGCTTGCGAGTACGGCAAAGCTGTCTTTTGTGGTGCCGAACTGAATTTCGATCCCAACACCGCGATCCAAGTTCGAAATCAAATCCAGTCCTCTGGGATCGCATTCATGACCGAATTTCCCCGTCGGTTTGCTCCCGCCACGCTTCGTTTGAAAGAATTGATTGCAACTCGGCTCGGCAGACCGAGGCTACTGTTTTGCCATCGACGACTCGCCTGTGAAAGCAAAGACTCACCCAAGGCACGATCGCTGGATTCTCGGTCTCAACGCGAACTTTTGGAGTTGATCGACTGGTGCAACTATATCGTGGCCGATTCACCCAGTTGGATTCAAGCGATCAAGCATACCAGCAGTCAGTTGCCAAGCTACTCAGACTACCAAATCTTGAGCTTGGGCTTTGGTTCTCCTGAAAACGACTCGAAAGCGATCCTCGCACAAATTAGCTGCGGTGCCTACATACCTGAAGTTTGGCACGAAGCGATCGCGTTTCGACCACCCGCAGCGATCCAAGTTTGCTGTGAGAAAGGGGTTGCATTCATTGACCTACCAACGACCTTGGTGTGGTTTGACGAAGCCGGACGACACCAAGAAACGCTCGACACGGAACTCTCGGTGGGCCAACAAATGCTCGGCCAATTCCACCGTTCGATCACATCCCTCGTTCGCAAATCGAACGATCTCGAAGACACTTGCCTAGCATTGCATATTTTGGATTTAGCAAAGAAAAGTACGAATCTAGGTGCGCGCGTTGCGATAAGCTAGAGATAACCAAGGCTAGTTCATGTACAGCATTTTCGATCTTTTCAAGGTTGGTGTCGGACCATCGAGTTCACATACAGTGGGCCCGATGATCGCCGCTTATCGTTTTGCAAACGATTGTGTGGATCAGGTTTCACGTGAACGCAATAGCCCGCCAATCGCGCGTGTCCAAATCCAGCTTTACGGATCGTTGGCACTGACGGGAGCGGGACATGCCACCGATGTCGCCATCATCGCAGGGCTCTCGGGATGTTTACCTGACCGAACGGACCCGGAAGCTATTCAAGCGACAGTTCGAAACGTTCGAGAAACAAATCAGTTGAAGCTTGCCGACCAAACCTACGTCGCGTTCAACGAGCGAAACGACTTGCGTTGGTTGTACAAAGAAACACTTCCTCAACATCCCAATGCGATTCAGTTTCAAGCCTTTTCATCGGCTGGTGAGTGCATATTCGAAGATCAGTACTTCTCAACGGGAGGGGGCTTTGTCTATTCCAGGCAGGAGTTTCGCGACCAATTTCAAAAGCAGCCAAACCACGCCGAGCGGTTGGAACTAGACACGGTTCCCTATCCGTTCAAAAGCGCAAAAGAATTGATTGAACTTTGCAGAAGAGAGGGATTGGCGATCGATGCGTTGATCCAGATCAATGAATTGTCGAAACGAACATCGGAGGAGATCGAAGCACGACTGAATCTGCTTTGGGATGTTATGAGTGATTGCATTGAAAAGGGTTGCAAAGCATCGGGAATCTTGCCTGGCGCATTGCATGTCCCGCGTCGCGCTCCGAAGATATTTCGGACGCTCGCTGCCAACGACGAGGGACTTGGATCCCCGCAACGTGCGAATCTGGAACAAGCCCGCCCCACCACGCAATTGCTCGCATCCGCAACCCGTGGAACGTATGTTGATCCGTTGCAGCAACTGGATTGGGTCAGCCTTTTTGCGTTGGCAGTCAACGAAGAAAACGCGGCAGGTGGGCGAGTCGTAACGGCCCCTACAAACGGAGCTGCGGGTATCATCCCTGCGGTCCTTGCATATTACGTCTATTTTTTCCCTGGAGCGGATCAGGCTGGTGTCTACCGCTTTTTGAAGACGGCTGGCGCCATTGGTTTACTCTATAAACGAAATGCATCGTTGTCGGCGGCCGAGATGGGTTGCCAAGGAGAAGTGGGGGTTGCGTGCAGCATGGCAGCAGCAGGCTTGGCTGCTTGCATGGGCGGAACGGTCGAACAGATTGAAAATGCTGCCGAGATTGGCATGGAGCATAATCTTGGGTTAACTTGCGACCCGATCGGTGGACTTGTTCAAGTCCCCTGCATCGAACGCAATACGATGGGAGCAACCAAAGCGATTAACGCCGCCCGGCTTGCAGTTCTCTACGGAGACGGCAAGCACTTTGTGTCGCTTGATAAAGTCATTGAAACGATGCGGCAAACGGGCGTCGACATGCAAGTCAAATACAAAGAGACATCCTTGGGCGGTCTGGCAGTCAACGTGGTCGATTGCTGAAGGACGGGTTTCCCCCAGGGGAGCGTTACCCCCTAAGGCGATGATCAATTATATTGCAGCGCTTCGCCTTGGATGTTCCCTAAGTACTGTTTGCGAACTTCCGGATGTTGCTTGACTTCGTCGGGTGTGCCTTCGCAAAGCACAATCCCCTTGCTGATGACATAACATCGATCCACGGCCGCGAGTATCTCTAACGCGGCGTGGTCCGTGATCAAAATCGAAATGCCAGTTTCTCTCAAATCGAAAATGGTTTGCTGGATGCTTTGCACCGTAACTGGATCGATCCCCGCGAACGGTTCGTCAAGCATGATGATGCGAGGGTTCGACACCAAACATCTTGCGATCTCAAGCCTGCGTCGCTCGCCACCGGACAGCTTCGAAGCTTTTGAACGTCGAATATGCGTGATCTTGAACTGCGTCAATAATTCGTCTGTTCTTCGTCGACGCTCCGTTCTCGAAACGCCAAGCAACTCCAGCATGGCCGAAATGTTCTGCTCGACGGTTAGCTTACGAAAAACACTTGACTCTTGGGCCAAGTAGCCCATTCCGCAGTCACGCGCTCGTCGAAACATTGGCCAATGAGTGACTTCCTCACCGCCGAGGAAAACTTGCCCCCGATCTGGAATAACCAGACCGCAGGTCATTCGAAAGCTGGTGGATTTGCCAGCCCCATTCGGTCCCAACAAGCCTACGATTTCCGCTTCGCCAACACGCATGCTGACGCCATTGACGACTTTGCGTCTGCCATAGGTCTTTTCAAGTCCAACAACATTCAGAACGTCCATGTTCTTCTTCTTTCAAAAAGCAGGCGAGATTCCAACTATCGAATGAGTGACATTCGTTGTACGTTTGGCATGAATGGCACGGGCGCATTCCAATAGTGTGGCCAGAACACCATAACAGCTCGTCCAATAAATAATTTTTCAGGCGCGTGGCCCCAAGATCTTGCATCGGAACTTGCACTTGAGTTGTCTCCCATCGGGAAGTACCAATCCTTTTGCATCGCAAATTCCACCGTCTGACGACCCTGCCCCATCTCGCTGTTGGCCCATAGCGTGGCGTTCGTAAGCAGAGCGTTTCGATTGAGACCTGCCTGAGACATCTTTCGGCTCAACTCGTCCAAGGACATATTATGGATTTCGCGTGCATACCGCTCATTGTTGTTCGGCGTTGTGGAGTTTCGCAGCGCCCTGATTACTTCTGCGTAATCAAACAGATCTCTCGATATGCTTGCAATGTAATAGATGTCGCGGAAAGCTTGGATACGAAAAACTTCGGCTCCCCCTCCGTCAATACCGATCGCGATCGGAGCCGCATCGAGTGGATTATTTGGCTTCGTTTTGGGTGTGCGCATCGCGATTGGCAGGTATTCCGCAGTCATCAAATTGCCGCTTGGTGTCCATTGTACGTTCTTGCCATCCACCCAAAGTGTCAGCGTGTCGTCAACGTTGGCGAATCGAATGCGATGTCGACCCCCTGAGCGGATTGACGTTTCTGCGGTAGCGATGCTTGCTAGAGTTTTATTGCCATCTTGAAATGCATCAACAGGCATTCCATCGATCAGCACCTTTGCCGTCGCCTTTCCGGTTTTCAAGTCCACCCGAACTTCGTGCTCGACGCCCGCTTCTACCAGGGAGAGGAGAATGGACTGTGTGTCTTTCTCGGTTTTAAAATCGATCTCCGTTGCCAAGTCACCGGTCCAGTGTATCCCGTCATTTTCGAATGGACGATTTAGGGCTCCACCTCGCGCGTTTGAGTTGCGGATAATGCCTTCCGCAACCGAGCGAAAATTCTCATCGATTCTACCGGTCGAATCGGTGGAGTAACTGGCGTTGTATGCGGTAAAGTCCGTAATAAGTCTCGACGATTGCGGGGGAATCGGTGCAGGCAAAGCACTCGTTGTTTCGATCGATTCCCACGCGAGTGGATTGACGACACGATGGTAGTATCGCATCCAATGAGTTGTTCCGGATGGTACTCCTGTGATCGCCGCAGACCAATTCGTTTCGGATTGATTTACATTCCAGGTCGACTCACCCGCAGGGAATGGCTGCCAGGCACTCGGCATTCCGGCCTTCACAAGGGACTTGGGTACATACTTTGAAT
>JAIPFP010000099.1 GCA_021736575.1 Pirellula sp. | reverse complement strand
GGCAAGTCTCAAGCCCATTTGCATTGCTGAAGCATTGCGACCTTCTATGCTTGCCCTCACTCTACGAGGGAATGCCGAACGCGCTCTTGGAGGCGATGGCCTGCAGAATTCCCGTTCTGGCAACCAACACCGCCCAAGGAGCTGGCGAACTGTTTCGAGCCCATCCCCTGGGTACGCTTGTTGCAAAAGCCAATTCCGACGAGCTAGCCGATGCGATCCGGGAACGATTTGAAAGGCCGAACCATTGGCTAGCAAGGATCGAAGCGGCTCGGGACTATGTGGAGAACAACCACAGCTTGCGCGCTTGGATCGAGAATATTAGCCAAGTCCTGACGCGAATTGCCAAAAAGCCTTGAATGTCGGGGCAACAGGGACTCCAATAGCGGTCTATGTCCCAAAAAACTGCTAAGGTACCAGCCAACATCCCGTCCCCCGCGCGTCAATTGAGTAGCGTTCTCCAGAATCTCTTCAAGATCCCGCGCTCTCAAATACAGCCGCTCCTCGAACAAGGACATGTGACAGTCAATGGTCGCGTGAAACGACAAGCCTTTCACGTTCTCGACGTGGGCGATGCGATTTCCGTCGACATGGTTCCACAACCCATCGCGGCTCCAAGTCACTCGGCCAAAAACAAACAGCCAAGCCGTTCGGTTGACTTTCTCTATGACGATGAAGATATCACCATCGTCAACAAACCGGCCAACCTGCTGACCGTACCGACTAGGCATCGCGAAGCCCATACGTTGCTCTCGTTGGTCGAGCGTCAATTGCGCAAGGAAAACAAAGATGCGCAAGCCTTTTGTGTTCATCGATTGGATCGCGGCGTATCGGGAGTCTTAGTGGTCGCCAAGTCGCTTGAAATTGCAGAAGCCCTTCGCAATCAGTTCGCGTTGCGCAAACCCAATCGAAAATACATCGCGATCGTGGCTGGGAATCCGAGCCCACCGAGCAATGTGCTGCGAAACTATTTGTCGACCGACGCGGATCTCAATCGCTTCGTAGTGCCATCGGCGGAGCAAGGTGAATTGGCGATCACGCACTATCAAACCCGCCAAGCTTGGAGGGACGCAGCCTTTCTTGAAATCAAACTCGAGACGGGACGGCGAAATCAGATACGAGTCCAGTTGGCCGAGATAGGTCATCCGATCCTAGGCGATCCAAGATATCGCGCTCGCCATGCGGAACATTGGGCATGGCCGCATCCACGCATGGCCCTTCATGCCGAATCATTAGGATTCGATCATCCGCGTTCCGGCGAGTCCATCCAAATGGAAACGCAATGGCCACAAGAGTTCCGCGATTTCATGCGACACCAAAAAAAGTACTTGCCCACAGGCGATAGTTAGTGGCACATCCGCAACTGTTTTTCATACCCATTAGCCGGCGGGCGCTAGCCCCGGTTTCCCAATGGCTCGACATTCGTCGAGAACCGGGGCTATCGCCCACCGGCTAACAGTTTGTTTCACTCGAAGCCTCCACACCAATGCGTTCCCAGGCAGAGCCTAGGAACGAGTAGCCTCCTGTTCTACGTTCATTCCAATCAGTGGCACTACAATGAGTGCAATGAGAGCCTGTAAGTCTAAGAAACAAATGCAAAAAATGAAACGAAGGTCGATTTTTCGAGGAGTGCAGAAGATGGCTTGGGAGCGTTTTTGGGACGGTGGCTTTTTATTGAGAATGCGATTGATTGCATGCATGGTCCTCTTGAGCGGACGTGCAAGTTTTGTTTTGGGTGAGGAAGGAGTTCGAGGAGTCAAAGCCGAGAACTGGATTCAGTGGCGTGGACCGACAGCGGATGGAATTGCGAGTCCAACCGCAAACCCACCTTTGCAATGGGATTCGAAAACCAACATCGCGTGGGTGGCGGATCTGCCTGGGCAAGGTACTTCGACGCCCATCATTTGGGACGACCAAGTCTTTGTTTTGTCTGCCGAAAAGACCTCGCGCAAAAGCCTAACACCCTTCGAAAACGATGAACGCGCCAAAACGGTACCGGACGAATTTTTCCATCGTTTTCTAGTGACAAGTATCGATCGCGTTACCGGAAAAATGCGATGGCAAAAGCTTGCGACCGAACAAGTTCCGCATGAAGGGCGTCACATGACGAATACCTATGCAGCAGGTTCGCCCACGACGGACGGCGAACGACTTTACGTCTCGTTCGGTTCTCGGGGAATCTTTTGTTACACGTTGACTGGAGATCTCCTATGGCAAGTCGATTTAGGAGATATGAGAACGCGGTTCGGTTGGGGGGAAGCCGTGACTCCGGTCTTGGCAGGCGATTTACTGATCGTCAATTGGGACCAGGAAGAAGGATCGTTTATTATCGCGCTCGATAAACGGACAGGCAAAACGGTTTGGAAAGTGGATCGCCCCGAGGAGGTTACGTCTTGGAACACGCCTCTGGTTACGACTTACGACGGCAAGCCGATGGTCATCGTGAACGGAACGGGTAGCGCCAAAGCTTACGATGCTCAAACGGGGGAGCAGATCTGGGCCTGCGGTGGCCAAACGACCAATGCGATTCCGTCCCCGATTCGCTTTGAGGATACAGCGATTTGCATGAGTGGCTATCGAGCTGCCTGCGCTGTTGCGGTCCCGCTTAACGCGCACGGCGATATTACCGGCAAGAGTTTGGTACGTTGGCAGGTGGCTCAAGGGACGCCGTATGTTCCCTCGCCAATCATTAGCCGCAACCGATTATTTTTTACGGCGGGCAATACAGATGTCCTTAGTTGCATCGACGCTCGCACGGGAAAGACGTTATTCGAGCGAAAGCGAGTCACAGGCGTGGGCTCCCTGTACGCCTCGCCGATGATCGCCAACGGACATCTCTACTTCGTTGGCCGCGAGGGAACAACGGTCGTTCTGAAAGACAACGAAAGCTTGGATGTCGTGGCGGTCAATACGCTGGATGACGCGATCGATGCATCACCTGTGGCGGTTCATGACCAATTGTTTCTGCGCAGTTGGACGAAACTTTACTGTATACAAACATCGCCCAAAGCGTCTGCCAATGGTGCTTCGAACGCGAACGTCCCAAAACTGTTAAGCGTCGATCTTGAGACAACGTCCGAGACTTCCGCAAACGCAAGCATCGGAGACTTGGACGGGGATGGTGATCTTGATATCGTCCTAGCCAAAGGAAGGCACTGGCCGCTCCACAATCGTTTGTTGTTCAATAACGGCAAAGGAGAATTTACGGTCGCTGAAAATCTTAGCGACAAACCCGATCGAACCTATTCCGCAGTCTTGGCGGACCTAGATCGGGATGGAGATCTCGATATCTTGGTCAGCAATGACAGTCCCGATGCGAAGTTCGTTTACCTGAATGACGGGAAAGCGAATTTCATGGTTGCGGGTACTTGGGGCGAGCCGACATGGAACACTCGAAATGCTGCAGTCGCAGATCTCAATGGCGATGGCTACCCAGATGTGATTGCAGCGAACCGACGAAGCGCGAGTTACGTTTGTTTGAATGATGGGGCGGGGAATTTCAGGGCCGACCGAGTCATTACCATTCCCGCCGAATCCGCGACCACCATTGTTCCCGCCGATTTCAACGGAGATGGTTTCATCGATCTCGCGGTTCCGCACCGCGATGGTGGACAGAGTATGATCCATTACAATGATGGCAAGGCAAATTTTTTCAAGTTGGAACCGGTTGGGCGGGCCAAATCGTCAGCCCGTACGGCCGCTGCGGGAGACCTCAATCGAGATGGTTTCATCGATCTTGTGATTGGCGATGAAAAGCAAGGATCGTTGGTCTACTTCAATGATGGGAACGGCAAGTTTGGCGAGGGAATGACCATTGGAGATAAAACGGTTGCGCCTTGTTCGATCGCCGTTGGCGACATGAATCGGGATGGCAATGCCGATATTGTGATTGGGTATGCTTTGGCCCCTGGTTCGATTCATTTGAATGACGGTTCTGGTCGGCGATTCGACCAGATTCGCTTTGGGGACGGAACGGGAACTGCGTACGGGATAGCCCTTGGCGATGTTGATTCCAACGGAGATCTCGACATCGTGGTTGGCCGGAGCGATGCTCCCAATACGATTTACTATAGTTTCTCGAAGCATAGGCGACAGAGTAAAACGATTGTCCTCAATCGTTTGGTACTGCGAGTCCGCCTAACGCATTCAGCGTTCGAACGATCTGGGGCGATTCTTACCATCGATGCTAGGCCGAAGCGATTGAGGACAATCGCTCTACTCTGTCCCAGCCACATCGTTCAGTTCAGGGCGTGTTCAGGGCAACTATAGCTGGGTGGCCCCGTTAGAGGCTGTTAGAGGCCGGAGCGAAAGTCGGGCGGAATGGGAGTCTCCCCATTCCTCGGAATCGCGTATGTTACGAGACAAACACCGGGAACTTGGCTAAGCTACTAGATGCAATCGAGGAAACCATGGAAAGACATGAAATTTCGACTGAGAAAATTGATTGGCCCAGTCTTGTTCGGCACGTAGTTCGCACATTGTTGCACGCGAGACCGCACCCTAGAGAGCTTCCCACTTGTCCGTCATTCCCGCGTAGGCGGGAACCCAGTCATCACGCGCACTCCACTGGATTCCCGCCTGCGCGGGAACGACTTTTGCGTGGCAGGGCCGCATGGGGCCATCCATCTATGTTTGCCGACCGATTAGGCACTCGTCCAAATCACGGGTGGCCCTCTAGTTTGCCCTCTAATTTAGTTGCGGAACGGCGCAAGCCTTCCTGTGACTCTGGCAAACCTCACTCCCGAAAGTTCCTCGAGAGCGTGCCAAACCTGGGAGCAGAAGTTCTCGAAAAGCAGAATTCTAACAAAAGAATGAACGGATCGCCGTTCCGTTCGTCACTAACCTAGATAGCGAAGCGCAACACTGCGAGGCGTCGATCATAAGTCGGGCTAAACCGTACGCTGACGCGTTGCGGCTGATTAGCCGAAGGGCCTTAGCCCACGGTTTTCGGCCCATGTTATGATCGACGTCCAATTCAAGAAAATTTTGCTCCCCGCGCCCTGTACGCGGCTTTACTCGGGGAGAGGGAGCAAAATGGGTGTTGAGCATGAGTCCACGCCATTCCGGCGGTGGGAAAAAAGGGGAAAAAACGGGAATTAGCCGTTCAGAATAAAAGGCCGTTCAGAATAAAAGGCCATTCGGAAAAAGCCATTCGAAAAAAGATCGTAAAAAATATGAGACTCACACTAAGAACGTTGCTTGCTTACCGAGATGGCGTATTGGACCCAAAAGAAGCGGCCCTTCTCGAAGAGAAAATCAAAGAAAGCTCCACCGCCCAGCAAATTTCGCAACGAATCGAAACAGGGATGCGAAACCGCAAAATCGCACCGATTCCCGTCGACGCGCGCGAGTTTGGGTTCGAGGCTAACTTGGTAGCCGAGTTTCTTGACGACACGATCCCGATGGAAACGTTGCCGGATATGGAACGCAAGTGTTTGGAAAACAACACGCTCTTAATCGAAATCGGCAGTTGCCACCAAATCCTTTCCAGAGCTATCTCTGTGCCAGCTTCGATTCCACCTTCGCTGCGACAACGTATTCGAGAATTGCCCTCGAAGCCGGTCGCCTATTCAACCAGCCTTGGAGTTGCACTCGAAAAGGCTGGGACCATCCGGCGAATCGATTCGCCGAGTTCGGCGTATTCCATGGACGGCGGCGAGCGTGTCGCATTGGAGTCAGCAACAGCCGCCCCGAAAACATTGCGCAAAACGCGTGCCGATTTGCGAGCGTCCGGCATCGAATTAAGCGATGGGTTGGGTCGGCAAGTTCCCGAGTACTTGATCGGAAATGATCGAGGTTGGCTGAAACGAGCTGCAATGGCTGCTTGCTTGTTGATTGCACTGGTCGTTGCTGGAGCGATTGCGATCGGGCCGCTGGACCGCGTTCGTATTTTGCTTGGTAAGCCGGATGGAATGGATATTGCCAAAGCTCCTTCGGTTCCAAAGCAAACCAAAACCGAGTCCATCCGTTCCGGTGATGAAGTCACAGAACCAAAAGACCGACGTTCCGCTGCCCCCATTTCCGAGTCTTCATCGGCACCGCCAATGCCATCCGCAGACAATTCCAAAGGTGCCGAATCGTTGTTGGGCGATAAATCTATAGTCAAAAACGAATCGGTCCCCAACCCTAGTATCGAGCCTTCTTCGATCCCATCCCGCAAGCCGAATCGAATGCAATGGTTGCCCGACTCCAAGCCCTCATCCGATTCGATCGTTTTGGCGAAAGTCAACAATGCAGCCGATGGAACTTCGAACTGGAAGCGATTGATGGCAGGCGAGTACGTTCAAGGCGGCGAGCGGGTCGTTGTACCTCCAGCACAACGCACCGAAATTCGCATCGAGCCCGGTATTCGATGGCTCTGTGCGGGTGAAAGCGATTTAGAGTTGTTGCCTAGCAGTACCGATTCCTCGCGAGTCAGGTTCAAGGCGGGGCGAGCTCTGCTGTTTTCAACCCCCGATGCCAAGTCGATCGAAGTAGACTGCAACGGAATTCTGGTTTCGATTCGGTTCGATTCGGACGACGCCTGTTGCGGTTTGGAAGTGCAAAACGTGATGCTGCCATGTTCGGATGAAATGCCTCAAGCTGGCAAGTTTGACATACAGCCCATCGTTCGGCTGATAGGAGTACAAGGTGAAATCGCTTTTTCGTACCAGGGACCGAATGAATTCGCCGGGCGAGGCGCTTTGAATGTAGGGCAGTACGTTGTTTGGAAACAAGGGATCATCTCGGAAAAGCAAGAGTTGGTCGAGGAGCTTTGGTGGTTGCGAACCAGTGCGGAACGCCCCATCGATCAGCTTGCTTCCTCCGAACTCCAAAGCGAGCTAGCAACAATCGAATCGACATCCTTGGACTCGGAGCTATTCGAATTGACAAAGCATCGGCGTGGCGAGACCGCCGCTCTGGCCGTCCGTACCCGAATGATGCTCGGCCAATACGATCAAATTTTTTCGCCCGATGGGATCTTGAATCGGAAAGGTTTGCACAGCCACTGGCCATCGATTCTGGCTCAAATACCGCAATCCCTTGCCAGACAAGAGAATAGGACTCAGTTGGTCGAAGCCATTCGAGCCGACGCGCCGAACCGAGCAAATACGATTTTGTCGCTTTTGATTCCAAAATCCCAGGAGCAATTGTCTGCCGGTGCGGATAAAATCTTGGTGGAAGCGTTATCTAGTTCTGCTATGGACGAACGGATCATGGCAATCAATCAGCTTTCAGCCATCACCACCAAAAATTTGGGTTACCAACCTGACAAGACTTCCGCCGACGCTGTTCAGCAATGGCGAAAGATGCTTGGTAAAAATGAGATTAGGTACTCTGAATCGAAAATCTTCAACATGGAACCCAATCGATGATATCGCGCCAGCCGACCTTTCCATTTCAGCTTCGTTGGACAAGCGTCTGTGCGTTTCTGATGTCTGCGAGCCTATGCCCACTTGCATTGGGGCAAGGCACTTTGGTCGCTCCGGACGGAACCGCCTTTGTTATTCAACAGGGCGGGCCAGATGGAATGCCGCCAGGAGCAATGCCGCCAGGAGCAATGCCACCCGGTGGAAAAGCACCCGGTGGAAAGCCATCAGGAGGAGAGGTGCCACCTGGTGCCGGTAAGCCTGGTGAAGCTGGTAAGCCTGGCGACAAAGACAAGAGCAACGCAGAGAAAGCGGCTGAACCTATCAAGCGAAAGAGCGAGCCACCCGATCCTCCCAACAAACGAGAATTCGATGTCAAGCCTGACGAACAAGGCTTAGTGCAATTTCAATTTCGCAATCAAGCATGGCCTGATTTGATGCGTTGGTTGGCGGAGGTTTGTGGGATGTCGCTGGATTGGCAAGAGCTGCCAGGCGACTACTTGAACATCGCCGCGCAGCGAAAACATACGCTCGAGGAAACACGCGATTTAATCAATCGACATTTGCTTGCCCGCGGCTTTACGATGTTGGAATTTGATGGAACGATCCAAGTCCTGAAGACGAGCGGAATCAACGCGGCGCTCGTTCCAAAAGTCGAGCCCAGCAAACTGGCATCGTTACCGCCGAACCGATTTGTTCGCGTTTCGTTTTCCCTGGACACGCTGATTGCCGCCGACGTCGTAACCGAACTGAAACCGTTGATCAGCAGCAACGGTACGCTCAGCGCACTGGCCGCCACAAATCGTTTAGAAGCCATGGACACCGCCGCGAATCTCTCGGAACTGAATCGAATCTTGTCCGAGGAACAATCGGAGGCGGCATTAGAATCGTTGGCTCGCGAGTTTGTTCTGGAGCATGTTCGAGCCATCGATGTTCGGGAGCAGTTGCTGCAATTTCTGGGACTGGAGACGAAGAAAAAGGAGTCGATGTCGCGAGAGCAACAGATGATGGAAATGCAGCAGCAACAAATGATGATGCAGCAACAACAGCAACAGCAACAGCAAAAAGGGGGCGCTGCACCCAATCAAAAATCCAAGGCAGAAATTTACATCGTGGGCAACGTCCGTCGCAATAGTATCATTGCACACGCACCACCGGACAAGATGGCCGTTATCGCCGCGTTTGTACGACGAGTCGATGTCCCCAATGAGAATGCCGATAGTCTGGAAGCACTCCAAGCTCGCACGCAAGTCTACCGGCTCAGTTCGCTCGATCCGAAACAACTTGTGGCAAGTCTCGTCTCCATGGATGCCATGGAGCCAACCACACGCCTGGAAGTCGACGAAAAGAACAAAGCTATTATCGCTTATGCCTCCTTCAGCGATCATTACACGATCAAAAAGATGATCGAGCGGCTGGACGGTTCGGCTCGCGATGTCGATGTGATCCAGTTGCGAAGACTCAGGGCAGAAGATGTGGTGGGTACGATCAAGTTCTTGATGGGGAATGAAGAGAAGAAAGAGGACAACTCTCGAAACCGCTATTACGATCCATGGGGAAACAGTAACAGCAAAAAGGATACGAATACCGACCAATTCCGCGTCGCGGCAAATTCACAAGACAATCAGGTGTTGATTTGGGCAAACGAAGTCGAGAGGGCCGAAGTTCAGAAGCTGCTTATCAAGCTTGGTGAGCTTCCGCCTACAGGTGGGAGCGCCAGTCGCATCCGAGTCATTGACGCCAACCGGTCGAGCGATACACAAGAGTATTTGAAGCGGCTGCAAGAGGCATGGAGCAAGATTTCGCCGACTCCATTGGAACTACCCAAGGAGGATCAGTTCGATGCTCCGGACGCCAAGAAAGAACCGGCGTCCGACAAAGAGAAGGAACCGACAGACTCGGCGAAAAAGAAAAAAGAAGACGCACCAGCCAAAGAAAAAGTTACCAGTGCGGCCCTTAAAGACAAAGAGGTTTCACAAACGCCATCCTCTCTGCGCGATCAGAACCTAGCTCGGCTTGGTATACCCACTGGTCGGTTTTCCGCTTCGAACCAAGCAGAAAGCCAAACGGAAAGCCAAGGCGTCGAAACGGTTGGCGCTGTCAACCAAGATGACCAGGGCACTCCCAAAGATGAGCTCGAAACACCCAAACAGCCATTGACCGTGCGCAATCCTTTGGCGGCGAAAGCCGACTCAGAAAAAACATCGCCGAGCACAAAAGCTCCCATTCAAATCTCGTTCGACGAACGAGGCAACTTGGTCTTGAGAAGCGACGACACAGATGCCTTGTCGAAGCTAGAGCAGCTCATGATCGATAATGCTCCACCACAACGCGGCTACGAGGTTTTCGCCATCAAACACTCCAAACCAAGCTGGATCAAGTGGAATCTGGAAGACTACTACAAAGAAGAAAAGAAGGAAAACAACAGCAACTCGTTTATGCGATTTTTCTTTGACATGGACGCATCCAACGAAAAAAAGAGCGACGATGCGCAACTCGGAAAAAAACGCAAGTTGAGATTCTTGTCGGACAACGATACGAATTCGTTGATCGTGATCGGCGCAGACGACGCACAGCTCAAAACCATTGAAGGACTCATTCGGCTGTGGGATGTGCCCGAAAAGACCAACAAGCAGAGGCTTCGGTACACGAAACTCGTCAAGGTTGAGTACTCCAGAGCAGAAGGAATTGCGGAGGCAATCAAAGAAGCCTATCGCGATTTGTTGAGCACGAATGACAAAGCGTTTCAGAAAGAGAAAGAAGGAGGGGGGGCGGATGGAAAAGAGCCAAAGCGAAGCGATTCTTCGGACGCGATTTTTGACGGCGCAATGAACTTCAGTTTTTCCGGTCGGTTGTCACTTGGAATCGACAAGGTTACAAACTCGATTATCGTTTGCGCTGAGGGGGAGGATTTGCTGACGCTCGTTCTCGATATGATTACACAGCTCGATATGGCTGCTATGCCCAGCGAGTCCGTTGAGATCTTGAAGTTGGATGGGGCGAATTCACAAGCCATGGAAAAAGCGTTGACGGCTTGGTCAAAAGCCAATAACGTTCAAGTCCAAGGGGAAATGGACCCAGCCCAACAGCAACAGATGCAACAACAACAACAGCAAGCCTTGAAAAACGGCATGGGCAACCGAGCCAATCCGGGAAATCGAAGCAAAAAATGAGCCATCCGTCCGATCCTGTAGCGAATCCGATGTTGCCTTTGCTAGGCCAAAACGCACTCGTGACGGGAGCCGCTCGCGGGATCGGGGCTGGTATCGCCAAAGCGCTTGCTGCAGCAGGCGCAAACGTAGCCGTCAATGATATTCGTGAACCCTCGGAGACGGTCGAGGCGTGTAGAGCAACCGGCCGCAGAGCCATCTCCGCCGTGGTCGACGTTTCGGATCAAAAATTGGTCGAAGCGATGGTCGATCGAGTCGAGAATGAACTTGGTCCGATCAGCATTCTCGTTTCCAATGCAGCCTATAGCGATCGAGAGCTATTTTACTTGGCGGACATGGATGGTTTTGAAAAGACGATCGCGGTTTGCATGTGGGGACCGTATTACCTTGCGAGGGCGATCGCAAATCGGATGATCTCCCGCAGCAAACCGCGTGATGCAGGTCGGCCGAGCACACAGGGCAATAGCACACAGGGCAATAGCACACTGGGCAACATGGTCTTTGTGAGTTCACCGCATGCCTACAAAGCGATTCCTGGTGCGATGGCTTATAACATGGCGAAAGCGGCGTTAGACCAGATGGCTCGCACGGCTGCCGTCGAATTGTCCGAATATCGCATTCGCGTCAATTTGGTTCACCCAGGATGGACAGACACGCCCGGCGAGCGCAAATTCTTTTTCGATAAAGAGTTGGAGGAACGCGGTTCGCAATTGCCATGGGGTAGGCTTGCAACACCGGACGACATTTCGCATGGGGTTGTTTTCTTGGTGCACCCGCAAAGCGATTACATCACAGGTGCAACGTTGTCGATCGATGGCGGCATAGTGCTGCCCTACCAAGAGCTTTTCCGAATCCGAGACCGACCATAGTTCACTCTCGCCGAGAGTGACTTTGCACTTTTGCGGCTTGGCGACGTTGCGTTTCAAACTTGTTCATGCAAAGTCACATCATTTGCGTAAAGTGGATTCGAGAAGATTTCGCCAGAGAAACGATCTCACTGACTTTGAAGGCTTAGCACATTCGCAACTGTTTTTCAACCCAATGAGCCGTTGGGCGCTAGCCCCGGTTTTCCAATTGCTCGACATTCGTCGAGAACCGGGGCTAGCGCCCTTTGGCACTCAGTTTGTTTCACGCGAAGACTCATACCCATGTGCTTAGATGCCTACCGGCTTGCATGCCGCTACTATTTTCTATCCATTGGCGGTTTCTTAGGAGTAGTTCGTGTCGTAGCAAATGGCTCCGGTGGTCATCACGATCGCTCTGTCGTTCCTGAGCGTAAGGATCAATTGCGTGAAGCTCAATCAAGTTACCGTACCAGCAATGAATATCGCTGCGTCTGTTGAGTTCTATGTCCGTATGGGGCTGGAATTGATTGTCAGCTCATCGCATTACGCAAGATTCATCTGCCCAGACGGCGACTCATCGTTCTCCGTACACCTCGTCCCGGAGTTGGTGCCATGGTCAAGGAAAACGAGTTGATTCACTCTGCTGGGTACTACAGTGGGGACTATCCCGAATTGGCGGGTACTGATGAACTGCTTTCGATTTGGGCCAAACTGGATAAGCCAGCCCGGCGTGATCTGCTGGGTGGCCCGTGGTTGGTTGAAAGTGGCACCATGAGCAATCAAGCCTATCGACTGCCAACATGGCTGGAACAATCGGCCAAAGCCCCTGGCGTAGATCCTCAAGCGGTCGAGATGCACAATCGCCAGAACGGTGCCCTAGAACGCGGCGACGCAACCCCACGCCTGCTTGATTTACCCAACATGACAGATCATAGTTCTGTCCTGCTTGGTCCTTCGACGCAGGTTCGCCGATCGCTCACCCTGAGCTGCAAATTCAACTGAAAACAAGAACGCAAAATGAGTGTAGGCAATTTGGTTCGGATGGTATGTCTTGCTGTGCTGTGTGCGAATGCAGGGCAGGTACAGGCGGAGATTATTAGCGCCTTTGACCGTGGGTGGTACGATAGCAATGGTTTTCATGATCCCACGAATCAGAACTACGTCGCAACCAATTTTGGAATTAGCGCTTTAGGTCCTGACAGAAATTTTTTTGTGTTCAACCTCGATGGGTTTTCAACCTCGGAAACAATCACCTCTGCTAGTTTGCGTCTCTTCAACCCCATTCAGAATACGTTCTTTGGAACTTATACCGTCTATGATGTATCGACTTCCATACCTTCCCTTACGGGCGGTGGGTTTGGTTTAGTAGCTACTTATAACGATCTTGGCACTGGGACAAGTTATGCGACGCAAGCGATAACATCGGCTGACGCTGGGACGTTTGTCACGGTCAACTTGAACGCCGCACGCTTGTCAGCTTTGAACGCTGCGAGAGGCGGAACTTTTGCGATCACACCTCGGGATGCAAGTTCGCTGTCCAGACGAGCCAGGAATTGCCGTCGAACTGGATTTTCGCTATCCAGTTGCAACTCCTCGGCAATCTTTGGCTGCGTTGCCTTCAAGAACATGGTGAGATGAACCAGGTCAACGCAATAGCCGCGATCGTAGCACTGGCTGTCTCCAGTCTGCCAACCATTGCGAATCAAGCCATTAACGATTAACGTCTCAAGCCCACCTTCGGTCGTATCTGTAACGCGACGAGCAATATAGCCAGGACTTTTTTCTTGAAGGATGGATTCTGGTCGATGGACGTCGTGCGACATAGTTTTAGAGCTTTGAATGTAGAATGCGGGCAACACGTTCGAAGCTCGGCAAGTGCTGTCGCAGCGCGGCGTGATCGAGTTTCTCAAATATCTCGAAGGACCGCTTGCCCTTGGCATACGCGTTTTTACAATCCTTCGTGGCCGTTTCAAGTGCTTGCTGCACGTGATGTCGTTCTTCGCTGTCGATCCACATCGCTACATAGCCATTTAAAGTGGATCGGAGTGCCGTGTAAAAAGCCTTGTATACAGCGTCCCGACCGCCACAAGCAACCAATCTGGGTTTCCGTCCCGTAAAACCCATCCGATCCAGCAGCTTGTGAAAAGCCCGCTCGCATCGGATGTCCAAAATCTTCGAGTTCGGTCCAGAGCCGCCACCTTCTAGATAAATAATTGCTCTCACCACCGCTTTCCTCCAAGTTGGCCTTTGATCCATAGATCACCCAGGGAGTACTCTTTCAGCCATTCCGCGAGTTCATCGGACGACAGTCGGTTCATCTCTGTCTTGCCTTCGTGTTTTTCGAATACGACTACACATTCTGGCGTTTCCGACATCGATTCTACTAGAATATCGGAGTGAGTCGTGACGATGATCTGCGTCTTTTCAGACGCTGCCAGCAGTAAATCTGCCAAACTCGGCAAGATGTCAGGATGCAAGCCCAACTCTGGCTCCTCGATGCAGATAAGCGGCGGCGGCGATGGATCACAAAGGATCGCCAACAAGCAGAGATAGTGCAAAGTACCGTTTGAAAGTCGCGTTGAAGGTATCGCAAAATCTCCTTCGGCGAAGAAAACTTGCACTGTTCGTTCCTGCATTGCGACCTCGAAGTCGGTGATACCTTCGTAGAGATCATTCAAGCCAGCGAGTATAGCGCGTTTCGCTGCCGGATGCTGAGACTTGAGTCGATTCAGAAAAAGACCCAGATTGGAGAAATCTTCCGCTAGCACATCACTTCGCATGTCGGTTTGCTGAGGTTCTCGGAATACAGCATTGCGTCCAAACGACCATTCCCGGTAGATGCGAATCTTCTCGTAGTTCTCCGCAAGCCAAGCCATCTCCGGGTAAATCTCCGAGTCGCGCCTTTGCACCAAGATCGACCGATCTGGCTCGATGGAATCCTTCGCAAGCTTTCGAGGTTGCCCTGTCGTTTTCGTGTTCACAATAGGCTGGCCATGCTGATAACGATAGTAGAAATTAGGGTCGTCTTCACCGGGAGCGGCTGTCTCATTCTCCACCCTCTCGTCCACAAGTGAGAAGACTTTCGCAACCGACTTAAACTCGATCGTGTGGCGAAGTGGCTGCGAAGATTTGGGGCCGGTGACGACCCACTCAACTGTTGCTGCCTCGGTCGGGTTACCTTTCCAAATCCAGTCCACCACACCGCCTCCGCGCCGCACCACATCACGAAGATCTTTTGCCGTTGCTCGCATCAGACTGATTGCTTCGATTAGATTGGACTTGCCGCTGCCATTCGGCCCGATGAACATGTTCAACGATTGCAGATCGATGCCAGCGTTGTCAGGTCCGAAGGACAGGAAATTCCTCGGTGTCAGATGGTGAATGAAGATTGGATTGGTGGTGTCAGACATAGTTCAAGCGTCCTCGGCTTCAGAATCATTCAAAATATCGGGATCGTCTTGCTTAGCATAATCAGACGTATCCGCCGAGGACAACTTGCCTCCAGGTTGTTGCAGCAAAACCTCCGCCCGGATTTCCAGGCTTCGAATCATCGCAATGCTTAATGGACGCTTGTCCGAGAGAATCTCGGAAACCTTGGCGGTACTGCCGATAAACGGAATCAAATCTTCCGCTATTAGCTCCGCCTGCTCAATGCGAAATCGGATCGCCTCGATGGGTTCGGGCAAGTCTATAGGATAGGCGACTCGCTCGTACGCTTCGATCAAAGCAACCAGCAATTCAAACTCATCGCCGTCAGGTGTACCGGGTTTCGCATCGAAGATCTCGTCGAGTCTTGCCAATGCAGCTTGGTTCTCGGCCTCAGTTTGGATCAGTTTTGGGATCAATAGATTTCCTCTGCGTTGTATTGCCATTCGTCAAGGAACTTATTCAGGTGAGTGCACATGGGTCGTATGATCATCTCGCCATTCAATTCGATTCGTTCACTTCCTCGTCATCATCATCCATTGAAACCTCTTTGTCGGTCGGACCAGTTTCCTTCGTGTCGGGCAACTTAGCAGCGGCATCGCGTACGTCCAGCTTGCCCGTCACGATGTCGGCGGTCAGCCGCGTCCGGTATTCCTGCATCAACGCGATTTCTCGATCTGTGCGGGCGATGCTCGTTTCTAACGCCTTGGTTGCCGTTTCAATGTAGGCAGCAATCTCCTTTTGCTCGGGCATAGGCATAAGCGGAAGGTCCACCATCCGGAAGTTGCTATACGTCAAGTCTTGCCCATCGCGAATGAAGTCTCCGGTAGCCTGAAGTGCGCGAATGTAGCCCGGTGATTTCAATACGTAGGAGAAGAAGCTTACATCCACGCATGTATCAGGCTTCATAACCACATACGATGAACGGATTGCGCCAGAAGCCCACGCGCGTTCAATTCCTCCTTGAAAGCTTCTCATACTGATCACGAAGTCGTCTTTTTCGACGTGCTTCCGCTTTTCGAGGTGCATTGAGATTTTGACCACGCGTCTGCCAATCTTCGCTTCATAATCGGCTTGCGGAATGACGCCGTAGGATTGGGTCGCAGACAGCTGAACGTCATCTGTTCTGGCCAAGTCAGTGCGGACGGTGAAAAGACGTCGGCTGCGAACCGCCTCCCAGTGCGTCGGGATGTCGCCGAGCCAGGGGATGCCGGAAGGCTTGAGGGTGACGTCGGGGTCGAGGCCGCGGGTGACGGCGCGGTGGATGATGGCCTGCTTCTGCTCGTTCAGTAGACCAATCAGCTTCCGCTTGGCGCGGATGAAGCCGTCGATCTTCCGGTTCGCGTGGTCCAGAAACCGCACGATGGACGCTTGTTCTTCCAGGGGTGGGAGTACCACTGGGATCCCAAGGAAGGATTCTGGATAAAGCCTTAGACGAGAACTGTTAACTCCAGTCGAACGTCGTTTATATTCATCTGCATAGAACGGAGTTCGAAGTAGCTGATCGGAAAAACGTGGTAGCAACACTCCTGTATCGATGGGCCGATAAACACCATAGGCAGGACTTACAATGCCGGTTTGATTCGAGACCCCCATTGCAGCCATCCAGGCCCAAAGTGTGTTGATCACCAGATCCTGCGGTCGACAAATCTTGTGTCCGACATTCGATTCAGCCATGAACATGGTGATGTTCTTCTGACTGCGTGGCGTTACTCCAGTCTTATGTGAAACGGATAGTAACTCCTCTTTTCCTGTTTTGGATCGTTCATCCACCTCGCGAAAGAGAAACTTAGCCCTTCGCAGCTCCCATGTTGCTGGCAATTTTCCCAGCCAATTGAGCCGCGAATCCTTGTATTCCGCATATGGCTTGAGTCCCTCGATCATGGTTGGGCTCCCTTCGCTTTGCGTTTGACCTTAGTGGCCCGGTAGTGGGTCCAGCTCAATTCGTGACGCAGTGCGTCACAATTCGGGAATGCCTGATAAAACAGCCGCATGTAGCGGAGATTGGAGGCATCGAAGCCCTTACCGAACTCTGCGGTGAGTTGGGCGGAAACTTGGGCCAGTACCGACTTGCCATACGCGGCGCGGGGTTGGCCGCATTGCTCGAACTCAACGATGTGCCGACCAACGATCCAACAGGTGCGGACCTGCACCACATCCACCGCACGGATCACCTGCTGGCGAGCTTCTAGGATGACGGAACGCAGATTGGCCAAAAGACTGGTGAGGCTGCCAGCACTACTCATCGAAGGGACGAGGGCACCGGCCTCTTGGGGGCTCTTGTTTGGAGTCTTCTTGGTACTCTTCTTCTTCATGCCTTGGCTCCTTTCGATTCTTGCAGTGTGTCCGGTGGAGTGTCAGCGGTGACGGCATCGCGTTCAGCCCATGTTAAAGGCTGCCTACAATATGGACCGTTCTTTCCGTCCATATTTAAGGCAACCTGCAGTATGGATAGCGAGTTCTGCGCGAAAAGCCTAGGTTGGCATTGGTTCGGCAGGAGCCTCGCACTCCCACAACATAAATATCGCCGCTTGCCTTAATCATACCTTGACTCCCTTCGTGATTTCACTCAGTAGGCCATCGGTTTCCTTCTCCAGCGCCAGGATGTCAGCGCTGTTCTGCGCGAGGGTGCGGAGCTGAGGCGGCTGGTAAAAATGGCGGGTGAAGCTAACTTCGTAGCCAATCTTGGTTGCCGAAGCATCGATCCAAGCATCCGGTGTGTAGGGCAACACTTCCCTCGCCAAAAACGTTTCGACTTCTTCCTCGAGTGGTACTTGCTCCGTGTCTCGCAATTCTGGGTCGTACTCGTATTCAATGACCAGCTTCTTGTCACCGACCAAATTTGCGTAAAGGCCGTGCAACGGGTCAGCCTTTGCCTTGCCTGCCTTGTGAACCTTGGCGATGACCGGTGGAGCGGTCTCAACGCGATAGCTCACGGTCCGCAATAGGAACTTTAACTCCGGCCCAGTCAGTTTGATATTCAACTTCTTGATTGCGTCATCGACCATGCCTACGAAGAGATTGTAATCTTCGAACACACCATTGCCGAGTTCCTTGCCCAACGCAGTCGCAGCCTCGACGAGACGGCCGTCGCGCTCCCAAGTCTTGCCGTCAAGCAACTTCTTTTTCTTCTTCTCAGGCAATCCCTTTTTTGCGGGAGCATCATCTCCTTCATCCTCTACCTCAGCTTCCTCGCTCTCGCCCCATTCGTTAAGAACCTTTTCCAGATCGTCACGAATCTTGGCAAAGCCGGTGAAGAGCTCCTCGCCGAAACGATCATGGAGTTCGATTCGAATGTCTCCATCGCCGGACGCGAATCGCAACGATTCAATCGTCTTGGTTGTAATTTGGCTATGAAGTCGCAGTGGGCGTTCGACAGTAACCTTGCGGTAGCCAAACGCTTCGTTGGCAAAAATTTTCGATTGCTCGGTCTCCTCAAAGGCCATGAAAGTGTCGCAAATCCGCTGGATGTCTTCGGGCGCGAGCTCGCAGTTCTTCTTGCCCAAGTTCTTTCGAAGCGGTTTGAACCACTGCGTGGCATCGATTAATTGGACTTTGCCACGACGCGGTTTGGTTTTCTTGTTGGACAGGACCCAAATATAGGTAGCGATGCCTGTGTTATAAAACATGTTGAGAGGTAACGCGATGATGGCTTCGAGCCAGTCGTTTTCGATGATCCAGCGGCGAATGTTGCTTTCGCCTTGGCCAGCGTCACCCGTGAAGAGCGATGATCCGTTGTGAACCTCGGCGATACGGCTACCAAGCTTGGTTTTACTGTTCATCTTGCTGACCATATTCGCCAGAAAGAGAAGTTGTCCATCGCTGGAGCGAGTAACGAGATTCAGCTCTTCGCCTTGGTGGGTGACTTTGAAGCGAGGATCGCGCATGCCATCTTTGCCACCCATTGCTTCGAGGTCCTTTTTCCAGCTCTTGCCATAAGGTGGATTGGACAGTTCAAAGTCGAATACCATCGCGGGAAAGGCATCGTGTGACAGCGTCGACCATTCCGCACCGCCCACAACATGCTCGGCGTTTTCACCTTCGCCCTTGAGCAGCATGTCAGCCTTGCAGATGGCGAACGTTTCTGGATTGATCTCTTGGCCGTAGAGGTGCGTCACTACTTTCTTGCCCTTTTTCGCGGCGAGCTCTTTGAAGGTTTCTTCGGCCACAGTCAACATGCCGCCGGTGCTCGAAGTGGTGGAGCTGACGGGCCCAGTCCCGATCGCTTGCGAGTTTGCTCTCTCCGATCGATGGTATAAATCTGCCGAAGCAGTTTTTAACAGTTCAGGAGAGCTCCAAAAATGGAATCCCGAGCGATCAAAAATAGGAAACTCGTTTTGATCCGTTCACAATGCCGTGTGGAAGAAAAACGGTTTTACTAGTTGCGACGGTATTGTTGATGATTACATCAACACGTCCGCTCCCGGACAATTGTGTAACAGTCGGCAGATCTCGTAAAACGAAAAAATCGGGTCCGACTTGCGCAAGAGCAATGGTTTGCCCGGCAATGGCAAGTTGTAGAATTACTTGGGAAGAGTAGGGAGTGCGTTTAACCGACATGAGCAACGACAAACTGGTGATTCGAGCAAAGGACTTTGGCCACTCAAGGCAAATCTTAATCGATTTTGGCAATCCATTGGGGGTCGGGCAAGAGGGAATTGTCTGGAAAACTAATCGGGAAACTGCCGTCAAAGTATTTGATCGAATTGGGAATTTTGATCGAGAAGTCGATTGCTATTTAAAGCTAAAGGAAAGGGATATCGACGAAATTGCCGGATTTACGGTACCAAGGCTGATCGATTTTGATCCTGAATTCCTTGTCGTTGAAATGTCAATTGTCTCTCCCCCATACCTTTTAGACTTCGGGAAATCTTGGATGACTCGTCCAGATTACACGTCGGAACAATGGGCGGAATATGAAGAGGAAAAGAGCAGTTTGTTCGACGGCAATTGGGAACTAGTGCAATCCGCCTTGTCTGCTCTAAAGAAATACGGAATTTGGTACATCGATCCGACCCCGAACAACATTAACTGCGAGAAGCATCCACTTGCAGTCAAAACAGATTAGCGACGTTTAAGTCCCTCGATCATCGCGTGGCTCCCTTGGCTTTGCGTTTGGCCTTGGTGGCCCGCTTGGCGGGAACATCGGTGCGGGTGGCCAGGGCTTGGCTGGCGATGTGTTCTTGCTCTCGCAGGAGTTCGGCCCAAAGTTCCTCCTCACTAGGTAGAACCAGTTTGTATTTGGTGGCAACGGAGGAGTCGGTAATGTGTCCAGCTCAAATTTAGACGCAATGCGTCTAAATTCGGGAACGCTCGGTAGAACTGACTCATCTTGTAGAGATTAGAGGCATCAAACCACTTTCCAAACTCGGCGGTGAGTTGGGCGGAAACTTGGGCCAGCACCGACTCCGGTTCTATGCACAAGCACGAACGAAAGTTGCGGATAGAGCAAGCCAAGAGCGGACGTTAAGCGATATTTTAGTGGGTACTACAGTGGGGACTATTGGTAATGAAATGGGTGCCGTCGGTGCCAATCAGGAAACAAGCAAGAAGCGTCAAGAGTGCATTGAAACCCACCAAAAAGAGTGTGTTTTGAGGGTTTCTGATGGCGTAGAGAGAGCTACTGATAGTATTAATAAGTGGACGATATTGGACTCGAACCAACGACCCCCACGATGTCAACGTGGTGCTCTAACCAACTGAGCTAACCGTCCAGGCTCTTGCGATTGTCACCTTGTTCTCTGTGGTGTCAAGTTCATTTGCCCCCTCACCTTGTTGTTTCACCTTGGGTTGTCTCACCTTTGGTTGTCTAATCCTGTCCTGCCGGTTATGCTGCTTCTCGGATCCTCGGGAATCTCCTTTTTGACTTGCTACAACTCTTGATAATGTCCAAACCTAGCCAACGCGTCGTTATTACCGGTATGGGGGTGGTTTGTCCGCTCGGACGCGACCTCGATACGCTTTGGACGAACTTGCTCGCCCAGAAAAGTGGCGTCTCCTCCCTCGATTGTTTGCCCGAAAATGGTCTCGATGTCCGATTCGGCGGCCAAGCCAAGTGCTTCACCGGCGATATCGACAATTTTGGTCCGCTCGAAAAATCCCTCCAACGAGCGATCAAGAAAAATCAAAAAGTGATGTGCCGCGAGATCGAAATGGGGGTCGCGGCTTGCCAAATGGCTCTCGCT
>JAIPFP010000098.1 GCA_021736575.1 Pirellula sp. | reverse complement strand
GGCGAGAGCGCATTCCGGAACGCACTTCGATGTGCGGTCCATAGGTTGGTTTCAATCCCATCGATTTTGCGATCGCAATCGCAACAGCTTCCACATCTTCGATCACTTCTTCATTGGAGAATCGAAGAACTCGCCATCCATGTTCTTCAAGATACTGCTGTCAGTTCATTCGGGTCAGACCCCTGTCAGTTCATTCGGGTCAGACCCTGTTTTCTGTTTACAGCCAGTGGTTCGTTGGGGTCAGACCCGGGTCCAACAGGGGTCTAACAGAGCTTCAAGATAATGCGGCCTGTGTCGTCTTCGAAGCCGATGACGTTTGCGTTTCCTTGCCAGCCATTGGTCCAAAGCATTCCTTCCCAAACCAAACTTTGCGGAACAAACGCGACCAATCGAACGTTTCGAACGGAATCCATCGCCGAAACCCACATACCATCCTCGTCAATGTCGGATTCCAATGGCTCCTCGACCTCGCCCTGGATGTCCACCGAAATTGCAAAGACTTGCGTCTGGACCGCCTCAATCACATTCTTGAGTCGGTCAGGGTTTTCGGCGGATTGAACCACTTGCTGATACACTTCGGTCAGCCATTGATCGTCTTCGGGTGTTGCATCGGTCGTGGCTGTCGATAGGGCACCGCTCGCATGCTTAGCGAGATCGGCCTTGGACGCAGGTTTGACAACGAATGGAATCTCCTTGATCCAGTCAGGCCACTTGGGAATATCGATCCGAAATTCACTGCTCCAACTGATTTCATTGTCGGTAAATTTCAGAGACGGAGGAACCGTGGTTGGAATGAGGTATGAGAATTCAAACTTCTGCAACTTGCCGGCTTCCAATACACCTGCTTCGGCCAATGGTTGGACTTTCGTCAACACTTCCTGTGTGTGCGTCGTACGTTTCGAACCCGAACCCGACACGCATTTCTCAATGCATTTAACCGTCCAAGTAATGCCGTTGATGGTGCTGGCTCGTTTGGGTGTGAATTCGCAAGAACCTGTCAGTGTTTGACCTTGGCTAAGTGCCGCCGGCTCCGTTTTGAACTCGACCTTGCCCGTGATCTGACTGGGAATGAGAACGCGGATAATCCAATAAGAGGCTGCGATGATGCCGAAGATGGGAAGCAGGAAAAGCACAAACGGGATGAAAAGCAATAGTACGAGCAAGAGAATCGGTGCGAAAATCCAACCGATCCAACTGCGCTTTACCAAAACATTGCTAGTAGGCGTAAGATCTGGCGGGCTATCGGTCGCGATCAACGAGAATTCTTGCAATGTCTTCGGATCTTGGGCCCAAGGCATTTGAGCTTGGGCTTGTACGTAGTGGCTGACATTGATCATGTTGCCATAATAGGTTGGCGGCCAAGTAGCCGTGGCGAGCTTAAACGGATATCGATACTCCTTGCCCTGTTGCCATTCGCCGTCGAAAAGCGTTGCCGTTTCGACGTCCCCTCGCGCGGTATTGCCTCGTCCATGTGTGGACCAGTAGCATGTCACGACTAAACCTTTGCACCGCGCGTCCTTGTCCGACTTGACGACGACGAACCCAGTGATCGGTTCTCCGGCAATTCTTGGTCGGGACGGTTCATCGATTTCTACTGTCAGTCGGCAGGTGGCCAAGGTCGTAGCTCCCGTGCATATTGTTGAAACTGTTCGTACAAAGAATGTTCAATGGCTCGAACGTCCGATCCAAATGCCATTCGCAATCGTACAGCGTTTTCGGCTGATATGCGAGGTACGGTTCCATTTCCGAGACGACTCGCCTCGATTCGCCGATTGAGTATTTCCTGAAGTTGTTCGCTGGACGAATCCGCTGCAACGTTGAACGTAACCACATTGAGGCTGGCTTGCCGTATGGCTTTTGAGAGATCGACGTGCGTTCCAATGATGAGTGGCCCACCCGCTTTCAAAACGCGTCTAAGCTTCCAAAACGAGAGTCGCTGGGCTTCATCAAGGATCACCGGTCGGCGATTGGAGATTGTGGGGAGCGGTCCATCTTCCGGGAGATAGATGTACTCGGCGTTTGGTAAAACGCGTCGGATGGCCAACAAGTGGGTCGTCTTTCCGTGGCCGCAATGACCTAGGAACTGCAAGACGCTTTGGTCATCTTGAAAATGCGGTTGCCATCGCGAGAGTTCGACCACCGCCAGTTCGGCCCGTTCCTCGCGGGACAATTCGCCAAATGGGTTGCGGAAGAGATTGTAACGATGGAATGGCGATTTTAGCATCGAAATTGCTTATTGCTTGGGCGTCCAAGTTGTTACCATATCTGGAAAACTTTTTTTGCGAATGCGAGTTGAGATTTCTATGAATGAGTCGATCGGTGACAATCAAGTTCCATTGGAGCGTGGGCTGGGCGTTTGGCAAGCAACCGCCCTCAACATATCCAACATGGTCGGCATCGGACCATTTATCACGATTCCTGCTTTTATTGCAACCATGCATGGTCCGCATGCGGTGTTGGGTTGGATCATTGCTGCATTGCTGGTGTTTTGTGATGGCCTTGTGTGGGCCGAGTTGGGAGCCGCGTTGCCTGGCAGCGGAGGGAGTTATCACTTTTTAAAGGAGATCTTTGGTCGGCATCCATGGGGACGCATTCTGCCGTTTTTGTTTGTCTGGCAGTTTATTGTGAGTGTCGCATTGGAGCTAGCCTCGGGTTACATCGGAACGTTGGGTTATCTCGAATTTGCTTGGCCAAGTATGCCGCGTACCATGACGGCATGGGGAATACCTGGCGGTTCGCGGTGGATCGCGGTGTTAGCCGTAATTGGGATCACCCTAGCTCTTTGCCGGCGAGTCGGACAACTCGGTGCGATGGGGTTGTTTCTGTGCGGCGGTACGTTGCTCACTGTCATGACGGTGATCGTTTGTGGGTTGACCCACTTCAACGCCGACTTGCTTGCAACGCCCGAAAACGCATTCAAGCTGGACGGTAGGTTTGCTATTGGGCTAGGTGGCGCAATGTCGATCGCCATTTATGACTATCTCGGCTACTTCAATGTGTGCCATCTGGGTGACGAAGTTCGAGAGCCATCCAAGACGATTCCGCGATCGATCTTGCTGTCGATCGCGATCATCGCTTGTCTTTATTTAACCATGAACATTTCGATCATGGCGGTCGTACCTTGGCAAATCGCCATGGAATCCAAGAACATTGCGGCTGACTTTATGGAGCGGCTTTTCGATCATCGGGTAGCGGTCGCGTTTTCTTGGCTGATCGTTTGGACAGGCATGGCCGGAATGTTTGCAGGGACTCTCGCGTATTCGCGTATCCCTTATGCAGCAGCGAGAGCGGGCGATTTCTTTGCCATCTTTGCCTACGTGCATCCGCGCGGTCGATACCCTGTTGTATCGTTACTGGCGTTGGGAGCGTTTACGGCTTGTTTTTGCTTTTTGAGTTTACAAAGCGTCATCGATGCGGCGGTATGCGTGCGCATCATGGTTCAATTTGTTGGACAGATTGCGGCTTTGCATGTGCTGCGAACCACTCGGCCCGAAGTCCAAATGCCGTTTCGCATGTGGTTCTATCCGATACCTAGCCTGATCGCCTTGGCCGGATGGTTATTCGTGCTCGGAACGTCGGCGTGGTTGAGCATTCAGTTAAGCCTACTCGTGATGGGAAGCGGTGTTGTCGTTTATTTCGTCCGGCAGCGATTTCAGGGTTCGCGGTGATCTAAGCCGCTCGCTTGCTGAGAATCTCGCCTTGATCGCCGACTTCTTCGAAGCGAACCGATACCTGCCTCGAGACACCGCTCTCTTGCATGGTGATGCCGTATATCATGTTGGCGGCTGTCATCGTCTTCTTGCTATGCGTCACCACGATGAATTTGGTGGTGTCCAAAAACTCTCGGAGCACGGTGACAAATCGACCGATATTCGCTTCGTCAAAGGGTGCGTCTACCTCATCCAGAATACAAAACGGACTTGGCCGATACTGAAAAAACGCCATGATCAAGGCTACGGCAGTCAACGCCTTTTCGCCACCGCTCAGCAAGGTGTTGCTTAACGTCGTTTTACCTGGTGGCGTGGCAACGATCTCGATGCCACTATCTGGATCGCGTTCATCCTCTAGAACGATGTCAGCGAAGCCGCCTCCGAAGGAACGACGATAGAGGTCTTGGAAATTCTTTCGAATCGTGTTGAGCGTCGTAATGAATAATTCTTGAGAATCTTCATCGATCTTCGCCATGGTTCTCGTCAACGTGGCTTTGGCCTCGCTGAGGTCTTGATAGTGGTTTGACATCCGATCAAAACGTAACTGCAAGACGTCGAGTTCCGCGAGCGCTTCCATGTTGATTCCACCCGAGGCAGCGATCTCCTGCCTCAAGTGGATAATCTCGGACTCGATCGCAACTCGGTCGAATTCGTTTGAGTTCTTTTCATCGACGGCAAGAGTCAGCAACTCTCGCAACCAACTGATTTCCGGGTCGCTTTCTTCGAGCTCGAGCGCTTCAGTATTGGATGGTTTGATCAAGTTGGCCGCGTTGCGATGTTCAATGTACCTGTCTGCCCTCTCTGCAATCGCATGCAAGTCCACTTGATATTCCTGAGCGTAATGGTCGTGAAGTCCATCCCATTGAATAGCGAATTGAGTTTGTTGCTCTTGGAGTGCTTGGATTCGATCTTGGCCTTTCTCAACGCTTCGATTGGCTGAGTCATAGTTGCGGATGGCATTTTGCAGGACTAAGTTTTGAGCCTGAATTTGCAAGGCGGATTCGGATCGTTTCGAGTCGATATTTTGAATGACCGATTGAGCTTCGGTCGAACGATCCTGAAACTCCGTTACTGCGGTCCTATTGGAAGCGATACGAGCTGCAATGGTTTCAAGGGATGCTTCCGCTTGCATCACATTCTTCATTCGTTCGGCGGAGTCTTGTTGCATTTGCTCCATCGTCGTTCGCAAGCCGACAAGGCGTTGCTCGATGCGAGCTAGTTGAATGCGACGCTCGGTGGTAACGGATTGTTCCGTCTGCATGGATCGTTCGCAATCGGAGCAAGTTCCCGCAATGGCAACCAGCTCTTCGTCCGCTTCTTCCGACAGTTTACTCAAGTGAGCGACCGCAATTTCTGCATGCTTGGTTAGTTGTTGAACTTCACCAAGTCGACCCTCAGCGGTCAATACATTTTGCTCGTGCGTCGTCAAGGAACTGATCAGTTTCCTTTGTCGATCTTGGATGGCCTCCAGTCGAATTTCGTTCGTTGTTAGTTCGCGGGTGGCTTCATGCGCTTCGACATCTTTTCGTTGAAGCCACGCTTCGGATTCAATAATGGCCGTTTGTGCATTCCCAACCGCAAGCACACCCTTCGACACGTTGGTATCGACATGTTTTATCTCTTCTCGAGCGGACTGCATCTCGCTCCGGCGTGAAACCAACCCGAGCCCAGTCTGAAGTGAACCCAAGGTAATGCTTCCATCGCTTTCAACCAACTGGCATTCCGCCGTGACGAAACGAAGGCCCGCGCCGCGGAAGTGATTAAGCTCCAGGGCAGTTGAAAGTGTGTCGACGAACCAAGTTGTGCCTAATAGGAACCGAATGAGTGGCTCATAGGCTGGATCAAATTGTGTCATTCGGTCCGCTCTGCCCAGCACGCCGCGAAGTCCATCGAGTTGGATTTTTTCGCCCGATCGACGGCTTGTAAGTCGATCCATGCGAAGAAGCGTGACACGCCCGTCGATGGCAAAGTTCCCTTCGTTGATCCAATCGATGATTTGACCATTGCTCAGCACGATGGCGTCTGCGTGTGTACCTAACGCAACATCGATGAGCGGAGCGAGATGCATTTCGGTAGTGAGCTGATCGGCGACTAAGCCTAAGACAGTGCCCCAAATATTGGCAACAATCGAATCCGTAGGATGGCTAACGTCAAAGGCTTTATTCTGATTCTCCCGAGCAAGACGGAGTAGTTGTTGTCCACCTCGACCTGCACCCGTGAATTGATCCTCGAGTTGTTCAAGTATAAGCAATCGCTCACGTACACCTTGCGATTTTCCTTGCAACGCGATGAGATGTTCTTGAGCGCTCATAAGAGCGAGACGATGGCGCTGCACTCGATCCTCTGCTTCCCGTTTCGCAGCAGTTGCCAGCTCGGCGGCATGTTGAGCGGATTGCCGTTTCATGGTTGCAGTCTGCAATTCGACATCGATTTGCGACATTTCCGCATTGGCTTGTGCAAGGATACGTTGCTGTTCAACGATCGATTGTTGGATCTGCTCAGTATGTAATTGATAGGCAGTCCATTTCGATCGGTTTTCGGACACGTTCTCACGGAGGGCCTGCTGTTTCTTTTTGGCTTGCTCCACGTTGAATTTGATCGCAGCTAATTGGACTTGGTATTGGGCCGATATCGCTTCGCTGTCGCTGAGTTGTTGGAACGCGCTGAGTCGCTCTGACTCGATGGCGGTCAGTTCCGATTCCTTTTGAATGACTTCATCGGACGATAGCGTGGCGCGTTGCTGCAACATCGCAATGCGTTCTTGCAGCAGTCTTTGCTCGGCAGAGAGTTCTGCGCTGCGTTCCATCGCAGTGGTGTGTCCATTTTCGGCAGAAATAAGTGCTCGTTGAGCGTTGATATATTCTGCTTGAAGTGCTTCCTGAGCCGACTGCAGCTCTTGCCATTTTGTTTGTTCCGTAGCCACAGTCACTTGAAGTGACGCGAGGTTTTCGTTGAGTTCCCTCTCAACCAACATGGCTTCCGCGAGTTGCTTTTCCAGCCTTTGCCGATCTTTTTGAAGCGCGGTTCGATCGATCCAGCCTAGTTGCTGACGTTTGGACTTCAGCTTTATGGTCAATTCGCGATATCGGTTGGCTTTGACAGCTTGGCTTTTGAGCGTCGCAAGTCGTTTGCCAATTTCATCGACGATGTCGTTGAGGCGAAGCATGTTTTGGTCAACGCGGACCAATCGCCGTTCGGCCTCGACCTTTTTGGCTTTGAATCGAGAAATCCCGGCGGCTTCTTCGAAGATCCCACGTCGATCTTTGGCCGAAGCTTGCAGAAGTCGATCCACTTTGCCTTGTTCGATCAGACTGTACGCATCGACCCCTACGCCCGTTCCACGAAACAGATCCTTAACATCTTTGAGACGACAGGGTTGGCCGTTGATGGCATACTCGCCTTCGCCGCTCCGAAAAACGCGCCGACTAACTTGCACTTCATCTGCGTCGTGGCTAAAGATCCGAGTCGAATTGTCAAGGATTAGAACGACTTCGGCGCTATTGGCGGGTTTACGGCCGCCCTCGGCCGAACCCTTGAAGATCACATCGGCCATATCTGCGCCGCGCAAGGCCTTGGCGCTTTGAGCCCCTAGAACCCATTTCACGGCGTCGACGACGTTTGACTTTCCAGATCCATTGGGTCCCACCACGACCGTGATCCCATCCGGGAAATCGAAACGCGTTCGATCAGCGAAACTCTTGAAGCCAACCAATTCAAGGGCTTTGAGCATGTGTGGTACCGAAGTCTAGTGGTCTGAGAAAAAGCGAAGCAAAGCGGGATCAGTTGTTGAGCAGAGCACGCTCTTCATCCGACAACTCAAGGCTCGATTCAGCAGGCGGTTCTTTGGGGAGGCTCTTCTTAACGGTACTTGGTTGGGGTTTCTTCCACCACGATGTGGGCGTTATCCAGCCGAATGACGTACTTACTAACTTTTTGACGCTCGAATTATCGATAGAGACAATATTCAGCTTAGATTCGACATCAGAACTAGCGTTTAGCGGAGACTTGCGAACGTATTCACGTCCAGCGGACGGACGTGGATTCAACGCGAGAGGCGTCGCAAGGGCCTTGGCATTGGATAGGCTATTGAGTGTATGAACGACGTCGTTGTAACTGGCTTGGATATTCGCCATGCCGCGTAAAATCGAAACGACATCGCTTGCAACAATCGTGTTAAACACTTCGCCAGACGTCTTTCGTTTCGTCATCTTGAGTTGATCTCCCATCACGGGAGTTATTTTTAATGCAGGAGTTGGGGACAACGGTGACCGTAGTTCGACCCCTATGCTATTGCCGAACAAGACAATTTCCTTTTTTGTTTGCAGCGACACTGCCATCAATGGTATTGCACTCGGGATTTGCACGAATTGAAAATCTTGGCCAATCATTTCACCCGAGACTGCCAAATCGGTCGGGTTACGATGTCGAATCGCCCAGAACGCGCCGAATCGGAGCTCAGGTTCTCGCTCTTGCAAGAGTTCCTCCAGTGCTTCGCGAGCCATGGAGTCTTCGTTCATCGACAAGCCAATCAAACAGAGTGGTCGCATAGCGGGTTCATATCGCGCCAGTTCCATCAACGTTGGAATGGCTTCTTTCCTGTTTAGGTAAGCTAACGAATATGCTGAGTGAAAACGGATTTCGATGTCCGATGATTCGAGACCCGAAATAAGTACTTCCTGGGCTGCGCTATCTCCAATCGATTCTAGCTCGACGGCAGCACGTCTGGCCGTATCTCGGTTGGCAAGCAGCTTCTTGCATCCGTTCACTCGTTCTTGCCTTTCTTCGTCGGACTCTCCAAAACCGGTCGCCAAGATAACCGACATAAAGTGAGACGGGTCGTACTTGTACTTTGGTACGGTTTCAATCACGATGTACGAGTCGTTCTTACCCTCCGCGACAAGCCGTTGCTTGTTCGAATCTTGGAAGAAGAATCGCAGGTTGATCGCTTTTTCAATGGCTTTTGTAACAATAACGTGCCGGAATTCTGGATCGATTTGCAAACCTAGCCGTTGTTCTTCGATGAGCCTCCCACCCCCAATAAGGATACCCTTGAGAGGTGTACTTTCCTGGTTTCTCGTGGCGTTCGATGGAAGGATGACAATGTCACCCGATGCGTAGGCTTTGTCGTCGCTTGTTCGCATAGTCCCATTGATATTGACCATCTCGCGAAGTCTTGAATCCAAAACAAATCCGCCCGTCAGGTCGGTCGCTAAGCATTCGGTTGAGACTTCGACGGCCACGTCCATGATGTCACCCTTTTGGTCGCAAGGGTTCGCATAAACTTTAAGCTTAACGAGAGCGGACCAAAGGGCGTCGAGCACAGCTTCAGGGGATTCGACATTGCGCAGCCGCATATCGGCCAAGATTAAGTCACGTTGCGTACCTGGTTTGACAATTCCTCCAGTACCCGGTAGGTCGGTCGCTAATCCGAAAGCGTCGTAGCTCTTCGACGAAAGACCAAGAGCTGCCGCAACTTCCCCAACGAGACGGGGGCGTTCCGGGTCCTTCAGCATTTCTTTGAATCGCTTCGAATCCTGGAGAAATTGATTATCTTTTTCCTTGCTCTTGGACATCCAAGACTGGCATCCAGTCAAACTTACCAGGACTACCCAACAGACCACGGACGAGACTCGGATCGCCGAGGCGTTCAAGCATTGAGGGCGATTAGGATGGCGACAGATTCGACTAGCTCGGACCATCGAGTTTCAGTTTCCTGGTTGGTTTGTTACTGATGAAGTCAAAAAAGCTTGCGAACGAACAACGCAAATCGAGGGAATAACGGCAAACCAACTTCGCGGTCAATATCGCTACGAGCGGAATGGTGTGAAATTGCCCTTGGTTTGGTTGTGTCGTAGTGGTAAGAACGCAAACCGTTACGGCTTCCAAAGAAGGGCTCGGCATGCTAAGTTTTGTGGGATTTTGGTCAGCTTTGCCAGCAAATGGGAGGTGGCCACGGGCAGTCACTTTCCGCAAACTTCTAGGTTTTTACTGTGCCTCGACGCACTGACATTAAAAAAATTCTGCTGATTGGTTCGGGTCCGATTGTTATCGGACAAGCTTGCGAATTCGATTATTCCGGTACTCAGGCATGCAAAGCACTGCGCGAGGAGGGCTACGAAGTGGTACTGGTGAACAGCAACCCAGCCACGATCATGACCGATCCAGCAATGGCCGAGCGCACCTACATCGAACCTCTGACTTGGGAGATTGTTGCAAAAGTCATTGAGCGAGAACGCCCGGATGCACTACTGCCTACGCTGGGTGGGCAGACGGCTCTCAATATTGCCATGGAATTAGACAAGCACGGCATTCTGAAGCAGTACCAATGCGAAATGATCGGCGCCAAACCCGACGTCATTCATAAAGCCGAAGCCCGCGACGCCTTCAAGATAGCCATGGAAAAAATTGGCATGGAGGTTTGCAAGGGCGCGGTGGTTCACAATCTAGACGACGCCCGAAAGACACTCGCTCAGGTCGGCCTGCCCTGTGTTGTACGACCAAGCTTTACCATGGGCGGAAGCGGTTCCGCAATCGCTTACAATCGCGATGACTTCGACGACCTCGTCCAAAACGGCTTGACCCTCTCGCCTATTACCGAAGTGCTTGTCGAAGAATCGATCATCGGTTGGAAAGAGTTCGAGATGGAAGTCATGCGCGATGTGGATGACAACGTTGTCATTATTTGCGCGATCGAAAACTTCGATCCGATGGGCGTGCACACGGGCGACTCGATCACCGTTGCCCCGGCTCAAACGCTGACGGACAAAGAATACCAAAGAATGCGAGATTCAAGTCTCGCCATCATTCGCGAAATCGGTGTCGAAACCGGTGGCTCCAATATTCAATTCGCCGTCCATCCCGACAACGGTCGTATGATCGTCATCGAGATGAACCCGCGCGTTAGCCGCTCAAGCGCACTGGCGAGCAAAGCCACGGGATTCCCGATCGCCAAGATCGCAGCCAAACTTGCAGTCGGATTCCGACTATCCGAATTGCAAAACGATATTACCAAAAAAACACAAGCCTGCTTTGAACCAACCATCGACTACGTGGTCACCAAGATACCGCGCTTCGCATTCGAAAAGTTCCCAGAAGCCGATTCAACTCTGACCACTCAAATGAAGAGCGTCGGCGAAACGATGGCGATAGGGCGGACATTCAAAGAGTCCTTTCAAAAAGCCTTGCGAGGCCTCGAAGTCGGTGCGTTTGGCTTTGGCTCGGACAGCAAAGATCTCTGGTACACCGATCGCCGGCCAGACGAGGAAGAGATTCGCAACAAGCTCTCGCGACCTAATGCAGAACGGGTGTGGTACATCCGATATGCCATGCTTAGCGGGATGAGCATCGACGAGATCTTTTCCATCACGCGCATCGACGAATGGTTTCTCGATCAATTGCACGAGTTGGTCGAGATGGAAAACTACCTGCGCGGTATTGGCTCCTTGGCTGCGATCGACGCGGCCACGATTCGGCAAGCAAAACAAGCTGGATTTTCGGATCGGCAACTCGCCACTCTGCTCAATAGCGACGATGGGGAGATCCGCGAATGGCGCAAGGCTCGCGGCATCATCGCGATCTATAAATCCGTTGACACCTGCGCGGCGGAATTCGAAGCCTACACGCCTTACTATTACAGCTCCTACGAATCCGAGAGCGAGGTGCCTCCCAAAGGAGAAAAAAAGCGGGTCATGATTCTCGGTGGTGGCCCCAATCGAATCGGCCAGGGAATCGAGTTTGATTATTGCTGCTGTCATGCAAGTTATGCGCTTCGAGAACTCGGCATCGAATCGATCATGGTGAATAGCAACCCAGAGACCGTCAGCACCGACTACGATACGAGCGATCTGCTCTTCTTCGAACCCCTTACGACCGAAGACGTTCTCAACATCGTTGACGCCGTGCAGCCAGATGGGGTTATCGTTCAGTTCGGTGGTCAAACACCGCTCAACTTGGCGAGGGCTCTTGCCAACGAAGGTGTTCCGATCATTGGAACGAGTGTCGATACGATCGAGGATGCGGAAGACCGCGAGAAGTTTCAAATACTTCTCAATGAACTGAAGATTAAGCAACCCGCCAACGGAATCGCCAGGACGCTCTCGCAAGCCAGATCCGAGGTTCAGAAGATCGGCTATCCATGTTTGGTTCGACCGAGCTTTGTTCTTGGTGGACGCGCGATGGAGATCTGCTACGACAATTCGCAATTCGAGCGATACGTAGCGGAAGCGTTTGTGGTCGCTCAGGGCCAACCGGTATTGATTGATCGATTTCTTGAGGATGCGACCGAGGTCGACGTGGATGCTGTCTCCGATGGTGACGATGTGGTCATCATGGGGATTATGGAGCACATTGAAGAAGCGGGCGTACACTCCGGTGATTCGGCATGCGTGATCCCTTCTTTCTCGCTCAGCCCTGAAGTGCTTGCCGAAATCCGGCAAGCGACCGAAGCGATGGCTCGACGTCTGAAAGTGGTTGGCCTGATGAACGTTCAGTTTGCCATCAAAGAAGAAGACGGCAAGTCCGTTGTTTATGTTTTGGAAGTGAATCCGCGTGCTAGCCGGACAGTTCCGTTCGTTGCGAAAGCCACCGGGACTGCTGTCGCGAATATCGCGGCCAAGGTGATGGTTGGCAAGAAACTAAAGGAATTGGGAATCACCAGCGAGCCGATCCCTCGAAGCGTTTCGGTCAAAGAATCGGTGTTTCCGTTTCGCAAGTTCGCCGGAGTCGACATTGTGCTTGGTCCTGAGATGCGCAGCACAGGCGAAGTCATGGGCGTGAGCGATGAGTTTCCAGTCGCTTTCAACAAGAGCCAGATTGCAGCCGGAGTTGTCTTGCCAAGTTCCGGCAATGTTTTCTTGAGTATCGCATTGCGACACCGGGCAGGGATTACGGATATGGCGAAGCAGCTGCATGAAATGGGTTACAAATTGCTTGCAACCTCCGGAACAGCTTTCGAGTTGGAGCGTGCCAACATTCCTGTGGTTCGAGTCAAGAAGTTAGCCGAGGGGAACCCAAACTTGATCGACTACTTGAAAAACGATGAGGTTTCCTTGATCATCAACACGCCCAATGGCAAAGGGGCTCGAACCGACGAGGGACGCATTCGCGCTGCGGCGGTACAGTTTGGGGTCCCGTGTATCACCACCGTCGCAGCAGGTAGGATGGCGGTGGAAGCCATGTCGGTAATGCGAACGACTTCCATGACGGTGATGTCGCTGCAAGAACGATTTGCGAATTGATCGTTGGAACCAACTTCGTCAAGTTGGCAGTTGGGGTTTATTCGAATAGAATAAATGGCGTCGACTAAAAAAGGGAGTCAAAGATGTCCGATGTCCAACTACCAAGTGAAATCCTAAAATTGTCGGTCCATGACCGAATGGAATTGGTTACTAAGATCTGGGAAAGCATAGCTGAAACCGGCGCGACGCGGCCACTAAGTGATGCACATGCACATATTCTCGATCAACGTCTCTGCCAAGCTCGATCTGCGTGACATTACAGAAAGATGGGTGCACTCAATCACTTGGGTGTGACAAGGTGTGACAAGATAGCCAGGACTTAGAACCACGCGCATTGTCTTTCCCCCCTTCTCCTCCTGTAATCAGGAGGAGAAGGGGTTGGGGGATGAGGAGGTTTAATCACTGAGATGGGATGGCTAGAACCTCAAGATTTTTCAAAACACCTTTGCAGGGCAATGACGCCCGCCGAGAATCGTTCCAGCCAAGTTCTGGTAATGGAACTGTTTCCACGGCGAATCTCCGCCTCGTCAGCGATCCGGTCAGCCACGTAGTCGCCCCTATTGTAGAACGATTGTCCCAATCGTTTATCTGAAGTGAAGTTTGTACCTGCTTCGGAAACAGTTGAGGACAACTGTTCTACACTGAACACATCGTGAGCCAAGCGCGACTGGTCGACAGCAGTGTACCAGCGCAATTGGGTCGGCTACGAGAGATCGGCTTGGTCGAAGAGACGCCTTTGTTTCCAAGCAAGAAGATGGGCTATCAAATTGCCGAACGATTCTTCAACATTTGGTACCTGATGCGATTTGCCAGCCGTCGACAACGGGCAAGTTTAGCTTGTCTTACGCGGTTCCTCGAGGAGTTTCACACTCCTGCAGAACGAACTCGCAGCGCCCATCCGAGCGATGATGTTTCGCAGCACAACCTTGCATTCCTGCTTCGAGACCATCGACACGAACATGCAGAAGCGAAATCTATTCTCCGAAAACTTCGGCAACCGGAAGTGGGGCGAGACACCCAAGCCTTGCACGACGCGTTGTTTGCCGCTTACGAAGATGATTGGCCGCAAATTTCAAAGTCGATGAAAGAAGCGTTGGCTTTGATCGAAGGACGGCTTCCGTCCAACACACGCGACGATTGGTTCCGTGCGTCGGCGGTACTGTTGCATTTGGGCTTTGGCGAACGATTGGTTGGTTTGCTGAAAGAGTGCGGCGCGGACGTGACTTTCATGCCCTGGTTCGCTGCCGTGCAAGCTCACACGCTTGGTGACAAACGACATTTGGTCAATATCCCACTCGAAGCTCGTCCAGCCGCCGAACAGATCTTTGACCAGATCGACCAACGACGCCAACAACTGCCTCCGCCTAGTAAGTAATTCGCACTTTCTTCGGATCTACGAAATCAAGTCTTTGATAACGGTGCCACCGAACTGGCTGAGTTGCTTGAAGCGGCCGGCATGATAAAAGGTAAGCTTGTTGTCGTCGAGGCCGAGAAGTCGCAGCAGCGTAACGTGGAAATCGCGGATGTGGGCTTTGCCTTCAACTGCGGCCATTCCAAGTTCATCGGTGGCACCAATCGTGTGACCAGCGTTGCAGCCGCCACCGGCCAGCCAAATTGTCATTGCGTTTGGGTTATGATCGCGACCGTAGGCCGTGCCGCCGCGCACTCCGTTGTCAGGCGTGCGGCCAAACTCGCCGCACCAGACGATGAGCGTGCTTTCGAGCAAACCGCGATGCTTGAGATCCGTAATGAGCGCGGCGATGGGTTGATCGACGCCGCGCACGAGATTGCCGTGGGCGCGCTCGATGTAGTCATGACTATCCCATGAGCCGTTGTAAAGCTGCACGAAGCGCACTCCCTTCTCAACCAGTTTGCGTGCCAACAAACATTTGCGCCCAAAAGAATCGGTCGCGTCATTGCCGATGCCGTAGAGTTCCTTCGTCTTCGCATCTTCCTTCGAGATGTCGAGCGTCTCTGGCACTTGCATTTGCATTCGAAACGCCAGTTCATAATTGTCCATGCGTGCGGCGAGTTCATCGTGGCCGGGATGCTTAGCTGCATGCTCGGCGTTTAGTTTCGCGATCAGGTCGAGGTTCTTGCGTTGACGGGCAGTGGTTACTCCGGAGGGCGGTGTGAGATCGAGAATGGGCGAACCTTTCGCTCGGAGCGGCGTACCTTGGAATTTCGCGGGCAAGTAGCCGTTGCTCCAGTTTGCTGCACCTCCTTGCGGATAGCTGACTTCGGGCAGCACAATGAAACCAGGCAAGTCCTGATTGATTGAGCCGAGGCCGTAGTTGACCCATGCGCCGATGCCTGGATCACCGCCGAAGCGGTTGCCGCAATTCATCTGATACATGGCGGTTGGATGATTGACGCTGTCCACCGTGCAACCACGAAAGAAACAGATGTCATCTGCGACTTTAGCAAGATGCGTCCAGTTCTCCGCCATGTCCGCGCCGCTTTTTCCAGCCTTGATGAACTTGAACGGGCTTTGCACATAGTAGCGTTTGCCACCCTGCATGGCAGATATCTGCTTTCCTTCTCGAACGAACTCCTTGAGATGCATCTTCTCTAACATCGGCTTCGGATCGAACGTGTCGATGTGCGACGGGCCACCTTCCATCATCAGAAAGATAACGTTTTTCGCTTTCGCGAGGGAAGGTTGAAGGGGGAGGGCCGAAGGCAGAGTGTCGTCGGCATTCAATATTGAGCTAAATGCGATCGTACCAAGTATCGAACCCATACCAATGAGTGCATCCCGTCGCTGTAAATATTCATTTTTCATAGCGTTCATCCCTCTTCCTTCTTCAATAGACATAGGCAAACTCGTTCGAGTTTAGGAGTGCTAGGCAGACATCGGCGAGTGCGCGAGTGTGCGCGGGGACATCAGCGGGCTGGAGATCGGGTACGAAATCGGCATAGGCGTGTAGTTTCTCGTTGAAAGAAAACTTCTCGCCAGTGTTTTCTTCAATGGCGTCGCGACGCACTTCGATCGGCGGCTTTTGAGCAGCCGGTACTTCCTCCCCGAGGTGTGCTTCGATGGCGCGCCAGTGAGCGATGCAGTTTTGTAGTTCGTCCGCATTGGGCGAACGGGAGAAGGTGAGCATAAAGAGCCGCGTCAGGGCCTCTTCATCACTTCGCGTTTCCTTTACGGCGCGATTGGCGAGGGCGAGCGCTCGGGACTGCGTGCTCTGGCCATTAAACAAACTGAAGACCTGCGGCGTGACAGTGGAGGCCTCGCGGCGCTCGCAGGAAAAATCGGGCGCGGGTGCGTTGAAGACTTCCTGCAAAGGATCCGGCAGCCCTCGAATCTTCAACGCATAGAGCGAACGACGATGACGCTGCTGTGGCAACGGATTCGGTGTCCAGGCAGCAGCGAAGGTGCCCATGACCTGGCGAGGTTGCAGAGCAGCTTCCAGATTGATCTCGGGGCGATTAGGAATACCGCCTAGCACGGGATTGAGTTCACCTGTGACAATGAGCATGGCATCGCGCAATTCCTCGGCGGTAAGTCGACGCGGTTTGAAGGCAGTGTAGCTTGTGCCTGTCGGATCTTTTTCGGAAAGCGTTTTCAAATCGGGATGTGTGGCGCTGCGCCGATAAGCCTCGGAGTTCATGATGATCCGGTGCATGGCCTTGAAGCTCCAGCCTTTCTCGACAAAAGTCGCCGCCAGCCAGTCGAGCAGTTCGGGATGAGTAGGTTTCTTGCCAGTGCTGCCAAAGTTGTTCGGATTGCCAGCGATCGGCTGATCGAAATGCCAGAGCCAAATGCGGTTAGCGATGGCGCGAGTTGTAAGTGGATTCTCTGCGTTGGCAACCCAATCAGCGAATGCTTTTCGACGGCCTTCGATGGCGTCGGTGATCGGTGACTTCTGTGCGGCAGCAAGCACACTTAGCACGCCGGGCTTGACCTTCTCACCCGAGCCAAACGGATCGCCGCCGGGGAGTACGCAGGTCTCCTCCAACTCACCCGTGGTCATCCGGTCGGCCGGCATGCGCAGCGGTGTAAAGATGGTTTTGTATTGCCGCGTGCGGCCCCCATACACGGCGAGCGCGTAGGGTTCGTATCGGTCGAGTTCCCACCGGAGGCGTTCGAGTCCTTTGCGGGCGACCCTTTCCAGTCCGAACTGTTCGGGCGTGAAGCCGACAAATTTTGGCGGAAAGTCACTTTCCAGCACGCCGGCCTTGGTGAGGGCATTACGTGCTACTGAAAAGAGGTCCGAATACACCCCAAGCCTCTTTGCGGGTCCTTGATTCGGCGTGGAAGGATTGCTCGCGGCTTCGACAGCGGTGTTCCACTTGGCCGGGTCCCTGGCGTTGTCCTTGAACCAACGCTGCGCGTTCTCCAGCAGCACGGCGTCCAACTTGGACAGCATAGCCTCATGTTCCGCCAGGGTCTTTTCCAGATAGGTACGCTCCTCGAAGCCGTTCGTGTTTTCCATCGGCAGGAAGGGCGCGGCACGTTCCGAGAGCTGTGTTGTCGCAAAGACGGCCTGGATCGAGTAATAGTCGCGCGTCGGCACCGGATCGAACTTGTGATCGTGGCAGCGAGCGCATTGCAGCGAGTGGGCCAGGAACGTCTCACCGGCGCTGTTGACGACATCGTCGAGGAAACGCTGGCGCGCGATCTTCTCGACCTCCATGCCGGTCAGCTCCCAGGGTCCCATACGCAGGAAACCGGTGGCGATGATCAACTCCGAAGGGTGGACCATGGACGGAGGAAGGTCGAAGGAGGAAGGCGAAATCAAATCCTCTGTGCTTCCACCTTCGAGTTTCCTCCTTCCGCCTTTTCCCTCCAGCTTTTCCTCCATTTCGTCGCCGGCGATCTGCTCTTGGATGAACTGGTCGTAAGGCTTGTCGCTGTTGAAGGCACGAACCACGTAATCGCGATAGCGCCAGGCATTCCCTCGCTCGTAGTCGTTCGAGAAACCGGACGAATCCGCGTAGCGCGTCACATCAAGCCAATGTTGCGCCATGCGCTCGCCGTAGTGCGGGGAGACGAGCAAACGCTCGACAACATCGGCAAAGGCTTCACCATCCGGCCGCGAGTCCTTCACGAACGCTTCCACATGTTCCGGCTTCGGCGGCAGGCCGATGAGGTCAAACGTCGCGCGTCGAATCAGCGTTACGCGGTCGGCTTCGGGTGCTAGGGTGAGTCCGTCTGGCATCTTCGCCGCAATGAAGGCATCGATCGGATTGCCTTGGCTTGCGGGCGGCGTCGGCTTCTTGACCGGCTGATACGCCCACAGCCCTTCGGGTTTGTATTTCCTGTTCGTCCACTCGGGCGAGAGACCGCCGGATGTCTCCATTACGATTCCATCTTCAAGCGACCACTTCTCTTCATTCGCCTTCGCAATCTCCTGCATGCGAGCTTTATCCGGCCACGGCGCGCCACCGGCGATCCAGTCCTGGATCCAAGAGATTTGCTCTGCATATAGCTTGTCCGCTTCCTTGGGCGGCATTGGCGACCAGTCAGCATGTTGCCGTGTGACGGCGTGATACAGAGGGCTCTCTTCTGGCTTGCCAGCGATCAAACCCGGAGTTTCACTGTCGCCGCCTTTCAACATAGTGGCAAGTGTCCGCATATCGAAGCCGCCCTTCATCTCAGCCTCGTCATTGCCATGACAAGCCAGACACTTTTCATGGAAGAGGGGCGTTATGCGACGCACGAACAATTGTTCGGCATCATCACAGCGCGCCTGGGCTGGCAAGACGGCAGCGATGCAAAAGAGGGTTAGTTGCGTAACTTTCGTGATGGTCTCGAGAGTTTCTTCCATTGGGCTTTCCTTCTTCAAACATCGCATGAATCTCAGTCGCAACAAGCGCTCCATTGTATATCAAGAACTCGTCAATCGCCCCGTTTAGCGTTCGGATAGGAAAGTCGCGCAGCGTGATTTCGAAATCGCGTACGAGTTCTTCGCCGGTGCGGTTCCTTATTTCCATAAGGGATCGATTTGTTCCGTGTTCCATTTATCCCACAGCGCTGACATTTGCTGCACGCGGGCGGGTTCCTGGCTGGCGAGATTTTTGGTCTCGCTGATGTCATGCGTGAGATCGTAGAGTTGCCAAACCTTGCCATCGCGAATGAGTTTCCAGTCGCCGCGACGCAGGGCGTTCTTTTTGCCAACGCGCCAATACAAAGGGCGTTCAGGTAGTTGCGTGGTCTTTCCCGTTAGCAGAGGCATGAGGTTAATGCCGTCCATGGTGGCTTCGGCTTTAGTCGAAGGCTCTGGAGCTAAAGCACCAACCATTTTCAACGCTGTCGCGGTGGCGTCCATTGAAGCGATGGGGGCATCCACAACCTGACCTTCCCTGATGTGATTCTTCCACGACGCGATGAAGGGCACGCGGATGCCGCCTTCCCATAGATCGCCTTTGCCTCCGCGCAGGGGTGAGTTGCTAGAGGTGAGCTCTTTGGTGGGGCCGCCGTTGTCGCTGAGGAAGACGATGAGCGTGTTCTCTTCGATGTTGCTGTCACGGATTTGAGCGAGCACCTTACCCAGACTGTCATCGAGATGCGCGAGCATGGCGGCGAAGATGCGGCGATGAATGTCTTCGATGGACGCGAACTTCTTCATGTAGTCGTCCGATGCCTGCATAGGGCTGTGGACGGAGTTGTAGGCGAGACAAAGGAAGAACGGTTGCGAGGAATGCCTTTCGATGAAGTCGCAGGCTTCGCGCGCAAAGGCATCCGTGAGGTTCGCCTTTTCATCCACGGGCTGACTGCTGCGCAGCAACGGATTGTCGGTGTCGTATTCGGGCTCGTTGGTGTTGAGGTGGGTGCTCCATACGATACGGTCATCGGGTGATGTCCACCGGCCCTGACCGCCATTGGGCAGGGTCTTGCGACGCAGCCAAGTCGTCATGCCTTGCCACGGCGGCGGCACATAGAAATGCCCCTCGTGCAGAAAGCCGAAGAACTCATCAAAGCCGCGCCGCTGCGGATGAAACTCCGCCGTGCCGCCGAGATGCCACTTTCCCACCAATCCCGTCGCATAGCCCAAGTCACGCAGACGATCTGCGATTGTCTTCTCCGCAATTGGCAAGCCAATGCCCGGCGCAGCGTTCTTCGCGCCAATAGGATTGAACTCAAAACCGAACCGCGTCTGAAAACGACCGGTCATCAGCGCCGCACGCGAGGCCGCACAAAACGGCGCGGTGACATACCCGTTCGTGAAACGCGCTCCGCCTGCCGCCAAAGCATCGATGTGTGGCGTGGGAATGTCAGATCCACCATAACAACCGAGTTCGCCGTAGCCAAGGTCGTCGACGACAATGTAAACCACGTTAGGCCTTGTTGACCCGTCGGAAGCGTGCAGAGCAGTCAGTGGCGCGAGCAACAGGGCGGTGAGGAGTGTGAGGGTATGTTTCATTAGTCCAAGCATTTTATTAAAGGTACATAGACACACTGAAGTCGATCCCTATGAGTTCATCGCACTCTTTGATAATTTCGGCCAGTGTTCAGAGATAACTCGAATATACGGTTCCGTCATTCCCGCGCAGGCGGGAATCCATACTCACGCACTGGATTCCCGCCGGCGCGGGAATGACGGAGAAACCCGAATTCTTTGTTGGCACAGGGACAAGATTTGGTTTGTACCCAATCGCAACGGTGTCCTGGTCTGCTACCTGTGCAGCAAGGTACCCGCTGCACGACCGGGCGGGGCGAGTCATAAGCACCATCGCCGGAGTCTTGCGAGACGCGAGCAGTGCGGGCGCGATCATCGGCCCCTAGGAAGATCTCAAGCCCGCTGTGGACTATCTCAACAAGTATTTCACGGATAGCCTGACCATCGAGGAGCCTGACCATCGAGGAGCCTAACCATCGAGAGCGTCGCCGCGATGAAGCATCTATCGACCAGCCAATTTCAGCCATCCGCATCATGTAGGCAAAGGGATTGTGGCCGCGTCCGTCGTCCCCTTCAGATACAGGCGTGTCGAGTCTCAGTAAATAGCCATCCACCAGACTCACACCGGTTGGGGTGACCGGAGCGAGTACTGATCGACAAAACTAGACAGCCAACTGCGGATGTCGCCTAGGCGGCGAGACGGGAGGCCTCGCCGCGTTGAGCTGGCGTCATTTGCCAGACTCAAATCCAGAGGATTTGAGAGCGCCCAGTGCCGAGTCTGTTCTAGTTAGCTTATC
>JAIPFP010000097.1 GCA_021736575.1 Pirellula sp. | reverse complement strand
TCTACTCATCGATTTGTAGGCGAATTCGTCGTCCTGTTGATAGGGCGTCGAGGAACTGGATTGAGGATCTGAAATCGCTTGGCTCATCTAAGGTGGTCGCTAAGAAAATCGGAATGGCAAACGGGCTCGGCGGATCACCGCGAGGAAATTTAAAGCCGGCGCGCGATCGGCAACAGTCGAGCAGCAAATCCTCCGCTGGTAGCAATCGTCCACATCATCATCGCCATCATGACTGTCGCAATGACCAATACGGCCATCGGAGCCCACAGGTTCAAACCCTCGGTAACCGGAACACTTGCCAAAGCAACCGCGTCATTGGATGTTAGCCCCGCTATTGTCTGCGAATTTGCTGTCTGCGAATTTGCCAAAAGTCGAATCACGAGTGGATCGCTGTCGGCGGATGCAAGGCGAAACAACGTCCGATTTTGTCGTACGGCCAATGCTCGCTCCGTTGGAAGGATTCGGCGAATCGACGATGTCTCCCCTTTTTTGGGTGCGGCTGGTGTAGGGATCGGGAAGAAAGTCTTGGCTCGCTTGACAGAACTCGGGTCGATCTTCTCAAGTTCGATGAGTTTTTCCTTTGCTTCCGGCAGTGGGCAAGCACGCAAATAATTGATCACGGGGACTCGTACCCATAGATTGTCATCGTTGGCTTTTTCGAACAGTTCGCACATCTTGTCGATTTGGCTCCAATCTCCCCAGCGGGCCAGATCCGGAATCACTAAATCAGCGAGGTCAGGACGAGCCAGCAATTGATGCATCGTCTTGGTGATCGCCTCTTTCTTGAGAATATCGACTTCGGTCCCATGAAATCTCAATGCCATCACAGCCGAATAAATGTCCGCGTACTGTGTTTTGTCGTCTTTGAAGAATCGATCTTCGATGAGCTTGAGGCCAGCTTCACCTTTGATTGTCAGGTAAGCGGCAATCAGGGCATCCAGGCCAGCTCGGGCGTCCGGATTGTCACTCTTGATCATCGACTCGAACAAATCGGCATCCTCGGGCAGGCCGCAAATGCTCAGCATCGTGTAATACAGTCGCTTTCGGTCAGGTGATTTCGAGGTGTCTTGGACCCAGCTCAACAATTGCTTGCGATCCATACGATCTTTGAGCAAAACCACATCCGAGTACGGTGCCAAGGCGAACTCATCGTAGCAATCACGGGCGAGCAACGAGTCGGCGTGTTCGAAATATTTTTGATAAAAGTCGAGTCGTTCGACTGGGTTATCAGGCAAAGCCCTAATGGCTTCGACATACTTTTCTGCATCCGCTGACAGTGGGAGGGGTGACGACCAAACAAGTTCTTTGGGGTCAACACCCATGAGCAGAAATCGTTTCGCTGATTTTCCAGGCCCGAAATACGTTGCCTGAATCGATTGGTCCGCTTTCAAGATGGACTCACCGGTAAGCACTTTTTCAATTTTGAAGGCAGCCAACCCGTCGATATCCGATCGGCCATCTGTCACTAGACGGGCAATCGCGACGGCATCCATCGATTTGAGTTCTTGCCTAAGTGTTTGAGAGACGGCCGTGCAGAAAGGGCATTCCGCACTTTGCAATGGGGTTTGGCCAACCGATGCCCAACCCGCAGCGAGCAGTAACGCCAGCCGAGCCAAACCAACAGCCGGGGAACGCCACATTTTCGGCAATGACGATGCAATCGTTCTAAATGGAATCATCATTTCAAAACCAACCTCGGTATTTTGACTAAAGTCTAACGGAAATCGTATCAGGTACCTTAATGTACGTCATTTACTGCAACTAATGCCAGATGTTCGCTAGGAATTTTTAGCAGGAATGCGTCCGAAGCAAGCCCCATCGACTTTTAAAATCAAGGGAAACGGCTAAAGTGCAGTGTCATCGAGAGTCCGAAAACCGCTCGTCAAGCACGTTTTAACAAAACAAACTCGCATGCAATTGCCAATTCTGAACGTAATTCCGCAACCCGATCCTTCTTCATCCGATTCCAGCCAACAGGGGGATGACTCGCTTGCATGCGGTTCGGTTTCACCCCTTTTCGAGCCAAGTCGTCGCTTGCCGCCGTGGTTGCGACGAGAAGTTCCTAAGGGGAATGCCAACCATTTTACGTCCGGACTTTTGAGCGAGCTACGGCTAGAGACGGTTTGCGAGAACGCGAAGTGTCCTAATCGAATGGAATGCTATTCGCAAAAGACCGCCACGTTTATGATCCTTGGCAACGTCTGCACTAGGCCTTGTGGTTTTTGCGCAGTCTCCCGAGGCAAGCCAGAGGCTTTGGAACTCGACGAGCCAGAACGCGTTGCGGAAGCTGCCTTGCGGCTCGGACTTAGACATGTGGTTATTACGTCGGTTACACGCGATGATCTTCCGGACGGCGGCGGCGAGCATTTTTATCAGTGCGTCATCGCGGTTCGAAACAAGACTGGGGCGGCCGTCGAAGTGCTAACACCCGACTTCATTCGCCACAAGCATGGACTCGATCGAGTTATCGATGCGGCTCCCGAAGTCTTCAACCACAACATGGAAACAGTACCGCGACTTTATCGAAAAGTTCGAGGTCCCAAGAGCGAGTACCGTTGGACACTTGAGTTGCTGAAGCACATCAAAACGCGAAATGACAAAATCAAAACCAAGAGCGGTTTGATGTTGGGGCTCGGTGAGACACGCGATGAATTACTCGAATGCCTTGCGGACTTGAGAACATACGAATGTGATTTTTTGACCCTCGGGCAATACTTGCAACCTGGGCCAAAGTATCTGCCGGTCGTTCGCTACGTGCCACCCGAGGAGTTTGAAGAACTTCGATTGATTGCCAAGTCGATGGGCTTCAAAAAAGTTGCTTCAGGACCGTTTGTTCGCAGTTCGTACCACGCGCGAGACATGGCCGATGATTAAAGGATCGTTCGATCTATTCGTTTTCGAGTGTGGCCTCATGCTCCACAAAAGGTGCTGTAACAAAGAACCAAGCACTAACTGACCACCAAGCACCAAGAACCAAGCACCAAGAACCAAGCACCAAGCACCAAGCACTTAACCCTCCAACCAACCCTCTCCAAATGTTCTATCCACTTCGAAACTTTTGTGCTGTCGGATTTATGTCCGCTTGCTTGATGACAACACCCTCAACCGCTGAAGGACAAGTTCCCAAGGCAAACCAGGACGAAGCTCTTGTCACGATGAGTCCGCTGCCAGATCCTCTCGTTGGGGTGGACGGCACGCGAATTACGGATGCCAAACAATGGCCCGCGCAACGTGAACGTTTGCTCAAGCTCATCGGAGAAAACGAGTACGGTTTCCAACCCGATGGAAAAGCCGTTGTGAGTTGGGACATCGTTGAGCAAGGATCGATGTACGGCGGAACGACCAATCGGACTCAGTTTGTTGTCCATTTGAAAACGGATGCAGCCAGCATGGATATCGACTTCGTGCTGTTCGCTCCCAACAAACCTGGCAAATCCAAGGGTTGTTTCCTTGGGCTCAATTTCCAGGGGAACCACACCGTCGACGCGGATACCGCCATTCGACTTCCGAAGGGCTGGATGGCCAACGACACTAAAACAGGTGTAACCAATAATGTTGCGACGGAGAAAAACCGTGGCGGTCAAGATCGGAGGTGGCCCATTCGGGAAATCAACGAACGAGGCTATGCCGTCGCAACCGCTTACTACGGAGACATCGATCCCGACTTTGACGATGGGTTCAAGAACGGCGTACATGCCTTGTTTCCCGCGCATCGCGCATCCTCGGAGCACCCCGATCGATGGGGCACCGTTTCTGGTTGGGCTTGGGGATTGTCGCGATTGATGGATGTTCTCAACCAACAGCCGACCATTGATCCGGAACGCGTTGCGGTCATGGGTCATTCGCGATTGGGAAAAACAAGTTTGTGGGCCGGAGCGACCGACCCTCGATTCTCGATCGTCATTTCGAACAATTCGGGATGCGGCGGGGCTGCTTTGGAACGTCGCAACTTCGGCGAAACGGTCGCGAGAATAAACACATCCTTTCCGCATTGGTTCTGCCCAAATTTCAAAAAGTACAACCAAAACGAAGTCGCTTTGCCCTTTGACCAGCACACGCTCGTGGCTTGCATCGCTCCACGACCCGTCTACATCGCTAGCGCCACCGAAGACCTCTGGGCGGACCCAAAAGGGGAGTATTTGAGCGGCTGGTATGCGACCCCGGTTTATCAACTGCTCGGCTTCCAAGGGCTCTCATCGGAAACTCCTCCGGCTGCTGACATAAGCGTGGGGGATCGTATCGGGTACCATAACCGAACCGGGCCGCACGACATCCTTTCGTATGATTGGCAGCAGTACATGAACTTTGCAGATCGACATTGGCGTTAGTGCTGCGGAGGTTAAACATGAATTTGAGTACGTCGCACCAGGAGTAATCCATGATTCGAGTTGGTTTGGTTGGCATTGGGTTCATGGGCTGGATTCATCAGCTTGCATATCGGCGAAGCCCGCATGCGCAATTGGTTGCTTTTTGTTCGAGCGATGCAAAGAAGCGAACCGGCGATTGGCGGGGCATTCAAGGAAATTTCGGTCCCCCTGGAACCCAAATTTCGCTTGACGGGATCGAAGTCTTCGAAACACTCGAAGCCATGGTGCGATCGTCGGACATCGATGTGATCGACATTTGTTTACCTCCGCACATGCATGCCGCCGCCGCGATTTTGGCAATGGAACATGGCAAAGATGTCCTTTGCGAAAAGCCACTCGCGCTCAATCCAATCGACTGTCAAAAGATCTTGAGCACCGCCGATCGCACACGGCGACTTGCCCTAGTCGCACATGTGCTGCCTTACATGGGAGCGTTTGCATACGCCACCCAGATCGTTGCAAATGGGACTTACGGAGCACCCATTGGAGGTTATTTCAAACGTATTATTTCGGACCCAACCTGGATTCCGGATTTCTATTCCAAGGACAAAGTCGGAGGCCCATTAGTGGATTTGCATGTGCACGATTTGCATTGGATTCAATTGCTTTTCGGCAAGCCGTTGGGTGTTCACGCGGTTGGCCGGATGCAAGGTGACGTAGCGAAGTTTGTTCACGTGATCTATGACTATGGCAAGAAGAACTTGGCTGTGTCGAGTTCGTCGGGAGTGATCGATGGACCAGGACGACCGTTCACACATGGATTTGAATTGCACCTGGAGGATGCAACCTTGCAACACGAGTTTGCGGCCTTTAGCGATACGGCGGAAACAATGCCCTTGAAAATCGTAACACGCGATGGGCAAGTTATTCGACCAGAGCTGCCGGCGGGCGATGATGTCGATGCTTTCGTATCGGAAATTGAGGACATGGCTGAAAGTGTTACAACACGCCAAGCAGCACCGCGCCTCGATGGGGTTCTTGCGTCTCAAGCGATCGAACTTGCGATTACGATTCAAGACCAACTTGCAAGCCAATACCTTGGCTAGTGGCACGGACAAATACCTTGGCTAGTGGCACGGATTGCAAGTTTTGTTGCACTGTGCAATCTAGTTACCCAGGGCGATCTAGTACCCAGGGCAACCTAGTTACCAAGCTCTGCTTGGTAACTCAATGCAAGCGAGGCTCTGCCTCGCCGAAATGCATCCTTGGTTTGTGAACTCATGAGGCAGGAGCCTCCAATACAATGCGTTCCCAGGCAGAGCCTGGGAACGAGTAGTGGCAGTAAGCACATACCTTGGCTAGTCCCGTACGGCTTGCGCATTCGTCATCAGCCGCAATCGCAACTTTTCATTGAAAGTATCGAGATCCCCGGTCGAAACAAGGAAACGGGGTTTTTCTCGATCACTGAAAAGATTCTATCGCCATGGATATTGACCGCAACCGATACTTTATGTTCGGCATCATACTCTTCCTGCTTGGATTGCAGTTTCGTATTGTCGACTCGTTTGTTCTCAACGAGAGCAGCACCAGAGCTCTCCATCGTTTTGTTCAAAAAGCCAATATCGCAGACAGCAACGCGGCCACCAACGTCTATATGCGAGTCGGTACGCCTAAGAAAAACTTACGTCCACCCAATTGGTTAGGTTTCGTATTGCTGTCCGTCGGTGGAGTCATGTCGTTGCACGCTTTGGTTTTGCCAAAGCGTGAGTAGAACTCGACGAATCAAGAATTTCAAACCTATTTAGCGTTGCTGCAGGGATCCGTAGGACTATGCGAGTTTTTCGATCGCCCGCATTTTGGGTAGTTCTACTTTCCACTTGCATTGCGGTGGTTGCCAACGTCCACGACCGAAGCGGATTCGGTGGCAGCAATTCGACACTGGCGGACGATCAGGCTTCGCTAGCGAAAATGGGTGAGATCACCGTTCTACGTGAAAGCACAGGGGTCAGCGAGCTTAGGGGCCGCTTTCGCAAACTAGGGGAACGTTATTTGTTTGAGGAAGATGTAAATACGAACACTGTGGCAAAACGGCCGTTCAAGTGTTTGGAGAACATCTGTCTTCAACGCGTGGTGGCTGCGATGCAAAATGAAGATCGCAAACACTTGTGGCTCGTCACGGCTAGGGTGACAGAATTTAATGGCGAAAATTTCTTGTTGCTAGAGAAGGCAGTCAGGACTCGATAGTCCGTTGCACTCCATCCGGTTTATCCGGATGGTAGCAACGTTTTTGAGCGTGTCGGCCACGTACTCCCGCTGGCACAAGGCCAACGGAGAGCTCGTAGCGAAAGGTATTTCAAGGTAGCTGCCAATTGCAGCCTCCGCCCGGGCAAGCCGGACGGAAGGCGATTCGAACTCAATTTCATTAACGTAGCTGCCAATCCCCATCGGCAGGGGGCCAGCTACGCTAGCAAACGCAATCAGAAAAATCTAATTAATCGTCAAAGTTTGCCAGGCTTGCTGCCGATAACGTTTCTGTACCCTTCGTGTGCAAGAGCCTTTCGAGGCAATTCGCATAAGAAGAGTGCGTTAGGGGGGCACCTAACACAAGTATCGAAAAGCGAATGCTGTCATTTCTGATCGCTAGGTGGCGATTGGATTTGATGCCATTGGACCTGATGCGCAGTCAATGTTGCGGAAGGTCAGCGCGGCTCGAAACACGTCGATAGACGGGACCTCCTGGCACATGAAACGCTACCTAACTCGATTGTTTGCTGGTTTGCAAATCGGATGCATTGTGCTGACCGGTTGCCACCCCACTCAACCGTTCTTCTTGGGCGAACGCGGGGATCTAGCGCAGTATATCGATCGCGCTCAGCGAATCGATTACGCCGACCTGAATACCGAGCCACTACCCGAAGCGAGCCAATCTCGCGTACCGCACTCGCTTGATAACCAGAACTTCGAGTACTTGGATCTGTCGCTGGAAGAGTGCATCGCTTACGCATTGGTGAACACACAGGTTGTACGTGCCTTGCCTGGTTCGCAACGTCAGAACTTCGACATGGCAGCTACTATTCTGTCGAGCCCTTCGGGACAGCTCGCCACCGCTCACGACCCAGCGATTACCGCTACCACAACCAATTCCCAGCCGCTAACGATCGATCAAAACGGCAACCGAATTTCACAGCGTGGGGCTGCACGAGCGAACCAAGTTGGTGGAGTCGAGGATGCTCTCAGCGAATTCGACGCACAGTACAATTCATTCATTTCGTTCAACACGACCGACCGAGCTCGAAACGTCGGTGCAGGCAATGTGTTCAACCCACAGTTCTTCATGGCTCGCGATACCACGGCACAAATGTCACTTTCGAAACGGATCGCGACAGGCGGGGTGGTTACCGCTCGTTCTCAATCGATCTACTCGAACAACAACATCCCCACGCAATCATCGGGCGCGGGCAACTTCGGCCGGGCTGTTCCAAGCGATTACACTCAAATCTTGGAAGTTCAAGTACTGCACCCCTTAATGCGGGGACGCGGGACAATGGTCAACCGAATTCCTATCGTCTTGGCGAGAATTAACGAAGACGTATCGATTGGACAATACGAAGAGCGTATTCGCAACCTAGTGCGGGACGTTGAGTTCGCGTATTGGGATCTCTATGCTGCCTACTGGAATGTCGATACCGCTCGCATGGCTCGCGACAGTGCCGCAGCGGCCCACAAGGTCGCATTGGCGATCCGCGAAGGTGGAGCATCTTTCACCGCGGAAGCACAAGCGAAATATACGGTCCATGGTTTTCAAGCACAACTCGATGCGGCGGTCTCTGGCGGAGGGCAAGGCAGCGACCCTGGACTCTTCGGACGCGAGCAAAACCTCCGATTCCTGATGCAATGGGCACCTACGGATGGTCGACTGATCCGACCTATCGATAAGCCCGCCATCGGCTTGGCTGAGTTCGATTGGGAAACCATTCGAGCCGAGACGCTGACTCGCAACATTGACGTGCGACAACATAAGTGGATTGTCAAACAAAAGGAACTTGAACTCATCTCGTCCAAGAATCAGGCTCTCCCCGACTTGAATCTCTCGACAACCTACCGTTGGGTTGGCGTCGGTGGTTCGCTTCTCAACAACGACGGCGGCAATCCACCATTCCCAACAGGTGGTGGCCGAGCGAGTGCATTTGAGGAGCTCTTGGGTGGCAATTTCCAAGAAGGTGCAATCCGAATGGATTTCACACCGAATGCTCTTGGTTCGCGCCGGGCACTCAACGACATCGCTAACAAACAACTCGACCTCGCTCGCTCACACCGTGTGCTCGAAACCAAAGAAGAAGCAGCCGTGAGCAAGCTGAGCGGACTTTGGCAACAAGTCGATAGTTGGCACAAGCAAATGACGCAACAGTTCCACGCTCTCGCTGCCGCTCAGGAGAGCGTTGCGGTGACGACGGACACGATCGCACTTGGCGGCGGCGGCAGTTTCAACCAATTGATCGATCAGCTACTGCGATTCCAACAAAACCGAGCGACGGCAGGTCAGGGCTACATTCGTGCACTCTCGGAATACAACAAGTCCCTTGTTGAAATCCATGCGATCAAGGGCTCATTGCTTGAGTACAACAACATCTCGCTCGAAGAAGGCCTGTGGCCAGAAAAGGCATATTGGGATGCTCACGAGCGAGCCAGGGAACGCGATGCAGCTCGCTTCATCGACTACGGTGCGAGTCGACCCAAGGTAATTAGTCGTGGGGAATACAATCAGTTCACCGGAACAGCCAATGCACAAGCCCGGCCAGGAAACCCAAATCGAAGCGGGCCAGCACCTGCCAAGATGGATTCTCAACCTGACACGATGCCTGAGGTTGTTCCAAGTGCACCAAAGAAATCCGGCGACGTCTCGGAGAAACGAGCGAGCCAACAGGCAGCACCCAAGTTCAATTGGGCCAATTGATTCAACGAAGCTATAAATGCGAACAGCGAAAGCTGTGAACGAGTGGTAGGGGGAAATACTCATAGGATGGTTGGTCGAATAGGCCAACCATCCTATGAGTCATTTTATGCCGATGTCTTTTCGCACTCGTTACGAAGCTCTGCTTCGTAACGCAAACTTGGAAGCTCCGCTTCCTGTCTGTACTTGCATTCGATTCACGCCACAGGCATGCATTCCCAATCGTGCACTTGGTTCAAGGGTCTACAACACCACCGCTCGGGCACTGTTCACGCAAAGTTCTTGACCCGTTTTGAAGTGGCTGCGTTTTACGTAAGCCAACGCAACGCACCGACCATGCGAAGCATCGAAGGTGGAGGAGCAAATGGTTCCGACGTCTTTGCCATCGCTTTGGACCAAGGAGTGCGGCTGCGGAGCCAAGTCGCTTTCGATCGCGATCCGCACTAATTTTTTTTGTACTTGTCCAAGTGCATCCAATCTCGCAATCGTCTCTTGTCCTAGATAACACCCTTTGTTGAATGAAATCGCCAAATCATTGCGATCCAATTCTTGCGGCAAGTTTCGCTCGTCCAGGTCGATTCCGTACCAAGGCCATGCGGCTTGAATGCGGAGCAATTCCCATCCCCGCCGTTCCTCCATATCGCTCTCCGCGCACTCGTCGCCCAAACGATCTCGTATCGGCTGGTCGCTTGCCTCGTTTGCAATGAGACCAAGCACGGACTCAGGCCCGATCCAAGGGGCATGAACAAGCACGATCGAATTGCCGTCCATTGTCAATCGAGTCGCGTTTCGTGTTTCGGGCACGCTATTGAGTTCGACCGAACAAGCCTTTGCGGCCGTCGACCTGTCCCGAAAAATCCATAGCCGAAAGTCGTTGCTAAGATCACTGATGACCGCATCCTCTCGGATGATATAGCGATCGAAATGGGGTATCAATTTGCTTGCTTGGTTGGGAACCGTAACAAAGTAAGCTTCCTCATCGAGTGCCAACGCGATTCCGTGCCCGAACGTTCTGCCTTTGACGTCGGTCACAAACGTTTCGACGGCCTGTCCATCGCTCAGCTTGCGTAAATCTTGCGTGCAAAGATTGTTAAAGACCCGGCAACGGTCTTTGCCTCGAAAACAAAGGACTGTACCTCGCCCCACCCGGAAAGCGCTGGACATATCGGCACTAATCCTTCACTTCCAATGCTTCGTCAATCACTTCCAAAAACACTTGGGATACGCTCTTGTTATACGGATCCTTGGAAATGACCAACTTGTCGCATATGGTAGCCACCCTGCGTTGAAATTCTCGCAAGCGGTCGTCGTTTACGTCATCGCGGATGGAGAGTCGGCCTGAACGCTGCTCCTTGGTCGCTACGTTTTGAACACCAAGTTCCATATCTTGCACGGATAGTTTCCCTTCCGCAGCCGCATTCAGCCAACGATCGCAACTAGCAGAAAATTCGGCTTTTTCCTCAGCCGTGAATCCGGTGGACGCGTTTGCTTTTGCAATGAGTTGTTCAACAACGCCCCACTGCAATATGGGGCTGTCTGTCAAGCGTATGGCCAATCTAGAGAGTTGCCGCGACGTTAGCGCCTCGCGTTCCATTTCCGATGAGAGGCTGTTCAATCGCTCGACGATGTTTTGGCGGTCCATTGGGCTCAACGAGGACTGCTCGACCCAGGGAATAATTTGCTCACGCACGGAGTAAGCTGCTCGTTTGCCTTGATTGCTGTTCAACAAGGCAGCTAATGCGATCATGGTGACACTTAGGATCACTGCGCCGACAATGACGACGATCAAGCAGGCTGGTCCCCATGAAACATCTTTTTGATCACCGACTGTCCCGCGATCTTGGGCTGCGCCGCGATTTGTGTTTGCTTCTTTTGAATCTGGCATAGTTATTCTTTAAATTCGATCGAGATCACTTCGTACTTGAGTATGCCGCGAGGGGCCTGAATCTCAGCTTTATCACCTACTTTTTTCCCCATGAGAGCTTCTCCAAATGGACTGCTCGACAGGATGCGACCCACTTCGTAGTCCTCATCACCGGCTCCAACAAGGGTGTATTCCTCCTCGTCGCCCCATGGGTCTTTGACTTTAACGGTTGCCCCGAATACGACTTGATCTTTGGGCAAGGTCGACGTGTCGATGATGTGCGCGTTTTTCAGCTTGGTTTTGAGCGCGTTAATCTTGGACTGTGTCATTCCTTGATTCTCGCGTTGGGCATGGTACTCCGCGTTTTCTTTGAGGTCACCCTCCGCCCGAGCTTCGGCAATCTTTTCGGAAATTCGAGGCATCTCTTCATTCTCCAGTCGGTCAATTTCCGCTTTGATGCGGTTGTAACCGTCGCGGGTCATGGGCACGTATTCGCTCATCGTCCACTCCTCTGCACTAAAAAAAGATGCGACTCAACCTCTCGTTCGAAGTCAAGCCGCATCGCGTATCACGTGTGTGTGTTTCTGCAATTCGAAGCTGCCGCAGGCTTTTACCCGCAGAAAACTCGACTTACTATCTTTCCTTGGAGTTCGAGATTGTCAAGTTCAATCGGCGGTCGCTCCGCAATTCGGCAGTGACCATAGTATACCTCCAAGGAAAGCAAATGGAGCGTGGCCGAGTAGAGTCAGCACCTAAATCGCCCTCATGCGTCTGGAATTCGCCCATTCGGCTCCCACGATCCGGCAAACTCCCCTCCTCCCACGTTGCGCGGCTTGCGGTTTGGCGCCACGTTTTCCGTTCACCGTGCTGCGTGCTGCGTGCTGCGTGCTGCGTGCTAAACCAATCCAGGATTTCCGGATCTTGCGCATCGACGATCGCGAGAAAACCCTTGTCGCAAGGGAGTTGCCTTGATGGTTTGAACACGGCGTTGCGCCGACGGAGAGACATCCTGGTGATTGACCGAGCCAGCGGGCAGTTGACTCGCTTTGACAGCGCAACTTTGTTGTGCGACGCTCCGCGTCTTAGGAATCACGACGCGGAGCGTCGTGCAACGAAGAAGCCGTTCCCATTTTGTGACCGATTATCTTGGGCTTGGGGTTTGCCAACTTGCATCGCTGCTAGGATTGTTGTTTCCGATTTGGCCCGATGCGGATGGAATACTGTTTTCACGACTCGGAGCAGTCGGCGATGGCAAGTTTTGGACGTTTTGCTGCCCATTCACAGGCCCGTAGGCAGCCTCGGAGAGTATGTTGCTCGCTTGCACGACACCCGCGCCAAACCGATCGACTCGCGCACTCGCTTGTTCGACACGGTTATTCACATCCTCGGTCGCGCGATTAACCGTACTGAGGGCATTGTTGGTCGCGGTCCGGATTTGCGATTCTGCCGCACTGATACCATTAACGAAGTTGGTGACAGGCAAGTTGGATTGCGAAGTCTTCATGGCATTCGGAGCAGAAGCACTGTTGCCTGAGTTGAAACTGGAACCACCTAATCCACTGCCCGGGTTGTTCGACGTACCGTTTGGACCCGAATAGGAGCCAGGCACTTGGAAGCTGCCGTCGGCTGGGGCCGGAACACGAGTTGCACCACCGAGTCCGCTAAACGATTGAGAAAAAGGGAGCGGTGTCCCTTTGCACCCAGACACGCCGGGTAGCATCATGCCGACAAACACACCAATCGAGAGTGTTCGCAATGAGTTGGAGACGAGCCACTTCGTCATGAGACATCGGTACAGTTTAATTTTCATGGGATCATTCGTCCTGTTTATCCGATTCGCCAGCAATCGTTTGTTCGGAGGCAATTCGACTTACCTTGTACGCTAACATGGATGGGAACAATACTTGTTTTCGAGCGAATCATGCAAGACATGTTTGGACAGAAACCCGTTTTGGAAGGCTGGGTAGGTCGCTCTTGCCGAGCTTGCCAAGAGTGACTTTGCATTATCCATACGGCTTTCGAGCCGTTTGATTTTGATAGAATGCCGCTAAGGCCAAAATGGCTGTTTTATGACTCAACAGGAAGAATGATGGTCAAGCTAGGTTCTCACATGAGTATTGCCGGCGGGTACTATAAGGCCGTCGAAGCGGCCGCAGAACACTCGATGGACGTGGTCCAGTTGTTCACGAAGAATAATAACCAATGGGCGGCAAAGCCTATCACCGAGGAGGATTGCGAAAAATTCCGATCGTCTCTTGAGCGAACGGGGGTCTCTCGCCCATTAGCCCATGCTTCCTATTTGATTAATTTGGCGTCTCCCAAGGACGAGCTTTGGCGCAAATCGATCGACGGAATGGTCATTGAATTGCAGCGTGCGGAGTTGCTCGGGCTAGATGGAGTTGTGATGCATCCAGGCTCTTTCGTCGAATCAACTCCCGAGGCAGGACTCGACCGAATCGTTCTTGCCATTCATGAGATTTTCGACCGCGTTTCGCCGACGAAGGCTTGGTTGTTGCTCGAGAACACTGCCGGTCAAGGCTCAAATTTGGGATGGAACATGGAACAACTTGGTTGGTTACTTGGGAAAACGAGCAAGTTAATCAAGGTTGGGGTTTGCTTAGATACTTGCCATGCTCACGCCGCAGGATACGATTTTTCAGAGGTGTCGGGATTCAAGTCGTGGGCAGAAGAGGCAAAACAATTCGGTGTGCTCGATTCGGTTCGCGCCTTACATCTAAACGATAGCAAAAAAGGCTGTGGCTCACGCGTGGATCGGCATGAACATATCGGGCTTGGCACCATTGGGTTGAAAGGCTTTGAACGGGTTCTCAAGCATAAGCTACTTAAAACGCTTCCTATGTATTTGGAAACCGAAAAAGGGACCAACGAAGACGATGAGGAATGGGACGCTGTCAATTTGCGTGTCCTGCGAGAACTAGCGAGTTCTTAGCGATCACGGATTAAATCTGATTCAGCTCATTGATAATCCTAAGCACATCCAATGGACCGATGTTGCCGTCGGCGTTTGTATCAACGAACGGCAAACCGCGATCCGTATTAGGATTGAGCGCACGACTGCCATGAAAGTTGATTTCGTTGATGATAATGAGAACATCCAACGGATCGGGAACGCGGTTGTTATTCACGTCCAGCGGATTGATTGGGTTGGTCCAGTATGCGGGATCGTTGTCTGAAATGGTAATCACCACCGACGTCGCAATCACCCCATTTCCACTGGCAAAGATACTTACGTTGCGAATTCCCTGAGGCGCAAAGTCATCGACTGCCATGATAGGGAACTGAACCGATTGAGCGCCGGCAGGGATGAACACACTCGCCGGCATGACCAACTGATTCGGTTGGTTGGAAGTAAGCTGCAACGTGAGGCCTGTCGCGGGAGCTGGAGCGCGAATGGACAATTCCGCTTGCGTGTGGTTAAGGTTTGGATCTTCCTCAACGAGCGCGTTGGATTGAAGGACTAACGACAAGGGTTGAAAGTCGGTGACCGTAATCGAAATACTCGCAGACAAATATCCGGTTGAATTGGCGACTAGCGAGACGAGCTGTGACCCATCGAAAAGCGCATCATCAACTGCATCGACGCCAACGGAAAGGCTCATCGAACCGGCAGGGATCGTGACTTGCGAGGGTAACTTCGCTTCGGTCGTGTCGCTGCTCGACAGTTGGACCAAAATGCTTTGGCCGATGTCGGTGTTGGCTCGGGAGACGGTCAAAATAGCCGCACCTGCGCCTGCATTTTCTCCGATTGAAGCGACATTCAACGAAAGCAGGATCTTTTCTCGATCGAGCACATCGACGTTAACACTGTTGCTTGCAACAGTACCGGCAGAGGCCGACAGTGTCACTGGAACGGTTCCATCCAAAAGCGAATCGTCGATGGCTTTGACAGGAACCGTAATTGAAGTTTGGCCGGCTGGAATGGTGGCTGATGCCGGTAGTTGGACTTCCGACGTGTCGCTGCTTGTCAACAAGATCGTCGTTGCAACGGCGTTGTCGAAGCCGATTCGTCGAACAGTAAGCGTGGCCGCATTGTCGCCAGCATCCTCATTGATGCTAAGCCGGTCGATGGATAGCACCAAACTGGGAGGCGGGCCAACTTGCACGCCAAATTGCTGTCGGCTTGTTCCGCCGTCGTCATCCGTAACCGTCATGGTGACTGTGTAGCTACCCATCAGCGCATAGGTGTGAGTCCCATCAAAAAAGCCACGCGTGCTGACTCCCGGTGAACCGAGGGATTCGATGGTTGCGTTTCCAGTGGACAGCGGGTTGTTGTCTCCCCAATCGATTGTGTAGGTAAATGTTTCTGCGCGAGGCGGCGTCGCTAGGCTGGCTCCAAAACCTGGATCGGTGAATTGCCCAACCTTCGGGAGGGAAAGCGGTAGACCTTCCATCGCGGATCGATTGGTTTGACCAGCCAACACGGGAGAAACGTTGGTGATGTTGACGCTGATTGGATACGAAAGGGAACCGAACACAGATCCATTGAGGACCAAGGCGGTTGGGTAAGTTCCGTTATCCCCAAAGATATGCGACCCGCTCGCTTGCACCTGTGGAGTGATCAATTGCCAACCGATATCCTGCATGCCAGCCAAATCGAGACGGGTCGGGAGTCTTCGAAAGCCGTTGATTGTGTCAGCGGACATAGCAACAAGCCGACCGTCGATGGTCAAGCCGGTTTGCCAGTGGGAACCATCGAATAAGGGAACCGGCGATCTTCCCGAAACTGCTACCGAGTTCGCACCCGTAAAACCGCCGACGACCTTTGCGTTCCAACTGTTGCTGAGGCCGAATCCAAGGGAATGCATCAATTCGTGAGAAGCCGCTGAAGCGAAATCGAATTCGCTTAGATCCAGTCCATCTGTGGTAGCTCCAAAATGCCAATTTGCCCCCAATGAAAAGGTAATAGTGCCGCCCCATGGCCCAAAGTCCGTTGCTGGGCTTGAGATTGCACCGGTTTGACCACGTGCTTTCACCGTGTCAATAAACGCTTGACTTGTCGATGAGGCGGAGAAGCCACCTTTCTCACCGCGCCCGAGTTCGCCAGCGTTCAAGGTGCGGGCTCCGACGTAAATCAGAATTTCGTTGGCTGCAATGTTGAGATTCGTTCGGGTTTCTTGAGCCCCCGTCGAAGGGTTCGAAAATTTGGCAGTCCATTGGTCTGTTCCTGTCGGACGAATTGCCGTCAATTGGTCTGAGAACTTGCTGATGATAGAATTCGCTGCCAATTGCAACGTATTGCGACGTTCTGGCGACGCAAAAAAGTTGTTTGCATCAAGCGAATAATCGAATCGGATGGAGAGTGGTCCCGTTGCGGCGGATGCACCAACGATGGCGGGCGATGAAGTTCCATCTCCCCAAAGTACGTTTCCGGAAATAGTGCCGCCTAATCCGGAAGTTTCAAACACTTGATTGAATGCAAAGGCTTGTCCCTCGGCGGTAAAAGCGAGTCGCGGGTCAAGTCTTTCAATGAGCAGTCGACGCAGTTTCCGTTGAACTACAATCCGCCGATGCAAATGACGGGTAAACAATCTACGCATTCGTATCAACAGCGAGAGAATCATAATGGATGAGTTGTCCTTTGTCCTACAACTTTACCCAATCTTGCACGCCCACGAAAGTTAGAAAATCATTGCTGCATGGCAATTCTCGGCGTGTTGCTGAGGACCGTTCGACAACTGGTGCTGCCTTTCGCTCCGCGAACGTTGCATCGAGATCGCACCTTTTGCGGAGCAAAAGGCGACAATCGGGCATTTACTAACCTACCGATTTTAACCAACTTGCCTTTGCATTGGCAAGACTGCGGCGGCAAACTCGCGTAGGGTTGAACGAACAGGTAAAGACTCAGAGCTTGGGCATGCTGCCGCGCTCCCATCCTGAAGTTCTCCTCGAACGATTTTGACGTCGCGGGGCGCTTCGATTCCGATGGTGACTCGATTTCCGTTCACTTTGGATACGACCAGAGTGATGTTGTCTCCGATGACAATTCGTTCGCCTTCTTTGCGGCTCAGTACTAACATTTTTGATTCTTCCTTGATTTGGCTAGCAATTCTGTGGTCAAAATAGGTTTGACAATCCTAAGTCCGTTGATGCTTACAGAGCGAACTCCGTTCCAATAGTTCGGAATTTTTATTCAAAATCGAAATCGAAGTGGATTTGATTCAAGTTCTTCGTCGTAGAGTCGATTTTGGTTGGATAATTCCTTATAAAAGATGCAACAAAGAAAACAAAAATTCAATTCGGTTCAAAGGAACGTGCCAAGTAGTCTCGCCTGGCTGTGTCATTTCGAGAATTGATTTCTTGTTTCTGGAAAAGCTATCTTTCGCTTGCTGGTCGGTGTTCGATCGTTGGGCAAGAATTATCGTATCGACGAGTGACACGTTAGGTCCGCCGAAACGGGATATCCAAAAAAGAGGGAAAAATTGTGCGTTAGACGGCGCGTTTCAATTTGTCGCGAGCGCGAGACAGAAAGGGCCCGATGCTATTTTCCGGCATGCCGATTTGAGAGCTGATCTCGCGGTAGGACTTGCCTTGTAAATGGAACATGCGAACGGCGGTGGCTTCTTCCTGGGATAATCGCTCGATGGAGGACTCAAGTTGTTCAAATTCGTCTTGGGTGAGACTCTTTGTTTCTTGGGCAGGCGGGTCGAGTTTTAGGGATTCGATAGATTGGTGGTTGTGTGGTAGGCGCATTTGCGACATTCGTCGAAAGACAACGCGGCGAGCCACGACGGCCAAGTAGGTTGCGAGCGAGCTTTTCCCCTGAAATCGTCGAAGGACCGCAAAATCCTTATCGATCCAAGAAACAAAGACGTCTGCGACCAGGTCTTCGCGAAGTTCTTGCGACAAGCTCACGTTCCGCATTAAGGCAGTATGGTTGACCACATGGATCACCAAGCCAAGGAATCGATCGCTGAAATTCTCCCATGCGTCCGGCGCCTTTGCCAAGCAATCTCGAAGCAATTCTCGATCTAGATTGGAAAGAGCCACGTTACAACTTCATCGGTTGGGAGGGTAAGTCGGGATGGTAAAGCTAGTTTGGGCAAAAGGACGCCCTTTTGGAATCCTTCAATATTAGGTGCCGAGAGAGCCGACAGCAAGGAGAATAAGGTTGCTTGACACCCTAAACCAACGTGCCTACGATGCCACGGGGGGCAGGGCAGGTACTCTCGCGCAGCCATCTGTTCACGCTCGACCTTGGTTTCACCTGATATTTTAGCCATCTGTAGAAAGGTTTTTTCAGACATGGCCCACATTGTTGCCCAACCCTGTGTTGGTTGCAGATACACCGATTGCGTAGTTGTTTGCCCGGTCGAGTGCTTTTATGAGGGCGAAAAGATGCTCTACATCCACCCGGAGGAGTGCATCGATTGCGAAGCTTGCGTCGCGGAATGCCCTGTTGAAGCCATTTTTCACGAGGACAACGTGCCCGCTGATTGGCAAAACTACATTGAGATGAACGCGAAAATGGCACCGAAATCGAAAGTGATTACCGAAAAGCAGAAGCCGCTTGCGGAATCGTAAAAAACGGTTTGGTGATCTTGATTTCAAGAGTAAAGCTTGCCGAGGGAGGCAGGTTTTTTAGCCTGAGGAATCGAGGCAACCGGGATTTCCCTCATGCTTCATCCCCGTTTGGTCGATACGTCCAGGCCTCGACGTTGGTAGTACTTGCTGGAAGTCGCGAATAAGCGTTGACAGTCCTGAAGCTTGCGATAGGATTCCCTGTCCAAAATTCGGATGGTTCATTGCCGGAAGGATTTCTGGTTTGCGCGCGTAGCTCAGTTGGTTAGAGCGCGTCGCTGATAACGACGAGGTCCCTGGTTCGAATCCAGGCGTGCGCATTAGAATCGCGTGGGTAAAAGAGCGGTCGAAGAATTTCGACTTTTCAATTGCCAGCGGTGTGGTAATTTAGAACAAGGTTAAAAACGCAGAAGCGTTTTGGGCCTTATTCGGGGGTGTAGCTCAGTTGGGAGAGCATCTGGTTTGCAACCAGAGGGTCATGGGTTCAAGTCCCTTCACCTCCATTCGAAAATCATTTCAGAAGAAGTTTGAAAAAGGCCTTGCGGCCTGAACCGAAATCTGGATGATTCTCGCTCCCTTGACCGGGACAGTCGCTCAGGCGACGAAGACGGTCAGCGGAAATGTCACCAAAGAAAAAAAGGAATTGCTGTTGACGCAAGTCACACGAACCTTTAACATGGTGACCCCTCGCAAATGGGATCACAGCGGTCTCGGAAGCTTGGAAATTGATCTTTGACAATTTGGTTGGATTGGTAGATGGCATCTTATTGTGCATGTTCCTTGCTCGAAACGTAAGTTAGAGAGAGGGATGCACAGCAATGAAAGTTTGAAACCGGTGAAGTAAATTTGGTTGTTCGAAAGAGCGGCCGGAGTAATTGATACTGGTTCGAACGAGCGCAATTGAAAATAGATAGGCGAAAATGCAACCCAAGGCTTGCACCAATGTGAATTGGAGCGACGTCGATGGGTGTGCGAACGGATATCGAATGCGGCCCGATGCGGCGGCTACTGGCGTGAGTTAGTGGTTGTTTGGTTGGGTTCAAGTTTGAGATTCCGATGGTCAAGTTACTAAGGGCGCACGGGGGATGTCTTGGTATTGAGAGGCGACGAAAGGCGTGGAAGTCTGCGAAAAGCTTGGGGGAGCCGACAAACAGGTGATGAGCCCGAGATTCCTGAATTAGCATGCACTGAATACATAGGTGCATTGCGGCCAACCCAGGGAACTGAAACATCTAAGTACCTGGTGGAAAAGAAAGAAAAATCGATTCCGTCAGTAGCGGCGAGCGAAAGCGGAAGAGCCCAAACCGAGGAGGTTTCCTCTTCGGGGTTGTAGGGCCATTCACATGGGAGTTACAAAGCGACGATTAACTGAACTGCTTGGAACGGCAGGCCATAGACGGTGACAGCCCGGTAAGTGAAAATTGATCGCCTCCCGAATGGTACCTGAGTAAGGCCAGTCACGTGAAACCTGGTCTGAATCCGCGGGGACCATCCCGCAAGGCTAAATACTCCTCAATGACCGATAGTGAACTCAGTACAGCGATGGAAAGGTGAGAAGAACCCCTGCTAGGGGAGGATAGTGAACCTGAAACCGTGCGCTTACAAGCGGTCGGAGCACTATTAAAAGTGTGACGGCGTGCCTTTTGCAAAATGATCCGGCGAGTTAGTGTTTGCAGCAGGTTAAGGCCTTACGGGCCGAAGCCAAAGGGAAACCGAGTCTGAATAGGGCGAATACGTTGCGGGTACTAGGCGCGAAACTGTGTGATCTACCCATGGACAGGTTGAAGCGCGGGTTAAACTGCGTGGAGGACCGAACTCATTTGGGTTGAAAACCGATGGGATGATCTGTGGGGAGGAGTGAAAGTCTAATCAAACACAGAGATAGCTCGTTCTCTCCGAAATATTTTTAGGGATAGCCTCGAGCAACTATGCACTGGGGGTAGAGAGACTGAATCGGATGGGGGCCCTTTCCTGGGTACCTCACCGAACCAAACTCCGAATACCGGTGTAACTATCTCGGGAGTCAGTCTGCGGGGGATAAGCTCCGTGGTCAAGAGGGAAACAACCCAGATCGTCGGCTAAGGTCCCCAAATTCTATTCAGTCACTAAGGAAGTTGAATCTCTGTGACAGCCAGGATGTTGGCTTAGAAGCAGCCACCATTTAAAAAGTGCGTAACAGCTTACTGGTCGAGAGGTTCTGCGCCGATAATGAACGGGAGTAAATAGAATACCGAAGCCGCGGGATGCAGCAATGCATCGGTAGGAGAGCGCTGAACAGGATATACAAGACGTACCGTAAGGAGCGTTGTCGGCCTGTTCAGGTGATTATGCCGGAATGAGTAACGATTAAGCAGGTGAGAATCCTGCTCGCCGAATACCTAAGGTTTCCTGGGCAAGGTAAATCCGCCCAGGGTTAGCCGGTACCTTAGTCGAGGCCGAAAGGCGTAGACGATGGATG
>JAIPFP010000096.1 GCA_021736575.1 Pirellula sp. | reverse complement strand
ATGAGCAGTTCATTGCACTTCAGGCGAAACAACCGGTCGATGAGGCGCGATTGATCGTGGAAAAGTCGAATGAGCCGATATTTCCGGTCGTGAACGACGCGGGCCTATTGGTGGGTGTGCTGGCGAAATCGGATCTCGTCAACCCTCCCAAGCCGAAGTTGATTTTGGTCGATCACAATGAACTTAGCCAAGCCGTCAACGGGGCCGACGAAGCGGACATTCTTGAGGTGCTCGATCACCATCGTTTGGGCGGCGGGCTCAAGTCGACGCAGCCCATTCGCTTTATCAATGAGCCAGTCGGATCCACTTGTACGTTAGTCGCTCGCCAATTTCGAGCGTCAGGCATTGAGCCAAAGCCGGGTATTGCGTTGTGCATGGCCTCAGGAATCATTTCGGACACCTTGTTTTTGCGATCCCCTACGACGACGGACGTCGATCGCGAGATTTTGGATTGGCTCAAGGGACTCTGCCAGGTCGATTTGGAATCGTACGCAAAGGAGTTTTTTGAAATTGGCTCGGCCCTTCGAACGTGTTCTCCCACCGAAGTCGTTCGCGAAGACTGCAAAGAGTTTACGGAGCATGGACTGCGATTCTCCATTTCACAAATCGAAGAGAACGGCTTTGATCTCTTTTGGGATCGCAAAGACGAGTTGCGTTCGGCACTCGAACAGCTTGCGGTCACTCAAAAGCTTGATTTTTCGGTGTTGCTTGTAACCGATGTTGTCAGCAACGGATCGCTGCTATTGCTCAGTCATGAGTCGGAAGAATGGGACGAAATCAATTATCCAAGGTTGGATCGAAATCTCTACCAACTCGATAATGTCGTTAGTCGCAAGAAGCAGTTGCTGCCACTCATCGCTCAATTGATCGATTCCGCAAGAATCAAGTAGCCGTTGGATAGGCTGCCAGCCTGTCAAGCAGAATATGTCAGGCTAGCAGTGGGCTGCAGCCTCATGTTTACCCACATCTTTTGATCTGGCTCCCCTCGCCCCGTACTCGGTAAAGATGAGGGCGAGACGCCCATGCCACTTTCGAATCCCCCGTCTCACAATCCATTAAAGCAACGAGCCGTTACGGGCTCGGGTTGGGATGCTGCAATCTGCCGCTCGCCCAGGGAAAACCAGCCTCATGACCTGTCCTCAATCTCGCGCTCAGCGACTTGAGACTCGCGTGGATGGGCTTGGGTGATTGCGAGATAGCTTTTTGCAACTAAAATCGTCGGCCGTGTGTGAATTTCTCTCTCGACCTAACTTAAGTAGGAACACCTAACAACACCATGCAACGTACCAAAATCCTAGCGGCGGTCGGCCTTGCGCTCGCGGCCGTATTCAGCCTCCCTGCGGCTGCGCGGGCGGCGGACAAGAAGCCCAACATCCTCGTCATATGGGGCGATGACATCGGCACCTGGAACATCAGCCATAACAATCGTGGCATGATGGGCTATAAGACACCCAATATTGACCGCATCGCGAGGGAAGGGGTGGCATTCACCGACTACTACGCGCAGCAGAGCTGTACGGCTGGCCGAGCGGCGTTCATCAGCGGATCTGCGCCAGTTCGCAGCGGCATGACCAAAGTCGGCATGCCCGGCGCAAAAGAGGGTTGGCAGAAGACCGATGTGACGATGGCTACGGTTCTCAAGAGCCAAGGTTATATGACCGGTCAATTCGGCAAGAACCATCAAGGCGACCGCGATGAACATCTACCGACAATGCATGGTTTTGATGAATTCCTTGGTAGCCTTTATCACTTGAATGCAGAGGAAGAGCCAGAAAACCGCGACTACCCGAATGACATGAAGCTTCCGAATGGAAAAACGTTCCGAGAACAATTTGGCCCACGCGGCGTTCTCAAGAGTAAGGCGGACGGTAACGGTGGCCAAACAATCGAAAACCTTGGCCCACTCACCAAAAAACGCATGGAGACTATCGATGATGAATCGATGGCTGCAGCCAAAGACTTCATCACACGTCAGGCTAAATCCGACAAACCTTTCTTCTGTTGGTGGAACGGTACGCGAATGCACTTCCGAACCCACATCAAGTCGGAGCATATCGGTCTCTCCGGTCAGGATGAATACGGTGACGGCATGGTGGAGCACGACATGCACGTTGGTCAACTGCTCAAACTGATCGACGACCTGGGTCTAGCTGACAACACCATTGTCCAGTATTCCACGGACAACGGTCCGCACTACAATACTTGGCCCGATGCCGGTACCACACCGTTCCGTGGCGAGAAGAACTCGAACTGGGAAGGCGCCTTCCGCGTGCCATGTTTCGTTAAGTGGACCGGCCACTTCCCTGCGGGAACGACGCTCAACGGGATCGTCTCCCACGAAGATTGGCTCCCCACGTTTGCGGCCGCTGCCGGTGCACCGGACATCAAGGAAAAATTGCTGAAGGGCGTGGCGCTCAATGGCCGAAATTATAAGAATCATGTCGACGGCTACAATCTGCTCGACTACCTCAGCGGAAAAGAAAAAGACTCTCCTCGCAAGGAGTTTATCTATTTGAACGACAGTGCTGAAGTGGTGGCGATTCGTGTAGGAGACTGGAAAGCGATCTATCTGGAAAACCGTGCCGAGCAGTTACAAGTTTGGCGAGAGCCATTCGTTCACCTGCGTCTTCCATTGCTTTTTAATCTCCGTCGTGACCCATTCGAAAAGTCCCAACATAACTCGAATACCTATCACGACTGGATGATTGACCGAGCGTTCGTGCTCGTACCGCTGCAAGCCATAGCGAGCAAGTTCCTCATGACATTGAAGGAATTCCCGCCAAGCCAGAAGCCGGGCGATTGGAGCCTTGATTCGCTCGAAAAGCAGATCAAAGGAATGACCTCCGGCGGGGAGTAGATCTCGCATCCAGATCGATAACGTAAGGGCCGCTCAACGATGGGCGGTCCTTGTGTCAATATAGGAGCCAATTCGAGAAACTTGCCATTTTCGTTCTCGAATTGACTCAAGAAAGCAGCAACTTAGTACACAATGCAACTTAGTTTAGTACACAATGCAACTTAGTACACAATGCAACGTCACAGAGCCCTTCTATCGAGTCTAGTCGTAGCCTCAATCGAGCTGTTTGCTTTCCATTTTTGCTGCTGGGTCAACCCTTTTTTTGCTGCTGGGTAAAGTAGTGTCGCCCACATGGCTACCTTCTTGAGCGACTACTCTGTCGAGGATCGGGCAACAATTTACGAAAAATTCGTCCTGCGTGACCAGCGTGTCAATTGCCGACGGTATCCTGCACCGAAGAGTCAACGCCGTTGAACGCCATCACGATTGCAAACTTGAGTTTGCCCATAAAGCCCCGTTATACCTATGAATTCAATGATTGGATGGTTGGCGGATATCTGCCAACAGTTTCGACTGAACGAAAAATGGTTGATCGCTCAAGATCTTAGAACTCCTCAACAATGGAAAGACCGAGTTGCCCTATCTCGCGGCTCCGCGATCCATCTCCATTCCAAAACCATACGATCAATCGCTCTGTCGCTTTCAAGCGACGAACTTGCTAAATCAGGACGAGAGTTTGCAAACTCGTCCACCTCACGGTTGATCCTGCAAAATATCATTCGCACCTTCCTACACGATGGCCAGCTTGAGTATTTTATCGATGTCAAAATCATCGATAGCCTAAGCAGCCTCATTTGGAAATCGATTCAGGATTTGCAACTCGCTGGAGTCGCGTCCGATGACCTGGATATCGCCGCCTTCGATTCCCCAGATAAAGGTCGTGATATCCAACGACTGTTTGCTGCGTACCGTGAGAAACTCGTTGAACTTAAACTGGTGGACTATTCCGACTGCCTGAGAATTGCGACCGATGGTATTGCCAATAGTTGTATCGAATTGCCGACGGACTTGATTGTTTTGATCCCGGAATCGCTCGATCTGCAATCGTGCGAAAGTACGCTGTTGGACGCGATTCGAACCAAAGCGAAGGTGCTTGGGCCGGATCATCTTGAAGCGTATAACGAGGCGGGACTGCATCGACGTATCGCAGAGCTTTCTGGCTCGCAGTCGATCCAGTATTTCTCCGGCTTTGGGGAAGTGAACGAAGTTCGCGGGGTTTGTCGACGTATTCTGAACGCAACCAACGTGAATGCAAATCGGCTCGATTCGAACGAGATTGTCTATACCGATTATGCCCAGTACGTTCCTTTGTTCCTTGAGTCGATTAGCGGTTGGCTTTCGGACATTCATGAACAAGACGACCAGTGTCTTGCGTTGGATAAATTGCCGGTGACTTTTTCCGATGGAATTGCGTGCATCTACTCACGGCCTGGACGCGCTCTGCGATGTTGGTTGCGATGGGTGAATGCCGGTTGCGTTCAAACACTCTTGGTGCAGTTGGTGCGTGAAGGATTGCTCAATCGCCCGGACGACCAAGTGGGGTATTTGCGGCTAGCCAACGCACTTGCCAAGGTCCCGATCGGGTTTGATGCCGATCGTTATCTGCCTCAATTGCGAACCGCGATCGCTTCGGCCTTGCGCGACCAAGAAAATGATCGCAAGAGCAAGGAACAAGCAGAGGACAACGCGATCGGGACCCGTGATTTTGGCGTCGCCACGTTGGAAATGCTTGTGTCGATGGTAGAGCCTATGGTTGCATTTGCACCCAAAGCTGGGGAACCACAAATTCAGGTTCTCCAAAAAGCACGACTGTTCTTGCTACGGTGTGTTCGATGCGATAGCAAGCTAGACGGTTTGTCGCGAAGGGAGCTGCTCGACAAGATAGACGGTATGTTGGCCGTTTTGAAGTTGGATCAACATGCAGAAAACGAGGAACAACGACGTACCACTCAAGGGGGATCGGATGAAACTGGCGATCTCCTGGGCGGTTCGTTGGATGTTCGCCGTTGGCTTGAGGAACTGCCGACCGAGTGCTTTGTGCTAAAAAGCGGGCCGATGCCTGGCTGTCTCCATTTGGCATCGCTTGCGAACGGTGGCCACTCGGGACGGCCCAACCTGTTTATTGTTGGACTCGATGACGGCCGATATCCGCGGTCGTTTTCTGTCGATCCAATTCTATTGGATTTAGAGCGACGTCGTCTTTCAACAGCACTTTCGGAATCGAAGGATCTTTTTGAAGTACGCAAGCATGATCTTGGTCGCGTTTTATTTCGACACTTGGATCTTGCTGATGCCCGCGTCGTACTTTCCTATTCGACGATAAACCTAGCGGATGATCGCAAAGGACTGCCGAGCACGTCGTTGCTCGAATTGTTTCGAACAACGTCTGGCGATGCAACGGCCAGACTGAACGACCTATTGCATCATTTAGGATTGCCAGACTCTTTTGCCAGCATCGATTCGCGAAACCATCTGACTCGTTCGGACCAAATGTTAGGAATGTTACTGAGTGAATTGGACGAGTCGAAGCGAATGGAGTTCATTGGCAAACGTTTTGAACATCTTGCGAACCGAGATTGTGCTTTCAAGGAAATCGCGAAGCCCACGTTTACTGAGTTTGATGGATTTGTACCGAATGCTGGAAAAGAATTGGATCCACAATGGATGGAACATGTCTCAGCGAGCTCGTTGGAAACATATGGGGCGTGCCCGCGTAAGTTTCTGTTCCGACAAGGCCTTAAGATAGTTCCACCGGATGTTTGGCAGTACGATCCAGAAACTTGGTTGAGTGCTTCGGAGCTAGGTACTCTGGTACACAAGGTGTTCGAAACGTTTCTGAGCCGATTCGCGAACTCAGAATCGATGCCGGACTACCATCGTGACCGAGACGAATTGAGTTCTGTATTGCTGCAAGAAATAGAACGGGTCAAGGAGAAAGTACCTGCTCCAAACTTGGAGGCATTCAATCGGCAACGCGAAGTTCTCGAAGATATGTGCGACATGTTCCTTCACAAGGAGGCGATCTATTGTAAGGAGCACAATGCAGTCCCCTGGGTACTAGAGGCTACCATCGGTGGAGCGAATGATGTCAAGAACGAACTCGATCAAGTGGAAGCGATCCAGTTGACGCTGGCGGACGGTCGCGCATTGCAAGTTCACAGCCGTATCGATCGCGTCGACAGAATAAACAAAGATGGAAGCCCGGGATTTGCAATTTGGGATTACAAATCTGGAGTAGGCTATGGGTACAACCAATCGAATCCATTTCGCAACGGTAGATTGCTCCAGCCGTTCGTGTATGTGAGCGTATTGCGGCACCGACTTAGGCAGCTTGGTCAGCCAATGGATGCGGCGGTATCCTTTGGCTTTTTCTTCCCGCATTCCAAGGCGGCGGGACTGCGCATGTCGTGGACGCACGGCGAACTAAAACGAGGAGACGCCATCCTACAGAATATTTGTACTTTGATTGCAAGCGGCGTGTTTATCGCGACCAGCGACCACGCCGACTGTAAATTCTGTGACTATCAATCGGTATGCGGTGAAACCAAATTAGTCGCGATCCATTCAAGGAGCAAGGCCTTGGATCCATCGAATGAACTTCTGCGCCCGTTCTGTGAGCTAAGGGAGCTGACGTAAGTTGCGAGACAGAACGAAAAGTACCGTAGGATGGGACCAATGCCCCGTCCGTTGATTCGCTTGGGACAACGGTCCCAAACTAAAACGGGTATCTCACCGCCCGCCACTCGCGTATCGTCGTTCCAGTTGCCATTTAATTATTGAGACAGCGGTTTTACAAACAAGTACACAACATGACGAACCATTCATCCAATAACGCAGAACAAGATGACAAAACCGCTCGTGACCGCATTAAAACCGAGCTTCACTGCAATTTCATGGTGGAGGCTGCCGCGGGAACGGGCAAGACCACTTGCATTGTGAATCGCATGGTTCAGCTCGTGGCAAAGGGTGCATGTGACGTCGACAGACTCGTCGCGGTAACGTTCACTCGTAAGGCGGCGGCAGAGCTTCGCGATCGCTTTCAAACGGGACTTCGACGTGCAGCAACTGAGGCAAGCAGTTCGAGCACAAGCGATGAAACGCAACGGCTCCAAGCGGCAAGTGACCATTGCGGTCGAGCTTTCGTTGGGACGATCCACAGCTTTTGCGCTTCCTTGTTGCGAGAACGGCCGATTGAGTTTGGGGTCGACCCATCCTTTCGAGAGCTGGAAGAAGCGGAAAATGCAGAACTGCGTGAACAGGCTTGGCGAATGAATCTTCAGGACTTGTTGGCGACGAAGGATCCATTGATGGAAAAGTTGCATGAACTTGGGCTTGAGCCTGGCAAGTTGAAAGATTGTTTTCGAAACTTCATCGAGTATCGGGATGTTCATGACTGGCCATGTGAGCCACCCGCTTCATTCGAACTAGAATCGACCAAGGCAAGGGTAGTGCAATACATTGAACACATGAAGGAACTTATTCCATCTTTTCCGGTTGAACGTGGCAAGGATGAACTGATGAATCGATACGAAGAAATTGGTCGAGCCTACCGTGGTAGCTGGTCATCTAGACGTCACTTTTTCAAAGAGTTGCAACGATTCGACACGTCCTCCAATCCCACACAGAAAAATTGGCCGAACAAAATTGGAAAACGGGAGTCCGATGCCTGGAAGGAATTTCGCAAAGAAATTGTCAAGCCTGCATTCGAATGGTGGAATGCTGTTTGCTACGATTTCGTCATCGATTTTATGAAGCGAGCTGGCTACGTATATGCGCAGCTGAAAGCCGCGACCATGGGCTTGGATTTTACGGACATTTTGATTGCGGTAGCAAATGGGTTGCGAACCAATTCGCGACTGCGCAGCTACTTCCAAGGTCGCTTCACGCATTTGCTAGTCGATGAATTTCAGGACACGGATCCGGTTCAGGCGGAAATCATCCTTTACCTAACTTCCGAAGATCCGATGCAGCAAAGTTGGTTGCAGTGTTCGCCGAAACCCGGCGCTCTCTTCTTGGTAGGAGATCCGAAGCAATCCATTTATCGATTTCGACGTGGCGATATTGAAACGTACAATCGAGTCAAAGCGGTCTTCGAAAAGTCAGGAGGCGAAGTGCTCAAGCTGGCGAAAAACTTTCGTTCGCATTCATCGATTCGCGAATGGATCAACGAAGTTTTTTCCAACAAATTTCCGCCGGTGCCCACGAAGTACAAGCCAGCCGCAGAGGACATGATCCAGGGACGCGAGGATTGCAATGGAGAACTGCATGGCGTTTTCATGCTAGATCTCTCCAATCGGCCAAAAGGTATTGATTTGGTTGCGTTTGAAGCTGAAAAGATAGCTCGATTCATTCGGCATGCAATCGATAGCGGCCTGACTGTGCCACGGACAAAAGTTGATTTGGCACTGGGACGCACTCCGCAGGTTGAAGAACAAGACTTCCTCATTATCCCTCGCGGAAAGAGTTACATTCATTTGTTCCAGCAAGCGCTGGAAAGCGAGGGGATTCGATGCGACGTGACTGGGAGCAATGCGTTCTCCCAGATCGAGGAGTTGCGTATCTTGATTGCCGTCATCAAAGCCATCGATGACAGCTCAAACCAAATTCACTACTTGGCTCTTTTGCGAGACCAACTCTTTGGCTTCAGTGATGCTGAGCTTTATGAACTTAAACGTGCAGGTGGGCGATTCTCCTACCACTCGGAACTTCCCGTTTCGCTCGAAGCGCAGGTCAAAAGGAAATTCGAGGCTGCAAATGAACGTCTTAAGAAATACCAATTTTGGTTGCGTACCAATCCGTTCTCTGTATCCATGACTCGAATTGCGTCGGATCTCGGGTTGATCGCCAATGCAGCCGGAGCCAAGGAAGGAAATCTGCAGTCAGGTGCCTTCCTACGAGCGATGGAAGATATGCGGCAACATAGTCATAACTTTGACAGCGCGATCGATATGGTAACGTACATGGAGCAATTGCTTGATGCGAAGGAGTCTGAGGGATGTAGTGCTTTGCCACCCGATCCGAATCGTGTTCGCATTATGAATCTGCACAAAGCCAAGGGACTCGAATCACCGATCGTTTTCCTCGCAGATGCCAGGAACAAAAACGGATACGCTCCGACGAGTCACATCGATCGCTCGGAATCTACCCCGCGAGGGTACATTGCACTCAGCGAGAAATCGGGTGATTACTCAACGCGAGTTGTCGCAGCACCAACGCAGTGGAGTGACGTATCGGATGAAGAGCAATCGTTTTTGGATGCGGAAGAAGACCGACTGTTATATGTTGCCACAACTCGCGCAGCTTCGATGCTCGTAGTGAGTGTTTCCGGCGACAAATCGAACTGGGCGGCCCTACATGAGTATTTGGGCGAGGCAAAAACGCTTGTGGTCCCAGCCGAATTATCGTCCGCCGAGCGAAAGGTGCCTGCCCAGAGTGTCTCGTCGCAAGGCTCATCGTGCGTACACTTGGATGCGAAATGGGGTGAGGCATTGCTCGCTAGCTACGACCTAACGACCGCCAAAACGCTAGGACTCAAAGGGGCTTCTCGTCCAAAATGGCAAGCGTCAGGTGAATACGGCTACCAATGGGGAACAGCAGTCCACGAGTTACTGGAAATTGCGATCAAGACACCGAAAATCGACCTGCGAGCGGCTGCAATCAGGCTCGTCGAAGAACATCAATTGGCGTTTGATCGAGTTGACGAGTTGTTGTCGACGGTCAAGGCGGTTTCGCAATCCGAGATTTGGAAACGCTCTGAATCCGCGACAACGCGTTTTAGTGAGCTTCCGTTTGAAACTTCGACCACAGACTCGCAAGGAAAGATCTCGATCATTCGTGGCGTGATTGATCTCATTTTCGAAGAGCGGAATAGTGCAGCCGACCCATCGGGGTGGGTGATCGTTGACTACAAAACGGACGACATAACGTCAGCCCACGTTGGCGAGGCGGTTACCTACTATCGAAACCAGTTGGCTGAGTACGCCCGCCATTGGCAAGCCATGACCGGATTCCCTGTTTCGGAAATCGGCATCTATTTCACGCGAATCGATCGATACGTATCGTGCTAAACTAGTTGCTTGGGTGTGAGACCATAGACATTACTCCGACGGAAGTGGGAGGAGAATGCAATCCGTACCTTGGATACTATCAACCCCTCTGAAATGGAAATGTCATGTCGAGTGCTACCCCGGTCGAAAAGAGCCTGAATGAATCCGTTACCCAACACATGCGGACGGACTTTGCTCGGCTTCACATCAACCAGACCGTAGGGGAGGCACTGACCGCAATTCGAGAAAAACCGCCCGAAGGTCGGATCATCTACTTCTACGTCGTGGATGACGAGAACCGTCTGAAAGGGGTCGTACCGACTCGCCGGTTGCTGCTGAATTCCCCTGAAAAGCCAGTTGGCGATTTCATGATACGGGAGGTTATCGCCATTCCGAGAGCGGCGACGGTCTTAGATGCGTGCGAATTCTTCACGTTCCATCGCCTGCTTGCTTTCCCGGTAGTCGACGAAGAGCACCGAATCATGGGAATTGTCGATGTCGAGTTATACACAGAGGAGTTGAGCGACCTAGACCGCAGGGAAGGGAACGATGACCTATTCCAACTCATCGGCGTTCATCTCACGGACGCCCAACAAGCGTCGCCTCTGACGGCCTTCCGCCGCCGCTTTCCGTGGTTGCTGGCAAACATTGCAGGCGGCATCTTGGCGGCATTCCTGTCGGGGATTTTTGAGGCGGAACTGCAAAAAGTAGTGGCTCTAGCCATGTTCATCCCGGTGGTGCTGGCATTAGCGGAGAGTGTCGGTATCCAGTCGGTGAGTCTGGCCTTACAAGCCTTGCGTGGAAAACGACTGACGATGCAGGGAATTCTCAAGAAACTCCAGGCAGAAGTCGTGACCGGCTTCTTCTTGGGGGCTGCGAGTGGCGTTGCGGTCGGGATTGTAGCGTTGCTATGGCTTGGTCAAGTGCGGGTATTCCTGTGCTTGCTGGGTGGTATCTTAGGCGGCGTAACATGTGCTGCGGTGATCGGCGTGGCGATTCCCAATTTGCTACGTTTCTTTCATCGTGATCCGCAAGTTGCTGCTGGACCAATCGCCCTTGCATGTGCGGACATGATGACGCTGCTCATTTACTTCACGCTGGCTCGGTGGTTGCTGGGATAGATTGCAGTTCCTTCCATCGATCCTGGAAGCTGGACTGGCCGCCACCCCTTGTTTTCACCCGCCACCCCTTGTTTTCGCCCGCCACCTTGAACGTGAGGGCAGGTAACTCGCTATTCTGGCACCTCTAATTCCGATAAAAATCAACCCAGTTCAACGCAATCGACTTTGGATTGACCTCGAATAACTTTTTGGGCAATTGCATTTCAATGTAGCCAGCCTTCAATGGCAGGGCCTTGGTCGGCTTGCCATCACTGTCGATGATCCGAATCTCCATCCAGTAGGGACTCTTGGAGTCCAACAGCATGTCTTCTTTGCCGTCCTTCCAAAGTCTTGCATCGCCATTTTGACTTGATACCGATGCTTCGAGTTTGAGCTTCTCGGTTGATACATTGAAGTTCTCTAGACCCTTCAGTTGCAGTCGGATTAGCACCTTTTCTGGCCACTGCTCTGTTGTTCGCTCGATGGTTGCACGACTGATGCCAAATGGACTGCGAACATCGAAAATAATTTTATCGTTTTCGGACTTCACTTCAACTCGATCATCCGTTCGCTTGGTTTCGATCTTGAATGGTGGCGTCTCGTCGACGGCGCAAGCGACAACCGAAATCGTAAGGACCAGCATCGCTAAAATGTAAAATCCTCTCATGGTTGCTCCTTGAGACCAGACACGCATTCATTTGTAGAAACTCGGCTTTTGTGGTTTCACGCCAAGTTTATCGTAGTTGAATCCAGCCGCGAGTGGCCGATACTCGCCGACAATATCGACAGAGCTGTCCGCTGTGATAGCTGTTTCCATCTCAAGTCCCCAGTACACGGCGTTGACGGTCAGTCGTCGGACTCCTGCGTTTGCAAAATCCTCCGCTGAGCCCATGGTGAAGTGGAAGATCTTGGATGGGCGATCCTTGTTTCCGGTCCATGTCTTCGTCCATGCGACTGGCAATGGTTCCTTCTTGTCATTCGCGGCGGCATTGGGCGTGAGGTTGAGGAGCGGTTGGCCCATGACTAGCGCCGTGCAGTCTTCTGGGAACGGCGACTTTTCGTTATGACAGCGGTAGACATCGGATGTGCCCCAGATATCAGCAACTCCAATTAGAATCGGATGAGCTTTGCTGGCAGGGACAATGATGCCCCTGGTCGATTCCTGATGCCATCCGCCATGATGCTCCATAAAGGTTCCGCCCAGCAATTCTTGTAAACCAACCGTGCGCCCCTTTACCGTATACTTCTTTCCTCCCATAAACCCGTGATTGGCAGTTCGTAGAGCAATCAACGGCTTACCCGAATCAAAATAGTCATGAAAATGTTTTATCTGTTCATCAGGTAAATGCATAAACCGGGAGATCCAAATCATGCAGTCCGCATCTGCCAAATGTTCGAGACCGGGTATGTTGTGATGTTGGGTCTTGTCCTTGAAAGGAGCAGGCAGAGTCGGATCAACTTCGCCGTTCTCATTGACGGAAAACAGGACTGTGCAGTCAAAACCGTGATGTTCGGAGAGGACCTTTGCCAACATGGGCATGGCTTGCTCACTGCGATATTCTTGTTCCGCCGCGATCAGCACAACATGTTTTCCTTTGCCTGGCCCCTCGCCCCCCTTGAATGTTAGCCATAAGTCACTTCCTGGAACCGGGTATTTGTCCAATGACAATCGTTGTACCCATACATTTCGAAAACGAACTTGATTGTGATGCCCTTGTAGTTTGGTCGGGAGAGCATCTGGATACTCTTTCTTTCCGGCGCCCGTTTGACGCTTTAATGGATAGTCGTCGTGGATCAACTGTCCGTTTTGATAAACCGTTATCCTGGCGTTTTGGCTCTTCTGTTCTCCATGATAGCGGGCAGCTCGAAACGCAATGTCGAAACTTTGCCATTCACCCGACGGGCGGCAAACCAATTGATCTGGTTTCTTTTGTTGGTAAATGCTGCCGCAATCGATGGCCTTTGCGTCTTTTGGCGATACGCCAAACGAGTTCAAGATTTGTAATTCGTAGCGTTGCTGAATGTAGATTCCTGAATTTCCATTCATCTCTGGCGGCAGATCGACGGCATTGTTGACGTTGAATTCAACATGCATACGAAAGTCCTGGTACGAATCCGGAGTCAATACGCTATCCCACTTCGGAGACGCTGTTAGGACGCCATCGCTAAAAGTCCATTTGCAATCGATCTTGGGATTCTCAGGCACGAGTGTTGAACCTTGTGGGCCGACCAACTGCACTGCGTCCTTGGGTCGTTCAAAGTCGATAATACCTCGCGTTGCGCCTTTTGCGTATTCGTCGTTCAAGCTCGTGTGTTGGCCCTGCGCGTAACGGGCAACCAGAACGGTAGCCAGCAAGTAGCCAAAACAACCAAGGCGACAGGCCAAAATTCTAGTGATCTTCATGATAGGACAATCTAAATGTTACGGCTTGTTACTGCAAACCAAGGGATGTTTTGGATGCTTCGACTATGTGTCGGACTAAGGGTATCACGGTATGCTTGGGTGTTCAAGCGAGCCAACAACTACCCAATACCGCAGCCGTCGAAACGGCTGTTTCAACCCGCTGGATTCGTTCACCAAACGACAAAAGCTGTGCGCCTTGCGAGATCGCGATCCTCACTTCCTCGTCGGTAAAACCACCTTCAGGACCAACCAAGAAAAGCAATCGTTTGACTTCAAGCTTGCATGCATGTTCATTCGCCTTCGCAATGCTGTACGATTCTTGATCGATCGTTTCGGGGTGCAAGATCCAGATGCTGGTATCGTTTTGAAGCGACGTGATTCGCTGGATACTGATCGTTGGGTGAATGCTCATGAGTCGATTGCGCCGGCACTGCTTGCAGGCTTCGACGACGTATCGTTCTAGCCTTTCTGAATTAGATTCGTTTACCACCGCAACCGAACGAGCGGTTTCGAGCGGGCTCAAGGAATCGACCCCGAGTTCCACTAACTTCTCGATCGTACTTCGTTGGCGATCACCTTTTGGAAGAGCGACGGCAAAATGCAAACGGTCGGAGTGATCGCGAGGAGCGAAGCGAGTGGAATCTATCGATGCAATCACACCGCGTTTATCGATCGATCGAATGGTCGCATGTGCCTCGTACCCATTCCCATCAAAGAGAACAATCGCATCGTTGATTGAACAACGTAGGACTCGACTCGCGTGATGCGCTTCGTTTTCAGGAAGCTCGACCATTCCTGCGTTAGGCAAATTGCAAACAAGAAATCGATGCGTGGACAACGCTATTCGTCCATGACGTCTGTTTCGCGACTTTTAGCCAATTCGCTAACGGCGGTCTCATACTTCTTAGTCAACTCCTGTGTTTCTTCTTTTGCTTTGTCGCGATCATCTTCGCTGATTGCCTTTTCTTTTTCAGCAGTATCGATGGCTTTGTTGGCATCGCGACGTACGTTTCGAATCGAAACTCGCGATTCCTCGGAAAGCTCTTTGATGCGGGCAACAAGTTTCTTTCGAACATCGGTGCTCAACGGTGGAATGTTGATGCGAATGATACGTCCATCGTTTTGTGGGTTTAGTCCAAGTTCGCTTGCAACGATGGCTTTCTCGATATCTTTGATCGTGCTGGGGTCAAAGGGTCGGATCACCAACTGCTGGGGTTCGGGAGCGCCGACGCTGGCAAGTTGCTTGAGCGGCGTTTGCGAGCCGTAGACGGTCACTTTCACGGAATCGAGTAAGCCCGGGGTGGCTCGCCCCGTTCGGATTCCAGCCAAATTATTTTTGAGCACGCCAAGTGCTTTTTCCATACGTTCTTCGGCGTCCATCAAAATGTTTTCTATACTCATATTGCAAACTCCTAAACGAGAAAAGAGGTGTGGAGGAAGAGCCGATCTAACGAACGGCTCTGATTCGACTAAAAGGCGTTGACGAGGATCCGTTCGCCGGAAGCTGTCCGAGGACTTATCCGTGTTCCAACTTTTTGACCGCTGACCGCTTTGACAATGTTGCCGTCCTTTTTGAAATTGAAAATCAAGATAGGCAATTGGTGAGTTCGACACTGAGCGATCGCAGTCGAGTCCATCACCTTGAGGTTCTTTTCGATGACCGTATCGTAGTCCAATTCACGGTAGAGGATCGCATGCGGGTTCTTTTCGGGATCCTCGCTGTAAACACCGTCGACTCTCGTTGCCTTGAGGACGATATCGGCGTCTAGTTCAAGGCCGCGATTAGCAGCCGCAGTATCCGTCGTCACGTAGGGTGCTCCCGTACCTGCTGCCAGGATGACGATACGTCCTTTTTCCAAATGGCGAATGGCTCGACGGCGAATGAATGGTTCGGCAACACCATCCATTTTGATGGCCGACATGACTCTGGTGGCGCAGCCAATGCTTTCTAGAGCATCTTGCATGGCTAACGCATTGATGACCGTCGCGAGCATTCCCATATAGTGCGCAGTGGCTTCCTGAATCATTTCGCCGCTGGAGCCCTTGAACTGCGCACCTCGGAGAATGTTACCCCCACCCACGACAACTGCAAGTTGGCAACCCAGCGCATGCGCCTGCTTCACTTGCTTAGCTATCACAGTCACTTCGTCCATGCTGATACCGCGTTCGCCCGTGTGAGCCAGGCTCTCACCACTGAGCTTCAAAATAACGCGTCGATAATGCGGACGATGCTTGTCAGGAGATTCCTCTGGCATTTTGCGATTAAATCTTGTTTGGGAGAAAAAGGTGCAGACTTTTGTCGACCACAATAGACTACGCTTCCCTTGAGTCGGCATCGTGCATAATAACCTGAAATCGAACTAGCCACGAGCGGGGGCTTTGCAGGCGGAATCAAATCTTTTGTCAATTCGCGAAATTATGGGATGTGGACGGATTAGCGGGTTAGCGGGGCTTGTCGGTTAGGACCTGAAACGTGTACGCTACGCCAACGGAAAATTCTGTCTAATCGTCTCGTTTGGTTGAGGTCTGTCGTAATGAAGTTATTTGAAGGCAAGAAGGGATTGATTCTTGGGGTTGCAAACGACAGATCGATCGCTTGGGCAATTGCTCGCGAGATCATGGCACACGGTGGAACCTGTGGTTTTTCCCATCTGCCAGACAAGCCTGAGGATGAAAAAAAGAAAAACCGGATGCGTGTTTCTAAGTGCACGGGCGAATTTCCCACTCAAACCGCTTTCCTTGAACCACTGGATGTTCAAGATGACGTTCAAGTCAATGAGTTCATGAAAATGGCCGGCGAGAAACTCGGAAAGATCGACTTTTTGTTGCACTCGATCGCGTTTGCCGACCGAGACGATTTATCGAGGGAAACGGTCGAAACAAGTCGCGCCGGTTTCAAGTTAGCCATGGATGTGAGCGTTTACAGCCTGATTTCCGTGACGAATGCAGCCCGGCCGATCTTCAATCAAGATGCATCGGTATTGGCCATGACGTATTTTGGCGGTGAAAAATGCGTACCGGGCTACAATGTCATGGGGATCTGCAAAGCAGCCCTGGATGCGACAGTTCGCTATCTCGCTTACGACATGGGCCCCAAGAGTATTCGCGTCAATGCAGTCAGCGCTGGCCCGCTCAAGACACTCGCGGGAGTTGCGGCTGGAGTTGGCGAAATGCAGGAATACTATGGTTATGTTGCACCCATGGGCCGCTGCGTGACTCACGAAGAGGTCGGTCGATCCGGTGCCTACTTGCTGAGCAACTATAGCGGTGGAATCACGGGCGAAATCCTCCACGTTGACGCCGGATACAACATCATGGGCAGCCCAGGAAGATTGCTTTACGAGTTCGCCAAGAAGTAGCGCAATCGGCGGTGTTCTAGCGTTCCTTGAGAACCTTGACTGCCCGGCTAGCTCGATTGAGAAACTCCGTTTTCGGCTCGCCAGCTTCTAAGTAGATGGGGCTTCCAATCGTGATGGAACTGAGCAAGGGGACCAACATGAATTCGCCGCGTGGCAAAATCCGATTTAAGTTATCCATGTAGACTGGAATCAACTCTAAATCGGGACGCTTTTTCGCCAAATAGTAGAGACCACTCTTGAATTCTCCCATTTCGCCGTCGGCAGCCCTGCTCCCTTCGGGAAATACAATCAATGAGTAGACGTCACCGATTTCTCTCAACATCAATTCGACCGGACTTTGGTGAACCTTGATCTGCTTGCGATCGATCAGGATCGCGTTAAAGGACTTTGCCAAGAATCGACGAAATCGAGAACCACCCCAATAATCCTGAGCCGCAACAGGGCGTGTCAATTGACGCAAATCGTTTGGCAAGCATGACCAGAGTACGACCGCATCCAAATGACTAGTGTGGTTGGCAAAGTAAACGCGTTGGCAAGTGTCCGGTTGAGAGCCAAGCCAACGAACCGTAAAGCCGCTTACCAGCTTTGCGAGGAATGCAAGCGTATGTCCCGTGGCTTTGCAAAGTGGTGACAACGGTTCGTTTTGAACAATCGAAACATCGTTTGGTTTGGCAGTTTGGGGATGTTGGGAAGGGATGGCGGCCAAGCGAGCAAATGTTCTGTTGGAGTAGGAATAAGCGAGCTGAAGCTATGTTGGCCGAATCGCCAAAAAAAACAAGGGTTTACTCAAGAAATCACGAATTCCCGCAATCTATCTTGCGGTTTAGATCGACGAAATCCTACACTCCGTCCGGTGGAAGAAATCCGTTTTAGAGTCTATGAGTCCACACATGCGCAGCAAATGCTCTGCTCGAAACCGACTGGCTGATATTTTGGGTCAGCTGCCTGTCATGGCGGTAGTTGTCGCGATTGCCAGCTCGACAGGCTGCGTTCGCAAACGCATGACCGTTCGCACGAATCCGTCTGGAGCGATGGTCTATATTGATAAGCAGCCAATCGGACTGACCCCCGTTTCAACCAGTTTCACTTATTACGGAACCCGCAACATTGAGATCGTTCGTGACGGTTACCGTACGGAACGTTTTTTGCGCAAGATCAGTCCACCTTGGTACCAAATCCCTCCGCTCGATTTCTTTTCGGAATCGCTTTGGCCGTTTGAGAAGAGAGACGAACGCGTAATCGACGCTCAATTGACTCCGGAGCCGATTGTCCCAAACGATGCTTTGATTGCGAGTGCTGAACAACTTCGACTGCAAGCCAGCCAAGGAGTCGCCGTTTCACCTCCGCCAACCCTCGTTCCGACTCAGCCCATTGTGATTCAACCGGGGGCACCGATTGCAGTTCCAAATTCATTCGGGACGTTCAATGCAAATCCGCCGATCCTAGGCCCGGTCGGACCATAGCGAGCAAACAGGCGTAACCAACCGTTCCCCCACGAGTTTAGCCCCTTCAGCCTGAAGGGGCGGAAAAACGGTTGGGCCGCCCCAACAGGCCAACGGGGCGGAATGAAATGACGCTCCTGTCGTCCCTTCGGGACTGAATGCCAATTGTGGACTCGAGGTCCATGGGCTCGCGCCCATGGCTACATCCTGTCGCCGCGTTGCGGCTAGGAGTTGCCGCGTCGCGGCTGGGAGTTCCCGCGTCGCGGCTGGAGACATCCTTCGTGAGTTCATTGAATGAACTCCTGTTCGAAAACGTATTTTGGTTCGTAATGGATTTGATGGCGTTCCAACATGCCCAAAAATTCTTCTTGAAACGTTTTATTGCGATGGTGCTTCTCTTGGTTCAACACGTAAGCCCTTACTTTGCCAACCTGCGACTCACTAACGGAAAAAGCACCATAACCCGTTTGCCATTCAAACGGTACTGTTGGCTTGATCTGTTCATTGACCATCTTCGATGAATTCGTTTTGATTAGCCGTAGCATGTCCGAAACTGCAACGGTTGGACTTAGCTTCGCCAGCAAATGAACATGATCGTTCACACCGCCCATACACAACAAAGTCCCCTTGTTTTCACGAATGATTCCACCAACATAACCGACCAGATCGTCCTGCCACGCTTTTTCAATCCTTGGCTTACGAAACTTGGTGCTGTAAACGATATGAAAAAGTAGATTAGTGAAGGTTGACATTACTTCTCTTCCCTGGCGTAGCCTAGCAGATTCTTCATTATCAACTTTTCCTGCTTCGCGGACTCGGCGAACTGATCAGCATCGTTGAGAACGTTCCAGCCACGGATGTGGATAATCGAATGGGGAGGGGGAACGGATACTGGCTGGTCCCGTTCAGGCATGATAGCGAGGATTTTTAATTGAGGTCGCAATTTGCGACCTCAAAGGTTGCGAGTGTTTTTGAGCGGAAAGCCCAACCCGGATTCAAGTCTGGCAGATTCCATGAACTGCTCGTGCAATTCAGCGACGAGGCGGCCTCTCGTTTTTGCTGAAAAATCCAAGAATGTGCACGCAAAACAGCATAGCACAACCGTTGCGTTGGTTGTAATGACCGGCATTGAAAAGGGGGGTTGGGGTAACCGCAACACACTTCAAGTCACTCTTTTCCCCGCGTTTTGAAGCAAATTCGCATTCCCTCAAACCAAACTAACGCACAACCTCGCAAAACCGCGAAAGGTTCCACAACACAAAGGAGCTCGCCTTCCACTTCCATCGCTTATTCACGCCATCGGTTGCGAGGACATTCGAGATCTCGAGTACTTAGATCGACTGGCCACCAAGTACGAGAAACGCCAGCCGGACTGTCTCAATTTGCTTCGACGGTATGGATATCCTTCCGTCGGCTTTTCAGAACACGAATTGGCTTCCACTAAAAGTGGACCTTGGTCTTTCGCCGCAAACGCCAAAGGATTGTTCGCGCCGATTCCCATCGAGCCGGATAACGAAAAAACCCTGGTTTTCACAAGGGAAACCAGGGTTTTTGATAGGGGGTGGAAGACGGGACTCGAACCCGCGACATTCGGAACCACAATCCGACGATCAACCGACTTTCGCCAATGAATTGCAAGGCGGAATCGAGCCGGCTGGAAATGTTGCTCCATCTGTTGCACCAACAACGGGCAAAAATCAAACGACCGCTGGCAACAATTGGCAAGTTTCGACCAATGCCGATGACCCACGGCAAGCCGAGTTGATGACCCTTTGGAACATGGCAAGCGAGACCGCACGATCTGCGATCTACGCCACGGCCAAAGCAGTTACCGAAGGACTTCGGAACCGTTAGAGGGCAAACAAGCAAGTGTGTCTCAACTGTCGATTGTTCCCGTAGGGGGCGCAAGCAAAACATCAAAATAGGGACCCGTTGAAATCAAGCTAGCAGTTTCACGGGTCCTTCCGTCGGCTTTTCGAACTAGGCCCCCAACGGGAGTAGCACCGATTTCAGACACACTTTCTTTCGCTATCGGATTTCAATCTCGGCTACCAACAAGCAACCGACCACGGCACAATAGGCCAATGTCGGAACTCAACCGACACTAACGCCGAAGCCTGAGAACTTTGGCATTTGGGTTTGCGCCTGATCCGCGCTTTACGTTGCTCAATGGCTTGGTTCGTCTTTTCACCGAGCCATTGAGTACGGCCATTCTCAAATAGGAAAAGATGATCAATGGCATCCGAAGACATCGAAGACGCTCGCGATTCGGTACAGAAAAAAATCGATAAATTTGATTTTTCAAAGGTACAACCAATGTTGCGAGAGATGATTGCGCACGCGATTCCCTTGATTTATGAGGCGCGACGCCAGTCTGATAGTGAACTCGAAAGTTGGGGCTACCAACCCGTAGGAGGAGACATTGACAAGCTATACGAATTAGCCTCGTTGACTGGGCGCAATGCGAACCCAATGACTTACGGTGAGGTTGTTGATTGGGCTGTTGAACTAAAACGAGAAGCTACGATACGCCGCCAAGTCGAAACGGATTCAAGTACAAATCAACTTCGTTCCATCCCAACCGCACCTAATACCAAACTGCTTGAATTCCACGGCAACAAGGAAAGCGTTTCCGGGGAAACGCCATCGCAATCAATGGGCGATGCGACGAGCCAAGAATCGATCGAACCAAATCCAGACCACTGGGTTTCAATACGCGAAATTCATTTGAACTTTCGCGACCGCAACAACAGGAAGCCTTCAAAGGCCAGTTTGCGACGTTGGCTAACGAACGAGGGACTTAAACAAAACCCACACGCGACAATTGCGGAGTATTGGCTACCGGACGTTCAAGCGATGTTGGTAAAAAAGCACTTTCGCAACAAGGATCAAACTGAACCAAATTGAACCAAGTAGCACCAAACAGTTTCAGATTCGAAAACCAACATTTCAATTGGTCAATTGCTCGCCAAAATTTCGTTCAACGTTTCCAAACATCACGTTGACCAGGAGCAAAACCAATGACACAGCCTTTCTTCATCGAACCCGACGGGTTCTATGATACCGATGCGGTAGCGACCATCTGCGAACTTTCTATTCGATCCATCGGCGATGCTTGCCGAGCTGGCGAACTAAGACATACCCAACGAGCTGGA
>JAIPFP010000095.1 GCA_021736575.1 Pirellula sp. | reverse complement strand
TGATCCCCATTGGCACCACCAATTCCCAATTGATAAGGGCCTAAAAACCAAATGCCTGCGTAAAGTTGACTCGTACCAGTCCCTTTCGTAAACATCATCCCATCAAAGTCCAGGTAACCAGAACCCGTCGTCATTCCCGTGCCGTTTGGATTTACGGACGAGTTTCCTAAGGGAAACAACAGGTTATCATAAGAGAATAAACCGTTGGGAACTGGATTTGGTCCTCCCGGTGCCAACGTATAAATACCGTCGTAAGCGGAAACGTCACCTGAACCAAAAAGGGTTAATGATCCACTCGTAATCAGTTCCAACCCGGCATAGGGGCTACTGGTCAACTTCGTGGTTTCTAATGTTCCAAATGCATGATTACCTGTGTTGTCCGTGTAGGTAAACAGATAACCGGCATGAGACACATTGGCGGTGACCATCACCGCAAACATCACAACCACAATTTTAGCTATTAATTGATTTATTTTAGTCACTCTCAAAAATGCCAATAAAGCGAGTGCAGTCCCGTCTTGTTGTTTGAATCCTAAGCCTGCCGAAATTTGACGCAAGCAGCAATTTCAAGATTCCAATCTGTTTTTTTCCCAGCAAAGCTCGATTCGAGGAGCAAACGATTTCAGCACAACGGTCCGGATCGATCCGACTTTTGTCCCAGATCGAGCTGGACGGTCAGCATTTGGCTGTTTAACCCGAAGCCATCGGCGCTGGCCGATCGGTGTTCAGTCGATCTCTTCGAGCGTTGCCGAGCAGTGATTGTTGATTTGGCGATGGCGATGACTGCGACAAACGAAGGCACGATTGGCTCCTTATTGGCAGTTAGAAAAAGCCAATTCATATGCGCAATTACCGTGCCGAATAAAGGTTTGTCCCGAAGCTAAATCTAAAGAATTCAAAAATGAGTACCATTTGGCTCGCCCCGCTCCGTTAAAAAAAAAGGCCATCGCGATTCGCGATGGCCTTTGGTTGACTGAGATTTTAAGTAAGGAAATTTTAACTAAGGAGTAACAGGGCTAGATACTGGAGCGTCGTTGTTGTTGTCATTGGAAGCTAGGATCCCGGCGACAACCGCGAGCCCGCCAATCGCAGCGATTCCGCCCCATCCCTGACCCATGCCACTACCGCCGCCGCCACCGCCGCCGCCCCAACTGCCGCCGCCGCCCCAACTTCCGCCGCAGCCGCATTGTGGAGCTTTGCCGCATTCATCGACAGGAACGTCGCAGGGAGCCTCAACGATTGGTTGTTCAACGATAACGGACTGTTGTTCGCAGCAAACAACTTCGCAGCACTGAACGACCTCTACATTCATTCGACCACACGCTTTGCCGAAACCAACAAATCGGCTTCCGTCAGGAGCCACGGATGCAGTTGACGCGTTGATTAACTGGAAAGATGTAGCAGCAAAGCCTGAATCCCCTGCAGCAATAAAACCATAGACATCCGGAGCTAGACCTTTCACGCGAAACTTGCCATCTTCGCCGACGCGAGTCCTGCCGACTTCTGCGCCGTCCTTCAAGATGTAAACTTGCATGTCGCTAAAATCCTGCTTGGATCCGAAAGAACCAAGCTGACCAAGGAAATCGCCATTTGCTTCCGCCTTGACCACATAGGATTCGCTAAACGAACGCGAATCGCCCAGTGGATCCTTGGAGATGACTGGAGCGCTTTCGATGGAAACAGCGTATTTTGGCAGCGTCTGGGAAAGAAGAATTTCTTTTACCTTCGAGCCGGCTGGACGCACTACGCGCACTTCGATTTCGTTCGGAAGATGGGTATTCGCTGAGTCAAGTACTTGAACGGAGAACGCAGCAATCGTTTCATTGGTGCGTGTCACCAACGAATAGGAGCCCTTCTCAACGTTCTCAAATTGGAATTTTCCCGATTCGTCCGCAATGGCTCGGTATGCAACTTCGCCGTTACGCACAAGGGCGACAGGAAGCCCGGACACAGCTGTTTTGTCGGAGGAGGATAATTGAACCAAATTCCCCGAAACCGAATTGTCCTGGTTCAGACGGACCCATTGTTGGGAGAACAGCTGATTGAGGTAAGTGTTCGAGGAGGTTTTTTCAACTACTGCCCGCACCGATTCGTCGGCGAACGCCCCACGATTCATTTCAAAGGTCAAGCCAGTCGATAAAGCTATTGCGAACGCGCTCGCGAAGCATTTAGAACGCAAACCAAAACTCATTGTTGTGTATCCTGTTGATAGAGAAAATGTCTCTCTTGGAAAACTTGCAATACTATCTATACCCTATGGGATCCAGTGAAACAAGCTTTTTTCTGGAAAAATCGGAAAAGCTAGCGATCTTTCCGGATGCAAAAGTGTTCCTTATTCGATTCATTGCTGAGGTACAGCCCGAACAGCTTTGCCGTCTCTGGACTGGAACAACTCCGAGACTCGTCCATTGTCGGTCGGCTTCCCATCCCCTTTTGGATTTGGTTGCAGTTTACCCCGCAACGCATTCCCGAGGGGAACGACCTCGTTTGTGCTGGAAGAACGAAGCCAATTGAGAAGTTTATCGACAGTGATTTTCGCAATCCCTAGTGATTTCGCCTCCAACTCAATTTCAGCCCGCTTTTTTGCGGCCGCAGCAGAACTTGGATCCAACTCCTTACCAAGAACTCTAAATTCTTCCCCAATGACCAGATAACTGATGTCCTCTGTTAATTTACCGGTCATCGTGCCAGACGGCGACAGTTCCGCAGCCACGATACCGCCATTTTGGGCAATGATCTGCTTGAGCATGGCGGTGTCGTCCCTGGTGTCTCCATCGATATCCATCTTTCCAATCAACGCGAACTTAACGTCCTTACCGGGTTGCCAACCCGGCGAGTAAATCGAATCTCCTACAAGGATGACCGTAGGGGCCCTGTCGGATAGCACTTTGCAACGCGACAGATGTTCGTAGAGCACTTCTACGACTTCGATCTTTGCTTTGGGTTTCGACTTCGTGACACTTGTGATGTCTGCGTCGAGCACTCCAAAGGTCACGCCGGGCCGCAAACGATCGGCCTTACCCAAATTAATATAAACCGTGTCCCCGCCATCGGTTACCTGAGTAATTTTTCCTTGAACATACTGGAAATCCTCACCCTTGATTTCATCTAGAAGTCGACGCAGGCCGTCGATCCGTTTTGTCAGTTCCGCTTTGTCGAGTCGGGATTTGTCGAGGTTGGCTAGCGCATCCTTCAGTTTCTTGTTCAAGTCGAGGACGACAATTTGCTTGTCCGACTCGATTTTCTTTATTTCTTGCTGTTGCTGATCGACTTTCTCGGTGTACTTCGTCAATTCCTTTTCGAGCTGATTTGCAAGGTCCTGGGCCTTTTGTTTTTCTGCGTCTCTTGCTTTGGTTTCACGGGCAATCGTATCTTCGTAATTGTTCTTCATTTCGATTTCGCGTTTGCCGGCTGCATCTACTTGCGTATTTCTCGACCGGAGCTCTTGCATCAAAGTCGCTACGAGCTTGGTGTAGCTCGGATCGCTGGCACCTGGTCCGAACAAGCCCATGTTTTTTTCGTAAACCTTAATGGTCTCGTTCAGTTTTTGATCGTCGGTCGAAGTCGACTTCAGTTGGTTGAACTCGGATTCCGAAAGCGGGGCACCGACCCCTAAAATTCTCTCCAGAATTTGGCGTGCATTGGTGGTTTTCCTGAGTTCATCCATCGCTTTCTGTTCGCGAGCGAGTGCCCCCTCGACGGTTTTCGAGTTGGTGCCCGACTGGAAAATAACGAAGATCAGCGCTCCCAAACACGCCAGACTCACAATGGACATGACGGTCACATAGGCTTGCCAAACATAGACATTGCGATCGCGTGCCATGAATACCTCAATGGGAGAAAGCTGAAAAGAAAAGCGAACCGAAAAGCGAACAGACGATCCATTTATTCGGTTTCAAACCGACCCCGAATCGAAAAGTCTTGTCACGCTTCCAGTAGCATCCTAAATCCTGTCCATCCAACCGTCAAACATTCTCTTATCGTCCTGTCGAATTTCCCCCCAACAAGTTTCATTCGATTGCTAAAACGCGAACCCTCCGGGTGAGCCGATACCGATTGCACCGGTTTTTCGGACAAGTCGCGCTGATCGCCAACAAAACAAGTCCTCGCCTATCGTTCGCAGGCACGCCATCGTTAAATCTGTTTTCTTATTTGCAACCCAAGACTCTCTTGTCTAGGATGAGATCATCTCTTTTTCGATCCCATGTGAGCTTGGCCCATGAAAATTCTAACCGTGCTTCGCCGAACGTCTTTCGTTGCGTCGCTGTTGTTGTCCAGCCAAGTCCTGACGGGTAGCGTTCGATCTGAAATCAACGGCCACGATGCCGCTGACATGGGTTTGGTCGTCGCTTGGCAAACGAACGTAGGTGGTTCACCGCTTGCTCACGGTCGATACAGTTTCGCAATCTGGCCTCACTCGACAGCCAAACGCGAGTTTGTAACGGTCCGAACCGTGCCTAGGGATGTGCAGTCCAGCCTGCTTCGCGACCATGACGTTGCTGTCGCCGGAACTGGAATAGCCAGAACGACTGCCAGCGATATCTTGACCAAAGCAGGACACAAGACTCTCCTGCTGGATCAAGAAAATCAAATTGGCGGTGGGCGGGTTCTGCAAAGCATTAGCGGCAATGAAGTTGATTTCGTTACGCTTGGGAAAGCGATCGAACAAGGAGAAAGACCCGCTGAATCCCCTCGATTAGGACTCACAGGAGCGATTGAAAAAGCCGAACGGCTTGTTGCAACCTACAAGAAACTGGGCCGCAAAATCGAACTGGAACCATTCAGCCAGCAACTGACTTACCTCGTCACACTTACTTCGGATGGAATCGTCGAAGCCATTGACGCGGAGTCGGGAGCAATCCTTTGGAAAGCCGAAGCGGGCGATTCCAGACTTCCAATGTTCGGTCCAGGCGTTTCCGATGAAAATGTTGTGATTACTAACGGCAACATGCTTTATGTTTTCGAATTGGCGACCGGTGACCTTTTGAATACGAGAAAACTGGTTTCTACGCCAACCGGCTCCCCGACAGCAATTCCAGGCAAAGCAATCGTTCCGTCCATCGATGGCAGATTGGTATCCTACGACATCAAGAACCCAAACATTCCTCCATTCGTGTTACGAACCGGTACGGAAAATCGACTTGGCGTTGTATCCTCTGCCGACCGGAATTTCTTGAGTTGGCCAATGAATACTCGCCTTTTTGTTGCCAAAGCCCTTGCGAAAGTTGATAAGTCGCCCATCCTTTGGAACTCGATCGAAATGGGGGAACCAATCGCAGATTTGCCAATCACGGTCCAAGACGGGTTCGTTTTTTGCGGACGAAACGGCACGGTTATTCATTGCTCCACCGAACGAAATGATTCCATTCTATGGAGAGCTCGGCTGGCTGTCCCGGTCTCGAAGTCTCCTATCGCAAACAGAAATTTTGTGTTTGTCGTCAGCGATTCAGAAATGTTATTTGCATTAGACCTAACCAACGGAGCAGAGGTTTGGGATTCACCAGCGATCAATGTCAAAGATTTAGTCGCGATCGGTAAAGAGCACATCTACGTGACAAACTCAGCGAAAAAATTGGTCGCTTTGGATATTTCGACGGGGCGCGAGTCATCCCGCTCCAGCATTCTAGCTCCGACCGTTCTCCCAAATACCGTGAGCGATCGATTGTTTTTTGTGAACTCAAGCGGACAATTGACCTCTCTGAGAGAGATTAACGCCCCGTTTCCGACTTTTGCCGCAGAATTCAAATCGACCGATGTGGCACAGTCGAAACCTAAAGTGCAATCGACGACCGATGGGCAATCGAAATCAGCCGAGGATACATCCAATGTTTTTGAAGGCGCTGGAGCCGCCGAAAACGCGTCCAACTCGGCCGATCCATTCGGCACGGATCCTTTCTAAATGAACCGCAGCTCACTTCCTTTCGAAGTAGGCTTCTCTTATTTCTGTTTCTAGCGATGCGGATTCGGCAATTGCAGATTGGAAGCTCGCCTTGCTGAGCGAGCACAGTAGCGACTCTTCGAGGGTGTAAACACTGGCATTGCGAGGCTGGCCCGTCAGCAATGCCATTTCTCCAAAGAAATCTCCGGCTTGCAGTCTCACGACTTCGACTTCCGGTTGCCCGCGTTTGACAACGACGCTCCCCTCGCGAATTAAGAAGAACCTATCTCCGGGATCGTTTTCACGAATGATTTGCGTATTCGGCGGCAGGCTCTGGATGGTCATCTCATCGGCAACCCGAGTTAATGTTCTAGGAGTTACCTTTTCGAAGATACTGCATTTGGCCAACATCTGAGTGATGATTGCTGCCTCTTTTACAAGTGCGTCGCTTCGTATCTCTCCGTCGACGAGTGTGATGATTCGATCCGCAACATCGAGAATACGATTGTCGTGCGTCACGATGACGATCGTAGACTGGTTTCCGGTAGCCAAGCGTTGCAGCAACTCTACGACCGTGCGACCGCTTTGCTCGTCGAGAGCAGCCGTCGGTTCATCCGCCAGAACAAGCTTTGGGTTGTGCACCAGCCCCCGAGCGATCGCGACCCGTTGTTTTTGGCCGCCGGACAACTGCTTGGGTTTGTGGCCCGAACGGTTGGACAGCCCAACTTGATCTAACATCTCCTTGGCGGCTTTTGTGTTTTCACGCATCGAGCTGTTCGGACGAGTTAATTCGAGCGACATCCGAACGTTTTGTGTTGCCGTCAGCGATTCAAATAAATTGTGGGCCTGAAAAATAAAGCCGACCTGACGACGAAATTGGACGAGTTGCGAGGCCGAGGCTCCGTGAAGTGATTGTCCGAGGACCGCCAGTTTCCCTTCGTCCACGCGTCGCAAGGCACCGATGAGCGTTAGCAGCGTCGTTTTGCCAGACCCGCTTGGACCTGTCATGATGATGATCTCACCTGGGTAGACGGTGAGGTTATTCGCGAAAAGAACTTGCTTTCTAAGCTCCCCGGATCCATAAAAATGATTGAGGTTGGTCGCCGAGATAGAAGGGGCATTTTGCACCGTTCGTATCCGGATCCACGGATCAAAAAGAGTTGCTCTTTGAACACTTCCCGGCAGCATCCTATCGATTCCTTCGTTTCAACTCAAAAAATTCCCGTCTCAAATTCACCCGAACTCGCTTTGCAGTGTAACCTATTTTGGATGGAATTCGGCAGGTTCGCATCGGAACCTGTTTGCTTCACAACCTTTTCTCAAGATGACTAAACTGCCAGTTGCTATCGTTCGCTAGGAAGATAAGTTTGCATCGATTCGCCCCCTCATTCAACTTGATCGACCAAATGGTACGCTGCTCAAAAGCGGCCTTGGCGGTCGCGTTGTTGTCTGGTTGCGGCAGGTTCGCATCAAAAACCATGGACGTTTCGGACGTTGAATGCTTGGATGGATACCGCCAAGTCAGTCTTCTCGATTCCAAGAAACCCAACCAAGTAATAGCGCAAGGGCGCATCCAGCCAGCTCGAGGCGTCGTTCGCATCAGCGCAATTCCGGGTGATCGAATTGAGGAAATTTTGGTACAACCCGGCCAACCGATTCGAAAGGAGCAACTGCTATTGGTGATGCAAAGCCACCAACTCAAGACGCTGGAGCTTGAGTCCGCATCGCTACGCTTGGAAGAAGCCCATTCGATGCTTTCGATTAAGCAGCAAGAAGCGGACCTTGCCATTGATGCTGCCACGCTGAAAGTTCAATCCGCCGGTCAAATGCTTTCGCAGGCTCTCTCGCAACAAACATTTGCTAGGCGGAGCATCGACCAAATTTCATCGTTGGAAAAGCAGATCGCCTCGCTTCAAGAACTTCGCGATACTCCGCTGACACGCGCTGCCATCGGTACCATCGAATTGGAGTCGAAAAGGAATGAACTCCTTCGGATCTCTTCGATGAACGAGCAAGCGATTTTCACGGCCAACATGGCGGTGGAGCTCGCCGAACTGCAAGTTGCTCAAAGCCAAAAGGGTCTTGTTGCTGCAAACAAAGCTCGAAGCCTAGTGGATCGCTCGACACCGATTGCAAGTCTTGAGAAACAAATCGAGATCCTAAAAGTTCAATTACAGCAGACAAACCTGGCGTCCCCTATTGATGGAGTGGTCGTCAGTATCAATGGCGAGGTTGGCGAACGAGCAGGTCCGATCCCTCTCGTCGAGGTAGCGGATTTGACGTCGATCGTGTGTGTCGCTGAAGTCCACGAATCGGATGTGGCCATGATTGCGATCAATGACTCCGTTGAAATTCGATCTTCTGCTCTTCTTAAATCGCTATCCGGGCGAGTGCAACGCATCGATCGAGTCGTGGGTGCGGTACAATTGAGATCCCCAAACCCGATGGCCCGGGCGGATTTTCGGGCCATTCCGGTTTGGATCCTCATCGACCCTAACGACACGCAAGCTGCCGCTCAACGCTTGCAATTGCAAGTCGAAGTCTCGATCGCGACGACGCGTTAGGATCTGTGGAATAGACTTCTAGCCTGTCATTCAACTTGTCAGGCTAGGGATCGCTAGAAGCTTAGCCCACGAATACCTTATTTTGGGTGAACTGGATATGATACTGGAACAGCCATATCCAACTTCATTTTGTGTTTCTCATTATGCCATACCTCGACGCAATCACGGGCCCTGCGATGGGGCGACGTTATCCCTTGGAAAACAGTCAATATGTACTGGGTCGACACCCGGATTGTGACATCGTTCTCGAAAGCGGTTCTGTTTCCCGGCAACACGCTCGGATCTCAAAAAGTGGTACCCACTTTGTTCTCGAAGATCTCAAGAGTCGCAACGGCAGCTTTGTCAACGGGAGGTTAATCGGTGAACCCACCAAATTGCTCGAGGGGGACACGATCCGAATTTGCGATATCGAACTCAATTTTCACGAGGAATCGCAGTCGTCCGCGTTGACCGCCAACCCTTCTCCGGAAGGCTCAGGGTTTGGAATCATGATCGTTGAGGATGATGACAGCTCATCCCGGTCGGTCACTGCCAAGCTGGATGTTCGTGGCAGTCAATACGGTGTCCAGCTTAGCTCATCGCCCGAAGCTAGGCTTACAGCCATTCTTGAAATCATGAAGAACCTTGGCAAGGCTGTCTCACTGGACGACGTCTTGCCGAAGGTACTCGATACCCTGTTTACCATCTTTATCCAAGCCGATCGGGGTTTTATCATTCTCAAGGATGCGGATGGGCAACTCAAAGTACATTGCGACAAAACGCGACGACCCGATCAAAAAGAAAACATTCGCGTTTCGAAGACCGTGCTTCGCGAGGTCATGCAAACCAAGGAAGCGATCATTTCGCTCGATGCAGCTAGCGACGCTCGATTTGAGTTGAGCCAAAGCGTTGCCGATTTCCGAATTCGATCGATGATCGTTGCTCCGTTGCTCGACAGTTCAGGAGAACCTATCGGTGCCATTCAGATCGATACAGTTCAGCAAAAGGGCGGGTTCGAAAATAAGGACTTGGAAATACTCGTAGGAATTGCTGTTGTAGCAGGTATTGCAATCGAAAATGCACAGTTGCATGAGCAAGAGATCGAGAAGCGTCTAGTAAAACAAGATTTGGACCTGGCCAGACAAGTCCAAATGGCATTCTTGCCCAACATAGCAACGCATATTCCTGGTTATTCGTTCTTTCAATACTACAATCCAGCTCAGCAAATCGGAGGAGACTATTTCGACTACATCGAACTAGACAAGAATCGCTTAGTGATCGTGATTGCAGACGTAGTTGGGCATGGTGTGGCCGCCGCAATGCTCATGGCGAAGCTATCCGCTGAAACTCGGTTTGCATTTGCAACCATCGATGACCCTCGGATCGCTTTGGCTACGCTCAATGATCGCATCACAGCGTTAGGGGTCGAGAAGTACATTACGATGTCTGCAATCGTATTGGACTATGTCAGCCACAAAGCCAGCATCGTCATTGCAGGACATATGGCACCTATCATGTTGACTGCTGCCAAGGATATCGTGGAGCCCGGGTTGGACGTTGGTGGTCTCGCACTTGGCATCGAATCGGACCAACTTTACGAAGTCTTTGAGCAAGAACTGTTGCCAGGCGAGTTGTTGACATTGTACACCGACGGTATCTTCGAGGCACCCAACGCAATGGGTGCACCCTTCTCGATCGAACGAGTACGTCAACAGGTCGCCGCGAGTGCAGGCGACATCAAAAAAGCAGGTGAAGAAATCGTTGGACAAGTCCTTAAGCACAGTGCCGGTTGCGATCAAGAAGATGATATGTGCCTCGTAATCTTCGGCCGAAACCCGAATTGAGCAGGTCCCGAAGGAATTAATTGCCAGTGGGTTTATCCCAGGGGATCGTACTAGGTCACTTCCAATGAAACCGTGACACCTGGCACAATTAGGTTCCCCCGATCAGCGTCTTGCCACCAGCCCACAACAGGACAACACCGAGGAAGACTAGCATTGCAGCGGTCACTGTGGCGTTGTTGACGATTAGCCAATTCTTCAATGATTCGAGAACGGCTTGTGAGTTCCGCGGGGCGACGAAGTGGTAGAGAATCGGTGCCGCCACTGTGGTGCTGGACACGACCACGAACAGCACGAGGGCCACCCACTCGCCCGCCGTCGGCAAACCGGCGTCGACAATCAATGTCACACTGGCAACGTTGATCGCGAGCGTCTTCGGATTGAAGGCGGCAAAAGCGGCCGCTACTCCGAACGCCTGCGCACTCGAAAAACCCACGATCGGGCGCATCCAACTTGGCATCTCCTCGCTAGGAGCGGCTGCCCGATGATCGCGCCACTTTTTGACCGCAAAGGCGATGAGAACCACGCCGAGAACGAGTTGGATGATGAGGGTGAGGCGCTCAGGCGGACCCCAGTTGCCGGATAGCTCTCCCGCGAAGAGCGCTATTGCGCCGACGAGAAAGAGGCCCATCATCCAACCGGCAAGGAACGAAAGCGCTTTGCGCTCCGCGTGAGACGAAGAAAGCATGAGGATGACCGCGACGACGGCCGGCGGATTCAGGGCAATCGCCAAGGAGGCCGCCAAAAGCTCGAACAACGCCGGATCCTGCAATATCGGTAAGTTCAATACCATTTGCTGCTTTGTTCAGGACTGTACAATACCGATGGATGCGGAAAACCCAGTCGTTTGTCCACAATGTTGTAGAGCGGCTCACCAGCAAAATACCTTTTGAGATTTTCGCAAATCAACTTGGTTGTATCGTCCGTGCGGCGTGCGGCTTGTGCGCCTACATGAGGCGTAATCAAGACATTTGAGAAGTCCCACAGAGGACTGTTTTCGGGTAATGGCTCGATATCGGTCACGTCAAGACCCGCGCCAGCAAGATGTCCGCTAGCGATTGCACTGCATAGATCCGCTTCGTTGACACACGATCCGCGCGCAACATTGATCAGATACGAACCTTTCGGCATACCCATCAGGACGCTCGAATCCACAACCCCTCGCGTCATTTGATTCAGCGGCAAAGTTAAGATGAGAATCTCAGACCATGCCGCAAGTTGCTTCAACTGCGTGTGAGGCATTAACTGTTCGACCGAATCCGGTTTGTGTTCCGGAAAGTAATCGGTGGCTCGAATGGTCACGTTGAACGGTTGCAACACATTCACAAGCCGACGTCCGTTGCCTCCCATGCCAACAATGCCCACGCGTTTGCCATGCAGATCATCGGTTGGCCTCCGCACAAACTCTTTCTTTTGCCACTGCCGATAAAAGATCGGGATGCCGCGAAGCAAACCTAGGAGCAATGCCAGGGTTTGCTCGGCTACTTGATTGGCGAACAATCCAGACGCGCTGCACACAACGATTTCCGAGTCGATCACCGACGGTGCCAGGCAATGGTCCAAACCTGCAGCAGACGATTGGATAAATTTCAATCGCCCTTGCTGCACAACGCTGTCCCAAGGCACCGGAACTTTGGCGTGCCCGACGAAAACATCCGCATCCATGATCCGTTGCGGAATCGTATCTTGAGTTGCCTCAAGTAACTTCGCGTGCGGAACTGCGGTTTGGATCCATTGAAGATGTCGCTCTTGAATGGGAAAACAATGGACCAATTGGATCACGATCGCGTTACGCTAAGTCCCGATCTTCGAAAAGCAACAGCCCGATGAGAGTGGCGGCCATGCCATAGATGGTCGTATAGATCAAAACACTTGCAATCACAGACCATGGAATGCCGACCTCTGCATCAATCGCGGCCTCCATAGAAAAGTGACTTAGGTTGGGAACCACGGCCGATATCAACTGCGAAAAGAATTCAACCAATGGCAAACCGCCTGCCGCCGATTCAACAATAGTCGGAGTCAAGTGGCCGAGCAGGTAGATCGAGAAGCAAATGGTGAAGTTCGGTAACAATGAGAATCGAGTACCCAACGCAACCGCAAAAGCGCCGAACACAATGGCCTCGAAGAAAGCCAAAGCTAAACCCGGAATGGTCTGGAACATTTCTGTGTGACATTGCTGCCAAGTCGGTGGGTCCAACGACGATTCGCGTGATTCGACGATGGGCTTGTATGCGACCGCCAAGAGTTCAACGGTTCCGAGCACCAAGAACATCAGCATCACGATGCAAATCACACCCATGATTTTGCCGATAATAAACGAACGTCGGTGAATCGGTTTGCTGAGAAGCGTCAATGCTGTTCGCCCTTCGATCTCATCATTGACAGAAGTGCTGGCAGACCAAACAGCCTGGAGAATTGCCGCGATTAGGATGAGGGTCACTCCACAGTCCTTAAGCAACTTGATGTCTTCTCCGAATGTGTGAAATGGCAAGAAAACAAACAAGAGAATCGCGAGCGAAACGATTACCATGAGCATGACCGGAAGCGGTTGCGATAGTTCGCTTTTGGCCGCAGATAGGGCTATGGCTGCAGCTTTAGGCGAAACGGCTTGCATCAACATGAATAGCAATCCAAAGACCGCGACAAAGAGAGCCACCAAGACCAAAGTAATGGATTCGCGAACAGGTGGTGCGGAAACCAAACGAAACTTGAGTGTCGCATTATCTATCTCTTGATTTTGTGCATAGAGCTCCGCGCCCCCAACCATGGGCAGTGGGCTGTCCTTTGCACCCATCTTGCTCGTCCAGATTATTGGCGTCTTCGCCTCAATCGTCATGGCTCGGAGCTGTGCCTCTCCAAGGCTCGGTGCATCAGTCAACAAGACGCGTCTGTCTGAATCGATTTGAACGAAAGCGAGTGAATCGGGATTATAGCGGATGGATAGCTTGACGAATTCTGCCGCACTGTCGGCGGGTGCCCCTTTGAGTTCAATATTGGTTATTACGTCCGAAAGCCTGAAAAGGTCCGGGATACCTTGAATGGCTGCCATCGGGGCGTCGACCAGGAATGAGGCTGCAAGGCCAATCGCGGCAATCGTTGAAAGTACCGAAAGCATGTAGAGTCCGACACCCTCAAAGAGAAGAGATCGCAACTCACCTAAAAATCGTGTCGAAGAACAATAAACCAAGGCCCAAACCACGATTGCGATCATGAGCGTGGACGCCAGCGAAATCATGGCCCACTCCTCTGTCTCGAAAGAGCCATTGTCGCCGATAAACGCTTTCGACAGAAAGCCGAACCTAGTCCACATCGCCAAGCCACTTCCCAATCCAAGCGTGACAAGCAAGCACACCAGATGCGCGAATCCGTCTCTTCGGGACTTTTCTAATGCCGTTACCTTCGACAACCCATAAAAGAGACCTAGGAAAAGAATAAGAATGGCAAATCCGAAGACGACACCAACTCCTAGAAACCAAATCGGCGTAAGCCATTTCGTCATCCAGAAATCGTTGGCTGCCAGAAATGGGGTCAAAATTTGGAATGCCATAGGTGGTCGGCTCAAACTGAAAACAGGTGAAAAGGTATCTTGGAGAGTGCGTTTACGCGTGTCTCAAACATTCATTTTGTGCGTATTGGTGTCCCGGCTGGTACGAGACCTGCCTCGCCTAGGTTCGTTCAAACCAAGCGTAACTCACCAGGATAAGCAAAAAAATGGAAATGAAGAGAGGGAGCAGCAGAAAATCACAAGTCTATCCAAAATCGTGTGACTGGTAGGGCAGTCTGTCTTCGAGTATCATTTTTGACGGGCCGAGAGTACTCATCTCGAAAATCGTCCTCGGCCTCATTTCTTTCCGTATCGATTGAGGTTGATTGAATTGTTTCGTCCAGGAAATCCAGGCGTTTTGGCACTTGAGGATGGCACCGTTTTCGAAGGAACTTCTATTGGTGCCGTGGGCGAAATGGATGGAGAAGTCGTTTTCAACACGTCTATGACCGGCTATCAGGAAATCCTGACCGACCCAAGTTATCGCGGGCAAATCGTCACGATGACCTATCCGATGATCGGAAACGTTGGGATTAACGGGGAAGATCTTGAATCGAGCCACCCGCGGATCGCAGGTTTCGTGGTTCGCGAATGCAGTCGACTTCACAGCAACTTTCGCGCCAGCCAGTCCCTCCCCGACTATTTGGAAAAGCACGGTATTGTCGCAATCTCCGGCATAGATACGCGTGCACTCGTCCGAAAAATTCGCAGCCAAGGTGCCCTGAAGGGTGTTCTGTCAACTTCCGATTTCAATCGTGACTCGCTCGTACACAAAGCCCGAACCAGCCTTGGCCTCGTCGGGAGAGATCTTGTCAGCGAGGTAATTCCCACCGGATCAAGCCGATGGGACTCCAAACTGCACGACTTTTCGACGTTGGGTTTGTCAACATTGGACAAATCGGCCATCAACGCTGAGCCGATGGCAAATCAAACGCAACCGCACGTGGTTTGCCTCGATTACGGCATGAAGTGGAATATCCCAAGGCATCTCGCCCATCGCGGGAATCGCGTCACCATTCTTCCTGGGACCGCTACTGCCAGCGATGTTCTTGCTCAAAAACCCGACGGTGTCTTTTTGAGCAACGGGCCCGGTGACCCTGAGCCCTTGGCCTACGCCATCACAACCATCCAAAACCTTCTCGGAAAACTCCCCGTTTTTGGCATCTGCTTGGGCCACCAGTTGCTCTCGTTGGCCGGCGGTGCGAAGACTTTCAAGATGAAGTTCGGTCACCGCGGTGCCAACCAACCGGTTCTTAATTGCAAAACGGGTAGAGTCGAGATAACGTCGCAAAACCATGGGTTCGCGGTCGAGGAAGAATCCTTGCCCGATTGCTTTGAGATCACACATCGAAATTTGAACGACAATACGATCGCCGGCATTCGACACAAGATGGTTGAGGCCTTTAGCGTACAGTACCACCCGGAAGCATCCGCTGGGCCACACGACAGCAGTTATTTGTTTGACGAATTTCAACAAGCTTTGGATCACCATATCGCAACCGTATAACGAGGGTTTGTCCGAATATGTTGGCAAAACGAGTCATTCCCTGCTTAGATGTGTATCAAGGCCGCGTGGTGAAAGGCACGAACTTCATCAATCTCCGAGATGCCGGCGATCCAGTCCAAATCGCGCAGCGCTATGAAGTCGAAGGTGCGGATGAACTCGTTTTTCTTGACATCACCGCCAGCCACGAAGACCGCGGCATCATGCTCGACGTAGTGCGACGCACAGCCGAGCAAGTCTTTATGCCGCTGACGGTCGGCGGTGGAATTCGGACAATCGAAGATATTCGCACGCTGCTCCAAGCAGGATGTGACAAGGTTTCAATTAATTCTACCGCATGCAAAGACCCTGATTTTGTAAGGCAAGCGGCGGACCGGTTTGGATCTCAATGCATTGTGGTCAACATCGATCCACGGCGAGTTCTACGCGACGGAAAAGAGTTTTGGGAGGTTCACATCAACGGAGGCCGGACCCCAACGGGCTTGGAAGCAGTTGCCTGGGCCGAGAAAGTGACCGAGTTGGGGGCAGGCGAAATCGTAGTAACCAGCATGGATCGAGACGGTACCAAAGATGGCTATGATCTTCCGATTACCTTAGCTGTCAGCAATGCAGTCCCAATTCCGGTGGTTGCCAGTGGCGGAGCTGGAAAACCCGAGCATCTGGTCGATGCGATCCTGGTCGGCAAGGCGGATGCCGTGCTGGCTGCCAGTATTTTCCATTTCGGTGAATATTCCATCCTGCAAACCAAGCGTATGATGGCAGAGAATGGAATTCCAGTTAGGTTGTGATTCCAATTCCTGTTCGTTGAGTCACCATGGATGGTGCAGTGTGTTTTCCTGTTCTATTCTTGTTCGAGAGTGATCCATGTCAGCCACTAAAGTCCGACCAGCCCCAACCTCCAATATCCCGCCCGCAACATCGGACGAATTAGCTGCATCGCTGTTGCAGGTGAAACGCGAACTTGAGGTCGATAAGCTTTTCAAGGCCTGTGTAAAACTGGAGGGGAGCGACCTGCACCTGAAAGTTGGTACAGCCCCAATTGTTCGCGTCAAAGGCGATCTCAAGCCTCTCAATCGTCCGCCGATAGATATCGAAGAAATGGTGCGACTCCTCATCCCAATGCTCGACGATCGGAACCGTCGTATCTTTGAAGAAGAGGGTGGTGCCGACTTTTCGTACACAATCAACGTCGACGGAGAGAATTGGCGATTTCGAGTCAATATGCTCAAACAGCTTGGCAAACCTGGGCTCGTTGCTCGGCGAATCAATAACTTCATTCCAAACTTTAAAGGTCTGTTTCTACCGCCAGTCCTTGAAGAACTATGCAAGTACGATCAAGGGATGGTGTTGCTGGCTGGCGTTACGGGTTCCGGAAAAAGCACGACGATCGCATCGATGCTCAATTGGATCAATGCGGAGTACAGCAAACACATTCTGACGCTCGAGGACCCAATCGAGTTCGTCTACACCGAAAAAAAATGCCTCATCAATCAACGCGAAGTTGGGACGGACGTCAAGAATTTTGAAATAGCGATGAAGCACGCCGTGCGGGAAGACCCAGACATCATCCTTGTCGGTGAAATGCGAGATCAAGAAACGTTTATGACTGCCATTCACGCAGCCGAAACGGGGCACTTGGTTTTTGGTACGATCCACGCATCGACAGCTCCGTCCACCGTCGGTCGTATCCTCGATTTGTTCCCCGAAGAAATGCATAATGCGATTCGAAATGCCATGGCTTTCAACATGAAGGGGATCGTAGCCCAGAAACTGTTGCCATCGATCAAGCAAGGAGTAAGCCGTGTGCCAACTTGCGAAATCATGCTGTTTACTCCCATCGTACGAAAACTCATTCTCGAAAGCAAAGATCAAAAGCTCTCGGATGCTATTCGAATCGGTGTCCAAGACGGCATGCAAGACTTCACAATGAGCCTCAAACAACTGATTGACGACGGATTGATCGATCGCCCAACCGCCTTCGAAGTAGCTCCGAACCCGGATGCACTCAAGATGCTGCTCAAGGGCATCAACGTGAGTGCGCCAGGCATCATCTAGCTCCCCAGAGCGTTCCTTCACACTCTAGTTTACCTTCGTTCCCCCTAAGCGTTTTTTTCAACGAGACAACTGATCGATCAATATGATATTTGGAAAAAAGAAGCCAAAGCCAAAGCCAACCGCCGACGGTCCAACGCTCAATGCGGAGGGAGTCGAAATTCCGGCGCTTGAAATCAAAACCTTGGGGATCCCCAAAGACGAACTCCAAGGATTGTCAATCGCCGCGCGTCAACTCCCCGGCTATCCTATCGCGATCGTATTACTTGCAAATGCGGTTACGAGTCGAGCAGATCGCATCCTCATGGATTATTCCGCTCAAGGGGCCGTTGTGCGTTATCGGATCGACGGGAATTGGGAAACACTGCCACCCATGGATCGACCAACAGGCGATGCCGCCCTCGTCGTCTTCAAGAAAGTCCTGGGCCTCAACCCTGCTGAACGAAAAGTCAAACAGGAGGCGAAATTTGCGACCAATTTCAAGGATACCGACTGGGTCATCTCCTTCATGAGCGCCGGCGTTCAAACGGGTGAACGCGTGCTCTTTCAGATTGACACCAAAAAGCCGACGCTCAAAACCCTCAATGATCTCGGCATGCGCGAGGCCATGCAAGTCACATTCAAAGCATTGATGAACGGCCACAAGGGAATTGTGCTGATAAGCGCTCCAGCCGGTCAAGGCTTGCCGACCACCTGGCGAGTCGGCCTTGAGAATACGGACAAGTACGTCCGCGACTTCGTGTCACTTGAAAACAAAGCCGAAGCCGAAGCTGAGATCATCAACGTCACTCAAAATCTTTATGAGCCAGGTGTCGGTGATGGTCCGGATACCTTGTTTGAAAAGATGCTGCTCAAGCAACCAGACGTATTGGTATTGCCATCCTTGATCAGCTCCTACATTGCAGAGCGAACCATCGATCAAATCACCAAAAACGATAAACACGCTATCACCCGGATGGTTGCTACCGACTCAGTCGACGCCATCATCAAACTGATTTCAACCTATCGGACCGAAGCGAAAGATATTGTTAATTTGCTGAGCGGCGTACTCAATCAACGCCTTCTTCGTCGACTCTGCGATAAATGTAAGCAACCATTCCAACCAACTCCGCAATTGCTTCAAAAGCTAGGTATCCCTGCCGGCCGAGTTCAGAAACTTTTTCAACCCACCATTCCGCCCCCACCCGAACAACGTGTCGATGCGAAAGGGAATCCTATTGAAATTGAGATCTGCAAAAAATGCAACGGTCGAGGGTATCATGGGCGTATGGCGATCTTTGAACTGTTAATTATCGATGACCCAATGCGCCAAACGATCTTCAAGTCGTCCGGAAATCCCGACGCTATCCGCCAGTTCGCTAAGCAACGTGGCCACCTCGGCTTTCAAGAAGAAGGAATCTTGGCCTGTGCGCTCGGCGAGACTTCGCTTCAGGAAGTCCAAAAGATGATGGCTGCTAAATAAAAACAGCCGACAAAAGTCAAACCTAAGCTCTTCGCGAACTCAAGCCCATACACGGATCCGTTTTAAGATGCCAATCGTCAAACTGCTTCTCTCGTTCTGCCTTGGCTGGTGCTTGTTTCCCAACTTCGCCGATTCTCAAGAGCCAGCCTGGCGAAAGACGGCAGAGGTTGAGGGTGTATCCGAATATGTGCTAACCAACGGCCTTCGAGTGGTTCTAATCCCTGATGATTCCGCCAGTAGCATCACGGTGAATATGACCGTGCTGGTCGGTTCCAGGCATGAGGGCTATGGTGAATCGGGTATGGCCCACTTATTGGAGCACATGCTTTTCAAAGGGACACCTCTGCACGCCGACCTCGACAAAGAACTCAAGGAACGCGGCGTCATCGACATGAATGGGACCACGGACTACGACCGTACCAATTACTATGAAACTCTGCCCGCTTCAGCAGAAAACCTCGACTGGGCAATCTCCATCGAAGCAGACCGATTGGTGAACTGTTTTATCCGAGGCGAAGATCTTTTTTCCGAGATGACCGTGGTTCGAAATGAATTTGAATCTGGCGAAGACTCGCCACAATCGATTCTCATGCAACGGATCATGGCCAACGCCTACGAATGGCACAACTATGGTAAGAGCGTGATCGGAAATCGTGCCGACATCGAACGGGTCCCCGTCAATCGCTTGAGAGCTTTCTACAAGAAGTACTATCGACCCGACAATGTGGTACTCTTGGTGGCCGGTCGATTCGACCCTGAAATGGCCTTGGCTTCGGCGGCATCGCATTTCGGTTCGCTTGGCAAGCCAGACATTCCACTCGAATCGACTTACACCGCCGAGCCGACCCAAGATGGTGAACGCATCGTATACCTCAATCGAGTCGGCGATGTCCCGATGATCGGGGTTGGATTCCATGTTCCTGCCGCGGCAGACGTGGATTCGGCACCGCTGCATGTGTTGCAATACATTTTAGGTGATGAACCAAGCGGCAGACTCTATCAAGACTTGGTCAAAACGCATCAAGCATCGATGGTTCTGGCAACGCATCAGCCCGGATTCGATCCTGGACTATTTGGGTGTCTCGTCAAAGTTGAGCAAGGTGTTACGGTGGAAACGGTTCGCGAGTCGCTCAACCAAACACTTGCAAACATCGTCCAAGAGGGAGTGACTGATGAGGAAGTCGCCCGAGCGATCAAGAAACTACAGAATGAAAAGGAAAAAGCCCAAACCAATACGTCCAGGCTTGCTTATGAGTTAAGCGATTGGGCCGCGTTCGGCGATTGGCGACTTTTCTACATCGACCGAGACCGCATCGAACAAGTCACCGCCGCTGACGTTCAACGCGTTGCCGCTCGCTATTTGAAGGAGAGCAATCGAACCACTGGTATCTTCGTCCCAACCGCCCAACCGGATCGGTCCGTCATCGCTTCTCGGCCCGGCTTGGACGCACTTGTTTCCGGGTACCGTGGTCGTGAGTCGTTATCCAAAGGAGAAGCGTTTGATCCGACACCTGAAAATATCGCCGCAAGGACTCTTCGAGGAAAACTGAAATCGGGCGTTACCTATGCACTTCTTCCTAAGCAAGTTCGAGGCGACCGATTCTTCTTGAAACTGACGTTGCGTTACGGTCGCGAAACAACTCTCAATACACCCCAGCAGTTGCAAGCGATTCGGTTTTTGGGCGAATCTTGGTTGCATGGGACCCAGGCCTACAACGAAGCTGAGCTTCAAGACAAACTCGACGAAATACAAGCGGAACTAACACTGAGTAGTGAACCCGGTGCCATCACTTTTCAACTCACAGGACGCAAAAAGGCGTTCATCGAATCGTTGGATTTGTTGGCCGAAGTGTTAAAGCACCCAACGTTTCCAGAAGAAGAGTTTGCCTTGCTCAAATCCGAAAAGCGCTCGCAAATGGAATCGGATCGTACAGACCCAAACTTCTTAGCTCAATTGGAGTTAACCCGAAGACTTTCGCCCTTGCCCGAGAGCAGCATTCACTACGTCCCTACCCTTGAACAGCGACTCGCAAGGCTAGAAGCCGCCAAGCCCAGCGATGGTCGTGATCTATTCGCACGCTTCCTGTCGGGTGAGCATGGCGAAGTTACGGTGGTTGGCGCCTTTGACCAAGATGTCGCCCTCGAAAAGCTCAACATCGCCGTCGCAGATTGGAAGTCGAAGGAGACTTACGCTCGAATCGCAAAGCCGTTCGTCGCCATCCAGCCCGACAAGATCACAATCGAAACGCCCGACAAAGAGAACGCCGTCATGTTAGCTGCAGCCAACTTAGATGTTCGTTCCGACGACCCAGATTGGGAAGCCCTCTACATCGCCAACGATATCTTAGGAGGCGGCTCCCTGTCTAGTCGACTCGGCGAACGTGTTCGAGAGCAAGAAGGTTTGTCGTATGGCGTTGGCAGCCAATTCAATGCAAGGGCTCTCGATCGCGCTGGGGTATTCATGATGTATGCGATCACCAATCCGGTGAATCGCGATAAATTGATTAAGACGGTCGATGAAGTACTCGACGAGTTCATCAAGAGCG